>SHOI01000203.1 GCA_004294855.1 Sphaerochaeta sp. | reverse complement strand
TCACGATGGGGTTGTGGTCGAGCCCGAGGTCACTTCAGATCCGGCAACTGGCCGACCAGGGGAAATCGTCGGTTGAAATCGCCGAGATGTTGCAGGTCAGCGTGGTGATGGTCCAGAACTACCTTCCCTACAAGAAGGGGCTGTATGACGAGCCGGAAAAGACGGACACGGCGATGAGAAGCGAGAAGTATCGGGCACGAAACCGTTCGTACGCACAAAGGAGCCGATCCCGCGAACATAAGAGACCGGATGGGTTGCCGGAAGATCCGACGACGGCGGCACCGCGGGAAAAGAAGGCTCCCTATGCCATGCTCTTGCATCTGGAGCTTCGTGACAGTCGTCTTGATTACTTTGAGGACGATGAAGCGAAGATCCTCGCGAAATACGGAGGCGTTGTTAAATCTATCTCCCGGGATGTCATCGTCCCCTCCTCATTGGCTCTCCATCAGCTGCATTACCTCATCAACATGGCTTTCGGATGGACGAACAGCCACCTACATGATTTCAAGCTGCCGCAACCGTTGTTCCAGTCACTCACAGCGGGGAAGGTGTTGGAAATCGCGCCGGTGTTCGGCTATTATCTGCAGTTCCCGAACAGCACGTTCGATGACGAATTCTGGGATGACGATTATGAGGAGACCAAGAGCCCAAGAACCTGGATGCGTTCCAAGTACCTCAAACAGTACAGATACCGGGGGATCAGCGAGTATTGGCTCGAGAACCAGGTCGAGATCCGGGAGCTGGCACGGCGGCGCTCCATGCTCACCATGCATTCGTCCGGATCGGGAGCGAAGGCGGAACCCGGGCAGGTGCGGTTCGAGGATGCATCGTTTCAGGAGCTTCTGAATCCGTTCATGTTCGATACCGGCATGCCCGACGTACTGAAGGAAAGCCTCCGGTTGAGCGAAATCCTTTCACTGGATCCCGTGGACATCGAGACGGCGAAGGCCAGCGCCTTGGCGATGGATTCCGGCGGTATCGGATTGTACAAGAGATATCGTGACGTCTTTGTTGCCGGTGCCAAACAAGCGAAGGGTTCGCGTGACGAATCCATCCAATCCCATGCGTTCCTGCAGATGCAGATGCTGCAAAAGAAATATGAGCCGAAGCACGTCATGCCGATCACCGACAAGCTTCTCTATAGGTACGACTATGGTGATGGCTGGGAGGTGGACATCACGCTGGTGAAGGAATTCGGGAAGGACAACCGGATGGTGGCTGATGAGACGGCGGCAAAGGTCATTGCCGACCGTAGACCGGTCTGCATCGCCAAGGACGGTCTGCATGTGCTTGACGACTGTGGACATGTCTTCGGGTATATCGATATGCTCGAGATCATCCACGGAGATGACAGAGAAGAAGCGAGGGATATGAGAGAGTGGGCGCGAGGTCAGGGCTGGACCGGCAGGGATGTGAGCCCAAGGCAAATCCTTTGATCACCCTGTACTCCATGCGGTACCGATCCATGAACTTCTGTAGCTCCACTTCAATCGACAGGGTATCCTGTCAGGAATGGCAATCATCCCTTCAGCGTTGAATGCTTTGAACGATTCGAAAGATGGTGAGGTATTCGATTCGTTTTGAGCGAAAAGCATATTCCCATCTTGTTGTCGCGGGAAACAACGAATATGATGCTTGATAGCT
>SHOI01000202.1 GCA_004294855.1 Sphaerochaeta sp. | reverse complement strand
GAACACAATCCTTCTTTTCATAGCGTTTCTCCTTTATTATTTCCTGTATGAGCAATCCTACAACTCGATACGAGAGAATTGCTCCCGGTCTGAAGGCTGCTTCGGTGGACATCGTCGCATAGCCTGATGATAGGTTCGGTCTCTGCGCGATGTCAACGAAAATTCGACGCCATCGCGCTCAAAGAGGTGATGCGGAAAGAAAGGGAAAATGCCGGAGAACGATACGGTTCAGGGTTTTTAAAATCAGAACATCCGTACGGCGTGGGATGAAGATAAAGAGGAATGGTATTTCTCCGCCGTAGATATGGCAGGCGTATCGGCCAATCAGCCGGACACCCGTGCCAACTAGTGGAGATGCACGCAAGTTGCCTGCAACATGTAGTCAACCGAACATGCTCTCCACAGATGCCGGAGTGTAGAAGATGATAAAGGACGGCCGTTTCTCAAGCTGTTCGATATGGCGTCAAGATCTGAGTAAAGAACCTCGTAGCCAAGTCGGCCACTACAGGTATAATAAGGTTGCATCAAAAACTGATCTGATAGAATTACAGGAAGACTCGGAGATGAAAAAATTGATTGATCATGGTCAAAACGAATTGAATAGAGGAAACCAACGACTATCGCTCATATGGAAAGCCGCACTGACCGGGGTTGCCGTAGCCTTGGTCGTCATCGCATACCGGATCGTCCTCGGCAGATTGGAATCACTTTCTTTTCAGCTGTATGGATATGCGAAGAACAATCCTATCTTCCTCCCTCTTGTATTCATCGTGCTGGGCATTATGGGCTATGGCGTCGGAAAACTCGTCGAAAAAAATCGGTCAATCAGCGGCAGTGGTATTCCTCAAGTAAAAGGAACGATTCTCGGCTATTTCAACTATCATTGGTTCAACACGCTTTGGTCCAAATTCCTGGGAGGGGCGATCGCCATTTTTGCCGGATTGTCAGTTGGACGCGAAGGGCCGTCAATCCAACTCGGCGCCTGTGTCGCCGAGGGCCTTGGCAACAGATTGTGTGATTCCCGCACTGAGCGCAACTATTTGATTGCGGGTGGCGCAAGCGCCGGACTGGCGGCCGCATTCAATGCCCCTCTTGCCGGTGTGGTCTTTGCGGTGGAGGAGCTGTTTACCTACATATCGCCGCTCATCCTGCTCGTCACCATGGTATCGGCCAT
This sequence comes from Sphaerochaeta sp., assembly GCA_004294855.1. Taxonomy (GTDB): domain Bacteria; phylum Spirochaetota; class Spirochaetia; order Sphaerochaetales; family Sphaerochaetaceae; genus Sphaerochaeta. The sequence goes on along the minus strand of SHOI01000202.1, from coordinate 475 downwards.
CGTAGCGGGTTCCATCGCCAGACTGATCTTCGGCGCTCATCCCGTTCTTGCTTTTCCCATTCAGGACGCTCTTCCCTTGAGCTCCTATTGGATGATCTGTCTGCTCGGCATCATCTTGGGAGGTGCCGGTTCATTGTATAACCTCGTTCTGCTGAAAACACAAAAGCTGTATAAAAAAGTATCCAACACACGATTTCGGGTGATGATCCCATTTTTCCTTGCGGGTCTTCTCAGCCTCGTATTTCCCGCTACATTGGGAGGGGGCCATGCCGCGATGGAATACCTGAACCTGTCAAGCGGTCTGGGGTTTCTCACTGTGCTTTTTCTTGTCAAATTCATCTTTTCGATGATAAGTTTCGGATCCGGAGCCCCGGGCGGCATCTTCTTCCCCTTGCTGATCCTCGGTGCAATCATCGGAGCCCTCTTCGGAACATTCTCCATCCTGTATCTGGGGCTTGATTCGGCATATATGAAC
>SHOI01000078.1 GCA_004294855.1 Sphaerochaeta sp. | reverse complement strand
GCTCCGCTTCCCACCTCTGACGGCCGGCTTCAGTGGCAGGTCGCCGCCCGGGTGCCCCTACAGTGAGGAAAGACGATCGACTTCAACGGTAAGAGCTCCCTCATCGCTCTCGACGACTCCTTGGATGACAAGAGGACGGGAGGAGCCCAGCAGCCGTTCATATCGCCGATAGATCTCAGGGAAAAGCACCGTCTCAAACAATGCCGTTTCATCCTCGAAGGAGAAGAACGCCATCACCTCTCTTGCGGAGGTGAAGACCCTCTTCAGCGTGATCGGGTAGCCGACGAGGGTCACCCGCCTGCCTATATGGCAGGGAAGATCCTTCGCCAGATTCCGTCTGATTCTTTGTAGATGGGTGGCGTAAAGGATGAGGGGATGGGCGGTTCGAAGAAATCCCAGAGCTTCATATTCGGCATGAAGCTCGCCGAGAGTGCGGTGGGCGGGGGGAAGCCGAACCGGCAGAATCTCGTTCGCTTGTCCAAAAAGCTCAAGCTGAGCATCCTTGTGCTCCTCGTATGCGGTAGTCAGAACCACCCTCAGCTGATCGCTTCGGCGGGAGCCGGGGGCGAGTACCTCCAAGGCTCCGCTTTGACTTAAGGCCTGCCAGTCCTCCCGGCCGAGGTGCAAGCGGGAGGCCGCCTCTTCCAACGAGTGAAACAAGCCGTTGGCGGAGCGTTCCCGGATGATCCGAAGGATTGCCCCTTCACTCAAAGTCGCTATCGCCATCAAACCGACGATGATCGTATTCCCGTTTGCGATATATGCCCGTTGGCTCCGGTTGAGATCCGGCCCTTCGACGATGAGGCCCATCCGTCTTGCTTCGGAGACATAGGCTCCCCCGTGGTAATACCCGCCCTGATTGGTCAGCACCGCAGCGAGGAAATATGCGGGATGATGGGTTCTGAGATATGCGCTTTGAAAGGAGACCATCGCGTACGAAGCGCTGTGCGGCTTGCAAAAGGAGTAGCCGTCGAAGCTCAGCATCATCGCCCAGACCCGTTCGATCGTTTGAATCGGAACCCCGTTGTGTATACATCCCCGGATGAACTGCTCCCGATACGCTTCAAGGCGCTTGGTCGCATGTTTTTTCGCGATGATCTTACGCAGCTGATCCGCTTCGACCTCATCAAAACCCGCCAAGGCGATCGCTGTCTTCGAGACATCCTCCTGATAACAGAGGATTCCGTAGGTTTCTCCGAGAATCGATTCAAGACGCGGGTGAAGATGGGTAAACGGCTTGCCGTTCAGGCGTTTGACATATTCGCCGATGAAGCGATTGGCGGCGGGGCGGATCATCGACGAATGGATGACGATGTGATCGAAATCGCCTTTTTTCGTCTTCTTCTGGAGCTGGCGCATCGCCGGGCTCTCGATGTAGAACACCCCTATCGAATCGCCCCGAGCGAGGGTGTCCTGCGTTTCGACATCATCGATCGGCCGCCATCGGTCTTCATCGATGACGATTCCATCCGCCTTGAGATTGGACAGGGCGTCCCGGATCACCGCAAGGGAGCGGTTGCCCAAAATGTCCAGCTTCACGAACCCCGCAAGCTCGCATCCGTCCTTCTCCCACACCAGAAGCGGATACCCGTCGCCGGTACGGGTGATCGGGGCGTATGTGACGATCGGCTTCGGCGTGATGATGATTCCGCCGGAGTGGGTTCCGATCTCTTTCGGAAGACCTGCCAGATGATCGGCGATGGACCGGATCGTCCGCCAATCGGGATCTAAGGAGTCTGTTCTTTCAAGAAACCGGTTGATTGCCCGGTCATTTTGTCCCCATGCCCGGGCGCACTCCCGGAGGGCGTTTCGCCTTCGGTAAAAGATATGGTTGGCCACCCGACCTATCCGGTCCTCTCCATATCGATCTTTTATTGCTTCAAAGATTCGAGGCCGCTCATCCCAGGCGAAATCGACGTCGATATCCGGCGGATCGGTCCGGCCGGGGGAGAGAAAGCGTTCGAAGTAGAGGTTGTGGGCGATCGGATCGACGTTTGTGATCCCCAATGCGTAGGAGACGATGGAGGCGGCGCCGCTGCCGCGTCCGCAGGAGCGACTGGCGAGGGCGACGATCTCGTCCATGATGAGAAAGTAGGAAGAAAAGTGTTTTGCTTCGATGATGGAAAGTTCGTATTCGATGCGGTGGACCACCTCGTCGGTAACTTCAGCGTACCGTCTTTCCGCGCCGAGGTAGACGCGCCTTCGGAGTTCGGCGATCGGGGACAGCCCGTTAGGCGGCGTTACCGTCGGAAAGATATGGGTCTTCGGAAACGGATCGTAGGCGATCAGGGAGTTTGCAGTGGCGATCGCTTCCGGCCACGGAGCGAAGAGCTCTTCAAATGAACGTTGATCAAGCAGGATCCTTCCTTTTGCACAGTAGGTTTCGACACGAAGATTGCCGACGTTTGTGTTCGTTCCGATCGCGACCAGCGTCTTATGTACGATCCGATCCGCTTCGCTTCTCAGGAATCCGTCGTCGAGGGCGATAAGCGGGTAGGGGGATGAACGCTTCTTGAGTCGACCGGGCAGCAGTGCATGATACCGATGCGGGGCCTCGATCGAGATATCGTCCGAGACGGCGAGGTGAAGGGACGTTCCCTGAAGATCCTCAAGGTATGAGTAGGCGGGGTTTTGATACCGTTTACTCAACAGGGAGCAGAGCTCTTCATACCCGCTTTGATCCTGGACGAAGACAAAGATCGTCTCGTTTCCTTCGGTGAGCGCACAGCCCAGAATCAGCTCGATCCCCTCATCGGAGGCCGCCTCCCTCAAGCGGGGGTAGCCGGCGATCGTATCCCGATCGCAGATCGCCGTCCTGGCAACCCCGAGAGCTTTGAGATGGCTCATCAGCTCTTCCGCCGGCAGGACACCCCATGCAAGCGAGTACCCGCTGATAATGCCGATTCTACTTCCCATGGAAAACTCCGCTGATCGAAAGGCTTTCGACTCCGTAGCGGCTTCGGATCCGGTCGACTGCAGCTTGGAGGTTTTGCCGCTTCATCTCTTGTTCAGCGTCAAAAAGGTCGATCGTCTGAATTTCCGGCTCAAGACGTGAAAGTCTGAAGGTGCATCCAAGCACATGAGGCCGCCGGGTCAGAAGAGCCTGCAAGAGGATTTCCGCATGATCTGCAATTTGGGTGTCAAGAACGATCGGGTTGGCAAGGGTCATCGACCGCGTCCGCTCCATTCCGTCGATCCACTGAAGAGTAAGCGAAAGGGTTCGGGCGGCGAGGCCCCGAGTCCGCAATTCAAAACCGCTTTCTTCGCAGGTCGAGCGAAGCGCGGCTTTGATCAGGGGGTAGTCGATCAGCGGCTCACTGAAGCGGACCCGGCGTTCGATCATCGCTTCGGTCGGGACCGGTCCCTCGTTTGGCATGACGCCCTGTGCCCGTTTGTACAGTTCGAGGCCTTTCGGCCCTAAGAACGAACGGACCTGTTTCTCATCCAAGCCGGCCAGATCGCCGATGTGGATGATGTTTACCGAATGAAGAAGCGAAGCGATCTTCGCTCCGACGCCCGGCAGAAGGGTGACCGGTTGCGGGTGCAAAAAGGAGGACTCCTCTCCCGGGGGGATCGAGGCGAGCCCCGAGGGGGCGATCGTCTGCGTGGCGACGTTCGCAACCAGAGTGTTGGAAGCGACGGCGACGCTTCCGTCAAAACCCAAGGAGGAGTGAATCTCGCTTCGCAGCCGCGCAGCGCTGTCGACCACCGGTCCGAAGAGGCGGGTCGTACCCCTCATGTCCAGAAAGAAGGATCCGTTTTTCGTCACCGCCACGTTCGGACTGTAGCGGCCGGCGACTGTGTCAATCGCTTCCCGAGCGCGAAGGAGGGCGCGGTAATCCGGCTCGATGACCAGCAGGGAGGGAAGGATCAGTTGGGCGTGAGCAAGGCGCATGCCGACGCGGATTCCTTCCTTCCTTGCGGTCGGAGAGGGGCTGAGGACCAACGCCCGGGCGGACGATCCCCGGGCGATGACGAACGGAACGGCTTTCAAGGAAGGATTCATGGCGATCGTTGCGCTCGAGCTGAAATCGCCGATCGAAAGATGGATGATCATAGGAGGGTCTTAAGCACCTGGGCGTTTTTAACCGCCTGCCCGCGGTGGTGGTTGTTGAAATACACTGCAATCCGCTTGGCATCTTCCGCCAACGCGGTGATCCGTCGGGCGATCGAATCAAGCTCGCCGGTACTGTAGAGATAGTCATAGCGCTTGTTGTCGGAAGACCCCCACCACGCCTCCTTGTTTCGGCCATGGAGCCGGACATACCCCAGGTCGGCGGTTCGGACGTCGAGGAGGGGCGGAGTGCCGGCGATCTGAGGCAGATCGACCGAGACGAAGCTCACCCTTCGTTTCTTCAATCCGTCGAGGGTCTGTTTGTTGAACCAGGAGGGGGAACGAAACTCGACCGCCAGCGGAAGATGGCTAAGTATGTTAATCAAGGAATCGAGATAATAGCGATGATCGACGGTGTAGGCGAACGACGGAGGAAATTGAAGAAGGACCGCAAGGAGCACGCCTTCGGCCGCAAGCGGCTCGACAGCTTGGGCAAACGTTGAAGCACTGCTCTTGTATGTGCTCGGATCGATTGTATGCGTGAGACTTTGGTGAGCTTTCAAGGAGAAGCGGAGCTTCGGGGCCTCTTGGTGCATGAGGGCAAGTTGGGCGCCTTGCGGCATCCGATAGAAGGAGAAGTTCAGTTCAACGGTTTCAAAGCTTTGGGCATAGAGGGAGAGGAACTCCTCGCTCCTGCTGCCTTCCGGATAGAAGGATCCAACCCAATCGGGATAGCTGTAGCCGGATGTACCGATAAGAATCTCCGCCATACGTCACAGATACTATATGTTTGTTAAGTAGTCAAGAGTTGTTGTCAATCCTTTGCATCTCATTCATACTGATGACTGACGGAGGGCTTTGTGCGCGGGTGTTTAGGCATCTTTTTTTGTGATCTTGACGGGACGATTCTTCCCCATGGACGGAAAACCGTCGATCAAGCATTTTTCGATCTGGTTCGCCGGGCTCAGGACAAAGGGTATTGTTTCTGCATCTCAAGCGGCAGGTATCATCAGTCCCTCCTGTCCTTCTTCAAGGATGTGGAAAATGATCTCATCTTCTCCGCCTCGAACGGCTGTCGGATTCTGCACAAAGGGACGGATCTGATCGAACCGCACCGGATGGAGTATTCGACGGTCCAAGCGATTCTCGCCGATTTTGCGCGGTGGGACGTCATCCCCCTTCTTTCCGCATTGGACGGATTCTACGTTCACGCCGACCACCGCGACCATCCCCGGGTGGCCGCCCTGTTGGGGCGGGATTACACACATGTTTATAAAGATCCTTCGGAAATTCCGGATACGATGCTGCAAATGACCGCACTGTGCCGCGGCAACCGCGACGAGCTGTTGATCAAGGCGAAAGAGCGCTATGCTTTGGACCTTCACGTCTTTTCCACCGGCGTCCAACTGTTTGACATCTGTCCGACCAACAAAGGAGAGTCGCTGAAAGAGATCCGTACTCTCCTGAAGGTTCGGGAAAAGGACAGCTGGGCGTTCGGCGATGATGAAAACGACTTGTCGATGCTCCGTTCAGCCGGAAAGGGATACTTGATGAACAATGCGGCAACTCATCTCCATGATCAGGGATTCGAGATCATTGACGACCTTATCGAGGCCATCGAGCGAATCATGACCGAACACAACTTTCAGTAGCAAAAATCCATCCGTTGGCATGTTTCTTGACTCTTCATCTAAAGAGTCTTACATTAGTGGAAGAGTGTAGAAATATTTCTACCTATAACCTTTAAGGAGGATATTTGAATGAAGAGAAAGTATATTGCTCTGACCCTTCTCATCACCCTGCTTGTCGCCGTATCAGGCTTCAGCGCCGGTACCAAAGAGGAAGCCGTGAAGGAAGTCTACTTCCTCAACTTCAAACCGGAAATCGCATCGGTCTATGAGACCAAGGTGGCTCCCGCCTTTGAAGCTGAAACCGGCATCAAGCTGAAAGTCGTTACCGCGGCAAGTGGAACGTACGCCGCTACGCTGAAAAGCGAGTTGGCCAAGAGCAGCCCGCCGACAATCTTCCAGACCAACGGTCCGGTCGGATTGGCAGGAAGCCTCAACTATGTTTCCGACTTGAAGAACACCCAGTTCTACAAGATTCTCAGTGACAAGTCGATGGCTTTGACCAGCGGAGATCAAGTTCTTGCAATTCCCTATGCGGTTGAAGGCTATGGCCTCATTTACAACGATGCGATCATGCGCGCCTATTTCGCCCTGCCGAACAAAAAGGTTTCGATCAAGAGCGCCGAAGAGATCACCTCGTTCGCTCTTCTGAAGGCCGTTGTCGAAGACATGACCCGAAATAAAGACCGCTTGGGAATCAAGGGCGTCTTTGCTTCCACCAGCATGGCTCCGGGAAATGACTGGCGCTGGCAGACTCACCTGGTGAACGTACCGCTCGCCTATGAGTTCCGCGACAAGGGAATCCCCACCGGAACCAAGACCGACAACTTTGAGTTCAAGTACGCCAACGAGATGAAGCAGCTTTGGGACCTCTATCTTGACAACTCCACAACCGCCCGAGGCCTTCTCGGTTCGAAGAGCGTCGATGACGCGATGGCGGAGTTCGCCCTCGGTCAGGCGGCGATCGTCCAGAACGGTAACTGGGGAGCGGCTCAGATTCTCGGTGTACAGGGAAACAAAGTCGCCGACAAGGACATCAAGTTCATGCCGATTTACATTGGGGTGAAGGGTGAAGAGCATGATGGCCTGAACGTCGGAACGGAGAATTACCTCTGCATCAACAGCCAAGTGAGCGCCGAGAAGCAGGCCCTTGCCGACCAGTTCCTCACCTGGCTCTTCTCAAGCGACACCGGTAAGGCGATCGTGAAGAACGACCTGATGTTCATCACGCCGTTCAACACCTTCAAGGATCATGAACTGCCGACCGACCCGCTTGCCAAGGAAGTCATCCGCTGGATGAACAAAGACGGCGTTTCCAGCATGCCTTGGGCGTTCAGCGTCATTCCGAGCGGCCAGTGGAAGACCGATTTCGGTGCCGATCTTGGCCAGTACATCAACGGCAAGATGAGCTGGAGCGATGTCGCCAAGCGGGCCGTCGCTTCCTGGAAAACGGAATACGATCTCACTAAATAACTTATCATAAGTGCATTGGGGCCGTTTAGATACGGCCCCTCTGTACATAAAAGGATATATCAATGGATAAGACCTTGCGGCGATGGGCGCCCCTGTTCGTGTTACCCGCTCTCATCTCTTTTATCATCGCGTTTCTGGTTCCGATGATCATGGGATTGGTGCTTTCATTTTTCAAGTTTTCAACCGTCACCGACGGCGTGTTTGTCGGATGGAGCAACTATAAGCGAATCTTCACCGATATGGATTTCGTCACATCGCTTTGGATGAACGTCCGATTCACCGTTGTCACCGTGATCTCCATCAATATCCTGGCGTTTTTCCTCGCTCTGCTGCTTACTCAGGGGGTAAAAGGGACGAATGTCTATCGGACGATCTTCTTCATGCCGAACCTCATCGGCGGAATCGTTCTCGGCTGGATCTGGCTGCTCATCATCAACGGAATCCTCCTGCCAAGGAATGCGACGATCATCACCGATGCAAAATACGGGTTCTGGGGGCTCGTTGCCCTGGCGAACTGGCAGAATATCGGATATATGATGGTGATCTACATCGCCGGAATCCAGACGATCAACCGTGACCTGATCGAAGCGGCCCAGATCGACGGAGCAAACAGCTGGATTCGCCTCAAAAGCGTTATTCTTCCCTCGGTGATGCCGGCGATTACGATCTGTACCTTTCTCACCCTGACCAGCGGCTTTAAAATCTTCGACCAGAACCTTGCCTTGACAGCGGGCAATCCCGCCCGGCAGACGGAGATGCTCGCCCTCAACATCTACAACACCTTCTACACCCGGACCAACTTCGAAGGGGTGGGCCAAGCCAAAGCGGTCCTCTTTACGATCCTTGTCGCAATCATCGCCCTGACCCAGCTTGCAGCGACGAGGCAGAAGGAGGTTGAGGCATGAGCATCAAGACCCGAACCAACTATCTTCACATCGTGATCTCGATTCTTCTGGCGATGCTGGCGATCCTGTTTGTCGCTCCGATTATCATCGTCTTCATGAACTCGTTCAAATCGAAGCTCTTCATCTCCAGCGAACCGTTCGCCTTTCCCACTTCCGAAACGTTTACCGGGTATGCGAACTACGTCGAGGGGGCAAGAAAGATCAACTTCTTCAAAGCATTCGGGTATTCGCTCTTCATCACCACATTCAGCGTGACCGCAGTGGTTGGCACCACAAGCATGCTGGCTTGGTACATCACCCGGGTGAAATCGCTCTTTACAACCTTTACCTACTATCTGTTGGTGTTCTCGATGATCGTTCCCTTCCAGATGGTGATGTTCACGATGAGCAAGATAGCGAACATCCTTCACCTGGATAATCCCGTCGGAGTCATCGTCCTCTACGTAGGCTTCGGAGCGGGGCTGGGCTCCTTCATGTTCAGCGGATTCATCAAGACGATTCCTTTAAGTCTGGAGGAAGCGGCTCTCATCGACGGAGCAACCCCTCCTCAGACCTTTTTTCTGGTTGTTCTTCCGATGCTGAAGCCCACTGCGATCACGATCGCGATCCTCAATGCGATGTGGATCTGGAATGACTACCTCCTTCCGTATCTGACGATCGGAACGGAGTACAAGACGATCCCGGTGGCGATCCAATACCTGAGGGGCGGCTATGGAGCCGTGGACATGGGCGCGATGATGGCGATGCTCGTTCTTGCGATGCTGCCGATCATCATCTTCTATCTCTTCACCCAACGCTACATCATTGAAGGAGTCGTTGCAGGAGCGGTGAAAGGTTAATC
>SHOI01000077.1 GCA_004294855.1 Sphaerochaeta sp. | reverse complement strand
GTGAAGGAAGGCAAGATGGTCTGTTCCCGCTGTGCCCATACCTATACCAGAGGACTCTGATGGAAAGGCCGTATGCCACGGCGGAAAGCCAGCTCGACGGCAAGCCGTTGACCATTGAAGATACCCGGCACATCGCCGATGCAAGAGTTCTTCCCGAAACGGTTGAAAATCTGATTCTGCTGGGCAAGGCTCTATCAAAGAGTCTTCGCTATCTGGAAGCCATTGAAGCTTACTCCAAAGCTTTGGCTTTGAATCCGGACAGTCCGGAAGCTCTCCGCCTGCGTGCCGGAAGATATCTTTCCACCTTGCAGACCGAGCGTGCAATTGAAGACTTTCGGAGGGCTCTGGAAACCGGAGGAGATGCTCTGGATTGCCGCTATCGGATGGGGCTGGCTTTTTACTTTCAGGGAGACTACGAAAAGGCGATGGAAGAGTTCTCTTCCGTGTTGTTTCTTGCAGATCCCGAGATGGAGATCGCGCTCATCTATTGGCATAGTCTGGCATCCTTGAAGGCGAGGAAGGATCCGTCATTCCTGCATCGTGAAGTAGCCGAAGAAGCGGTTGGCCACCACTATTCCTACCGGGAGGGTGTTTCCTTCCTCAAGGGGGAGCTGACGGAAGATGGTCTCAGAAAACGCGCTGAAGCCGAGTCATGCGATATGGAATACTCCATGAAGATGTACGCGCTTCATGTCTGGAAGGAGTCTCGGGGTAAAAAAGATACCCTCCTGCAAGACATTCTCAAGAGGAATGAATACTGGTTCTGTTTCTCTTCCCTGGCGGCTTGGCAGGAACGTCGAAGAGCGCTCAGAGGCTCTCCCTGACTTCCCTGATGGAAAGGTGTTCCTTTCTTGCTATGGTCGCCAGATCGTCATACTCGAATTTTTCTTTTTTGATCCCATACCCATGGGAAATCTTCTTCTTGACGATTCCATAGCGGGTTTCCACTTCCTCGGTCTTGCGTTCCAATACATAACGGCTGTGGCGGGTCTCCCTGATACCGATCGTGGAGGTGAGGGAGAAGATCAGGGAAATCATCTTTTCCTTCTTATCCTCATCGGTCAGAACGGAGAGAAGGAAGCCCGGACGGGATTTCTTCATGACTACGGTAGTGGCGAAAATCTCCAGAGCCCCTTCTTCCATAAGCCGCTCCATGGCGAATCCCAGCTCTTCGGAGGTCATGTCATCGACATTGCATTCCAGCGCCGTGATGACGTCTTTTTTTCCTTCTTCTTCTCCTGCCATGATTCTGACGGCGTTGGGTCTTTCAAAATCTTTCTTTCCCATGCCATACCCGATGGAAGAGACCTTCATGATCGGCATCTCTCCGAACTCCGTGGCGAAGTATTTGAGAAGCGCCGCTCCCGTAGGGGTACAAAGTTCTCCCTTGATCTCTGAAGAGTAGATCGGGCAGCCTTGCAGCAGATAGGCTGTCGCCGGTGCCGGAACCGGCATGATGCCATGGGCGCATGTGACGGTGCCTGAACCGACATGAATAGGCGAGACCACGACTTTATCCGGATTGAGCTTGGAGAAGAGATAGCAGACTGCCGTGATATCCGCGATGGCGTCCATCATTCCCACTTCATGGAAATGGATCTCATCCACCGTCTTCCCATGAACATGGGATTCCGCCTCCGCGATCATGCGATAGACCGCCATGATGTCTTTTTTGACAGCTTCATCCACATGGATATGTGAAGAGACGATGTGCTCGATGTCGTGAAGGGAGGAGTGACCATGGTGATGGTGATCGGAACCGTGCCCCGGATGATCATGCTCATGTCCATGCCCATGCCCGTGATGGATCACTTCACCATCGATCCCTTCTTCCTTTCCGTTGTAGGTGACAACCATCCGTGTTCCGACGATGCCGAGCTTTTCGCTCTTTTCACTGTGAAAGGAAATACCGGGAATTCCCAGATGGTTGAGCTCCCGGACTGTTTCCTCCTTGTTGCCAAGCACTTCCACAAGGGCTGCTGTCAGCATGTCTCCGGCGGCGCCCATGCCGGCGTCGATGTAGATTGTCATCGGTTTTCTCCTTTCTTGTTGATCATCGAGGCAAGATAGCCGGCCCCGAAGCCGTTGTCGATGTTCACGACCGATACTCCGCTTGCACAGGAATTCAGCATGGAGAGCAACGCTGAAAGTCCCCCGAAGGAGGCCCCATACCCCACACTGGTCGGAACGGCGATAACCGGACTGTCACAAAGCCCTCCGAGAACGGAAGCTAGGGCTCCTTCCATTCCGGCGATGGCGATGACGACGGAAGCGCTCATCAACTCATCGAGATGGCTCAGCGTCCTGTGTAGACCGGCTACGCCTACATCATAGAGTCTTGTAACGCGATTTCCATAGAATTCCGCAGTCAACGCCGCTTCTTCCGCTACCGGAATGTCGCTGGTTCCACCTGTCGCTACGACGATGACGCCTTGTGTCGTCGGCTCGGGAAGAGACCCGACGATACCGATTCCGGTTCCGGGGAAATAGGTGAATTCCAAACATTCGGAGAGGTCTTTTGCCTGTTTATCATCCAGTCTGGTGATGAGAATCCTTTCGCTTCTTTCCAGAAGACGTTTGGATATTTCAGCGATCTGCTCCGGTGTCTTTCCGGCTCCATAGATGACCTCACCTGCACCTTGACGAAGAGACCGGTGATGGTCGATCTTGGCAAAACCGATGTCTTCGAATGGTTTTTTCTTGATTTCGAGCAGTGCATCCTCTATGGAGATGCTGCCTTCCTTTACTCCTTCCAGGAGTTTTTTATAATCGTTCATTTCCTTGTCTCCATGTCCAGAAGAACTCCTGAATACCATGTTTCAAGCTTATTTTTTATGTCCGCCTTCTGTGCCAAGAAAGCTGTTAGCTGACTGTTCTTTAGTTGTATTTGGGCGTAGCCTGAGAGATATCTGATTCTGAAGTCCGTGAAGCCGAGACTCTTCAGATATTCTTCCGCATGTTCGGTTGCTTCCAGCATCGATTGTTTAATTGCGGTATCCGTAGGAATACGGGTGGCGAGACAGGAATAGCTCGGCTTGTCCCAAGTGGTCAATCCGGCTTCTTTGGAACGCTTTCTGATCTGCTCTTTTGTAAGACCGCAGATGCGGAGAGGGGAGAGGACCTTCATTTCCTGAAGAACCCGGTAGCCGGGTCTGTCTGAAATGTCGTCAGAGGCGTTCGTGCCGTCGAGGATGATGGTGAACCCATCGGCCTTCGCCTTTTCCTGAATATGGGAAAAAATCTTTTTTTTACAGAAATAGCAGCGGCTCTCGCCATTCTCGACGATTTTGGGTGCATCGAGGATGGAGCATCGGATGATCTCCATCTCCACCCCTGCATAGGCTGCAATCTTTTTTGCATCTTCGACTTCAGATGCAGGTTGAAATTCGCTCTTCACAAAATATCCTTTGGCGCTTACTCCGGCTTTGCCTGCCGCATAGAGGAGATAAGAAGAATCGACTCCCCCGGAAAAAGCGATCGCTACACGGTCGTTTTGTGCAAAGAACTCATTCAAGTCCATCTCTTATCCGATCCCCCTCTGAATCCGTCTTCATCTCCAATGATAGCCGAAATACTTTTCAGGGCATAGGTAGTACCTGATCATGTCCCACGATGTTTTTGAAGGTGTCAGAGAATCGATTCAAAATGGTGCTGCGTGTCCTCAAAGGCACGCTGGAAAGGTATAACAGAAGTGGTGTGGAAGGCTGGAAGCCGGAGTTCCCGGCTCTTTCCAATCCAACCTGCTAGATCATCTTGCTGATGGATTTTCGAATGATGAGTTCGGTCGGCAGGGTAATAGGTTCTTTTGTCTTGCCGTCCTTGATGGTTTCCAGCAAGAGTTCCGCTCCTTGCCTGCCAAGATCATACGACGGGACTTTGATTGATGTCAGCGGAGGAGAATAGAAGCTTCCCACCTCGATATTGTCAAATCCGATGATCGAGAGATCTTGGGGTATCCGCATGTGGAGTTCTTTTGCGGCTTTCATCGCCCCGATCGCCATGAGGTCGTTGGCGCATATGATGGCGGTTGGCGGGTCGGACTTTTTAAAAAAATGGTAGAGCGCTTCAAAGCCCGAATTGATGGAATAGTCTCCATGATACGTCAACTGTTCATATGTTCCGGAATCCATGTGCTTTGCAGCGATCTCTGTAAACGCTTGCAATCGGATTTGCGAGTGGATATGTTCGTCAGAGCCCGTAATGAAACCAATCCTTTCGTGGCCTAATGAACGCAACATGTTGTACGCATCCTGGATGATGTGAAAATTGTCAAACAGTATGGCTGTGCCGACCTGATTCCCATCATGCCAAAACGGGCCGTTCCCTATGAACACTGCCGGAATTCTACTTTCTTCCAAAGATCGAACGAAACTGTCCTCGACAGCCAAGGATGTAAGAATGATCATGCCATCAATGGATTTGTTGTACATGACATCCTTGAATAGGATGGAACTCAGATTGTTCTCGGCAGTATGTATTGTTATCTGGACGGAGTAATCATTCAATCGCAAATAATCATTTATGGCTTGGAGAATTGGAAGCTCATACTGCCATGTCGACGGGAGGATCGGGCTCTTGTCCAGAAAGGCTACCAGAATGTTCCTTGTACGACCTTGCGCCAAGGATTGGGCGGCCTTGTTCGGAATGTATCCAAGCTGGTCGATCGCACGGAGAACCGCCGCTCTCGCCTCTTCACTGACCAGCGGGTGCCCATTGATCACCCGGGAAACCGTACCCGTGGAAACGTTCGCCAGATCAGCCACATTGCGTTGTGTGATTCTATCAGCCAATCATGAACTCCTTCAAATCAAGCGTGATTGCATACGCTTAATCATAGTAAAGACTATCATAAACTTATTATTGTGCAAAGAAAAAACAGCATTATTTTCATTGACAACCCTTGGAATCACTCCTTAGAATGTAAGCGCATACAGTGAGTGTGCGAAACCAAGAGGAGGTTTTTATGAAACGGAAATTATTCGTTGGGTTATTGGTGGCCTTTCTGTTAGTTCTGCTGTCATGTTCCGGTGGAAAAGCTCCGAGCCAGCCTCAAGACAGCTCACCTGCAAAAAGTGTCAGCATGTTGCAAACAATCATGGACAGAGGTGTCTTGCGTGCCGGTATAGCTCTTAATGGTCCTCCCATCGGCGGGCGGGACGATAAGGGACAGCCTTATGGGTATGATGTCGATTTTGCCCAGAAATTCGCAGATACACTCGGGGTGAAGCTTGAGATTACCGATGTCGATGGAGAAACGAGAATCCCGGCTTTGACGAGCGGCCGTGTTGATATCGTCTTTGCAAACATGACAGGCAATCTTGAACGGGCCAAGTCAATCAACTTCTCGATGCCTTATCTGCGCTGCGGAATCAAGATGATGGTCAGGCAAGGCAGTCCATACCAGACGGTTGAGGATCTGAACAAGCCCGGAATCAAAATTGCCGTTGCAAGAGGAACGACGGGTGAAGATCTGGCTCTCAAGTATGCTCCTCAAGCCGAGCTGGTATATGTGACGAACTTTACCGACCAGACATTGTTGATGAAGCAGGGGAAAGCGGATGCGACGTTTGAAGACAGCACGCTGATCGACTTCACCGCAGGCCAGAGCAAAGGCGAGTTGGTCGCCCTTCCTAAACTCTATACCTCGGATCCGATCTGTATCGGACTTCCCAAGGGGGACATGGAGTTTGTCCGCTATGTCGATATGTTCGTCTCCTGGATGATCAGTTCCGGTTTCCAGAGGGAGACGTACATGAAATGGTGGGGCACCGAACCGACGGAGTATCTCGCCATCTGGTAAATAATGAAGTTTGATTTTGTAGCTCTTGTGGGAACGCCGCTTCTCACAAGGGCTGCTTCTGCGGCTGTCGGAAGGGTGTGCTCATGTATTTGAATTTCAGTTTTCTAAAAACGTTCTATCCGATGCTGCTGCAGGGGGCTCGTTTAACGTTGATCATCTCCGCAGGAGCATTGGTCCTTGGATTTATACTGGGAATCATCGTTGCACTGATGCGGCAATCCAAAAGCAAAGTGCTCCGATTCATCGGGTCGGCTTGGGTGGAATTTCTGAGAAATACGCCGTTTCTCGTCCAATTGTTCTTTTTGTATTTCGGACTTCCCGAGTTGGGAATACACACCGACCCGATCGTCACTTCAATACTGGCGTTGGGAATCAACTCAAGCGCTCCGAACTGTGAAGTCATCCGATCAGGATTGCTGGCGGTGAAGAAAGGCTATTATGAATGCAGCTACGCATTGGGGTACAACTCGTTTCAGACCTTCAGATACATAGTACTGCCGGTATCCTTGCGTCTGGCGTTCAAGCCGTTGACCAGCAATTTTATAAACCTCGTGCTTACCTCATCCGTCGTATTTTCCATAACCGTCAACGATCTGATGGGAAGTTCGAAGACCGTGGCGGCAAGGACCGCCAGACCTTTTGAAGTATTCATTTTCATCATGTTGGCGTATTGTGTTTTCACGTTCGTCATTTCGTTCGTGGCCAAGGCGATCGATAGAAGGATTTCCATCACGCTCTGATGTGATATAAGGAAGCTATTGTGTTTGAACAGTACCTGAGCTTGACACATTATGATATCTATTTTTTCTTGAAAGCGATCGGCATGACGCTCTGGATCACGTTGGTCTCGATAACCATCGGCACCCTGATCGGAATCGTGATGGGGTTGATCCGTTGTTCAAAGAATAAAATCGTTTCAGCCATTCCTCTGGTCTACATTGAACCACTGCGGAACTCTCCGCTTGTCACGCAGCTTTTCCTTACGTATTACGGATTGCCGGTGGTTGCGAACATCGTTCTCGATGCACAGGCGGCTGCAATCATCACCTTGTCATTGAATACGGGAGCGTTCTTCTCCGTGCTTGTTCACAGCGCCGTCAAGGCGATTCCCAAACTGCAGTGGGAAGCCGGATTCGCCTTGGGCCACAACAGGTACTCGAATTTTAAAAACATCATCGCGCCGCAGGTCCTCAGGCTGTTGATTCCTTCGGCGATCACGCTGTACATAAACCAGCTGCAGGTATCTTCGTTTGTTTCTTTGATCAGTTTGATCGATCTTACCAAGGCCGGCCATATTCTGACATTGAGAACGATGCGACCTTTCTTGATCTACGGAATAGTCTTCGTATTATATTTTGCAATATCCTATCCGCTGTCGAAACTTGCCCAGCGGCTTGAGAAAAAAGTGGCATTCAATTTTTAGCTTTTATGTGTGAGGTACATGACGATGGCGATGATCGAAGTAAAAAATATAACGAAAGCATTCGGAGAATTAGTCGTTCTCAAGAATTTCAGCGTCGATTTCGATCAAAGCGGAGTTACGGTCATCCTTGGGCCGAGCGGAACCGGAAAGAGCACGCTTCTGAGGTGTATCAACGGTTTGGAAACCATCGACAGCGGCGACATTCTTGTAGATGGGTTGTCGGTTCGGGAAAAAAAGAATTTAAAGGACATCCGGATCAAATGTGGAATGGTTTTTCAACAGACGATTCTGTTCCCTCATCTTGACGTATTGGAGAATTTAGTCATCAGTCCGATCAAGATTCTTGGGCGACCGCGGAATGAGGCGATCGAGCAGGCGAAGGAATTGCTGAATAAAGTCGGATTGATGGACAAATTGCATTCCAAGCATAATGAGCTGTCCGGAGGAGAACAGCAACGAATCGCCATCGCAAGAGCGATGATGATGAATCCAAAGGCTCTGTTGCTTGATGAAATTACTTCAGCCTTGGATCCCGAGATGAGTACCGAGGTCTTGAAGATCATCGAAAAACTTGCAAAAGACGGCGTAGTCATGCTGATTGTCACCCATGAAATTCCTTTTGCCCGCCGCATCGCAAACAGAGTGCTGTTCCTTGAATACGGATCGGTCGTATCGGACACCTCCAATGAAGAATTTTTCACTACCGTAAAAAACAACAATGAGCGGATAGCTCGATTTATACAAAATATTCACCACTGATCTTTTGATTGACGGGAGAAATAATATGTTTGGGTTGATTGTGCATGGAGGGTGTCATGATTTGGAACCTACCGAACTTGATAAAGTTTCTGCAAACAATGGTGTAAAAACATATGGTGAAATAGGATATAAGATGCTCTCCGAAGGATGCGCCGCCATCGACGTCGTTGAAAAAGTCATTACGATGATGGAGGACGATCCCATCTTCGATGCGGGCACCGGCTCCTTTCGCAATCTGAACGGTGTTGTGGAAATGGATGCGATGGTCATGAACAGCGAGGAAAACTGCGGAGCCGTGCATTGCATCCAGAAAGTCAGGAATCCCATTCAAGTCGCCAGAATGGTGATGGAGAAGACCCCCCATTCCATTCTCACGGGAAGCGGTGCAGTCCAGTTTGCAAGGCTTCACGGCTTTGAAGAGTATGAACCGGCTCTCAGTGACGTGAAAAATCCATCTGAAGAGATCAAGGGACGTGAACGATCGTTAAGAGATATTCAATACTATGTCGAAGAGATCCGGAAGGAAGATCATATCTTTTCCACGGTGGGAGTCGTCGCGCTTGACCAGGCAGGTAGACTTGTCGCGGGAACGTCCACAGGAGGGATCCGGATGAAAATGCCGGGAAGGGTAGGAGATTCCGCCATTCCGGGAGCGGGGACATACTGTACAAGGGAGATCGGCCTCTCGGCGACCGGCGAGGGAGAGAAAATCCTGAGAATGTGTCTTACCTATCAATCCGCCCGGGATTATCTCAATACGGGAAAGTTGACCGATTCACTAAGAAAAAATGTGAAAAGAGCTTCGGAAATCGATTGCATCTGCGGCTTGATCGCTCTTACAAGAGACGGCGAATTCTCCTTTGCACATAATGGCGCTTTCATGCCTGTTTATTATCGCACCAACAAATAACAAGAGGGTTAATTGTATGAAGATCACAACGAGAACAATTGACACGATGGAGTTTCAGCAGCTGAATGATCCGATAACGACCGTCTTTCCCGGCAAAACCTACGAATCGAGAATTTCCCGAGCCATCGCCAAAGGAAAGCAAGAAGGATATTCTCA
>SHOI01000076.1:4229-9064 GCA_004294855.1 Sphaerochaeta sp. | reverse complement strand
CTGAAGCACGACTATTGCGTCCGGGCGCTTGCGACCGAGCTGAACCTGACCGAAGCAACGATCTCCCAGCATCTGAAGGTGCTGAGGGAGGCAGGCCTTCTTGTCGGAGAGAAACGGGGATACTTCATGCATTATGCCGTTGAACGACCGGTCCTGGCGGAACTCTCGAAGAGCATCGATGCTCTGGCCGCCATCGAGCATGCTCCATGCAAGCCGGAGACCCGGGAGGACTGCCCCGCCGAAGAAGAGCACGATTGCGCCAAGAAAGGCACCTGCAGCGACGAGGTCAGGGAACTCTGTCACGGTTCAGACCGGAATATGGAACGATGAGATGATCAAGGTCGCTCACCTGACGAAGCGGTATGGCGAGATCACCGCCGTGGATGACATCTCCTTCGACATACGGAAAGGAGAGCTGTTTGGCTTCCTGGGGCCGAACGGCGCCGGAAAGACATCCACGATCAACATGATCATCGGCCTGTCCCGACCGAGTGCCGGAACAATCACCGTCGACGGCATCGATGTAGCCAGCCGGACGAAAAAAGCTCAGGCGATCATGGGGATCGTTCCCGATGAAAGCAATCTCTACAATGAACTGGACGGGTTTGAGAACCTCTGCTTCTGCGCTTCCCTCTATGGGATGCGCAAGAAGGAAAGAGAGGAAAAAGCTCATTATCTTTTAGAACAGTTCAGGTTGGAGAAAGCCGGGAAGCGTCCCTTCAAAGCCTATTCCAAGGGAATGCGCCGCAAGCTGACCATCGCAGCCGCCCTCATCCACTCCCCCAAGGTGTTGTTTCTGGATGAGCCGACGACGGGAATCGACGTGGAGAGTTCCAGACATATCCGCGAGATGATCGTGGAACTGAAGAAGAACGGAACCACGATCTTCCTCACCACCCATTATATTGAGGAAGCCGAGCGGATCTGCGACCGAATTGCCTTCATCTGCGAAGGACGAATCGTCGCATCCGGAACCGTTCCGCAGCTGATGGACCGTGTCACCCATGGTCATGCAATCCAATTTGTCACTGATAAGACCAGTACATCATATATCGGAGACCTGCAGACCCGTTTTGAAGGAAGCGTCGTAACGACCCGATCCGGCAATTCGCTTGTCATGAGATCCGATCGAAGGATCCCCCTGTACCCCGTCATGGAGTTTTTTCATGGCAACGGGATCGAAGTATATGAAGCGCGGGAACTCCATCCTTCGTTGGAAGATGTCTTTGTAGAGCTGACCGGCATCGAATCAACCGTGCTGAGAAAGGAAAAGGAAAAAGGAGGATTTTCTTGAAAAGCCTGATCGCGTTCTGGAACATCCTGAAAAAGGATGTGAAGACCTACTACCTGAAACCGCCGAACATCAGCTGGGGGATCATCTTCCCCCTTTCATGGACCCTGATGCAGCTCATCCGCTCTCCTGACGGGAGCATACTGACCCTGCTGCCCGGTCTGATCGCGATGAGCGTTCTCTTCGGCACGACCTCGATGCTCGCCGTCACGATCACCTTTGAACGGAGTTCCAGATCCTTCGACCGATTGCTCCTGGCACCGATCAGCCTGAACACGCTGGTGCTTGCCAAGATTTCCGGAACGATCCTCTTCGGCATCTTCAATGCCTTCGTCCCGGTCGTTTTCGCAAGCTTCTTCATCGATCTGAGCGCGGTGACTTGGACAACGGTTCTCCTCGCGGTCCTGATGATCGCGATCACCTCCGCATTGACCGGGCTCATGATCGCGGTATCGGCCAAGCAGGTCTTCGAGGCTCAGACGTTTTCCAACTTCTTCCGCTTTCCGATGCTCTTTCTCTGCGGCCTGTTCATACCGATTTCCAGCCTTCCCCTTGTTCTGCGCCCTCTTTCGTTCTGCCTGCCGCTCACCTACGGAACCGATCTCCTGAGAGGCGCAATCACGGGAGTGAGGGCATTCACTCCCGTGATATCGTTTGGAATGTTGCTGGTCTTCTCGGTTGCGCTGTTTTTGATCTCCCGATGCAAGATCGATCGGAAATGGATCCTGTAGCTACTCTTTCCTGCTCCCGCAGCCCTCGGCAAGCGGACAGCAGGAGCACCCGGTGCAGGTGCCCCCTTTCTTCTTGTTCCGAAACAGATACCATGCAGCGGCTCCGACCATGCCCGCGATGATCGCGCCAACCAGAATATCCATCATCGTCATATCAAGCCACCTCTTGGGCCACGGGTATCATCCGTTTTGAAGAGCCTTTCTTCATCAGGTAGACCACATAGCCGATCATCGCAAGGACTGCAATCAGTCCGCCCAGGAACCCCGAACCGACGGAACCCGTCGTGACCAAGGTGCCGACCTGATACACGAAGAATGAAAGCACGTACCCCATTCCAAGCTGGAACGCGATCGCGCCCCAGAGCCATTTGGGCGACTCCATCTCGGAGTTCATTGATCCGATCGCTGCAAAGCACGGAGGTGTGAACAGGTTGAACACCAGATAGGACAGCGCGGCCACCGCTCCGATACCGAAGACGGTCATCACATCGGAGCCTCCTGAGATCAGGGCGAACTCTTCGACATCGATGAAGTTCGTGATTGCGAAGGTGACGGCAAGCGTTCCGACGACGTTCTCCTTGGCGATGAAGCCGGTGACCGCGGCGGCTGCGAACTGCCAGATTCCGAAGCCGAGAGGAATGAACAGCCAGGCCATCGGGGTAGCGATGCTTGCCAGGATGCTCGTTTCGGGTGCGGAGGTGCCGACCACCTGGAACCGCCAGTTGAAGGTCTGAAGCATGTGCACGACGGCATTGCTGATCAGGATGATCGTTCCCGCTTTGACGATGAACGCCTTCGCCCGGTTCAGCATCGAGATCGTGGCCCGCTTGATGCTGGGAATCCGATACTCGGGAAGCTCCATGATGAAATAGGACTTCGAGGTGTCGCCGGTGATTTTCCGGATGATCAGGCCGCCGAGGATGATCACGAAGATCGCCAGGAAATACATCGACGTTCCGACCCAGACGTTGTCCCTGAAGAACACGCCGGCAAAGAGGGCGATGATCGGAAGCTTCGCTCCGCACGGCATGAAGGGAGCCAGCAATGCGGTGGTTCTTCGCTGCCGCTCGTTCTTGATCGTCCTCGTCGCCATGACCCCGGGAATCGCGCATCCGGTGCTCACGATCATGGGAATGATCGATTTTCCCGAAAGCCCGATCTTCTTGAAATACGGATCCATCACCAGCGCGACGCGCGCCATGTATCCGCTGTCCTCAAGAAGGGCGAGCATGAAGAACAGCACCATGATCAAGGGCAGGAAGCCGACCACGGCCCCTACACCGCCGATGATCCCGTCCAGCAGCAGCGAGGAGAGCACGGGATGCACGTTCTCCCCCAGAACCGATTCGACCAATTCGTAGAAAGCATCGATCCAACCGACGAAGAGATCGGCAAGCCACGGTCCCAACCACGATTGGGAGATCGAGAACACCACCCAGATGACGAGCGCAAAGATCGGAATCCCCAGCCATTTGTTGGCGACGACCCGGTCGATCGTATCCTGGAAGGTGTGCTCCGAGGAATCCATCCTGCGGCGCTCGACCCGGTCGACGATCTCATTCACCACCGAGAAACGAGTCTTGTCGATCTGCTCCTGCTCCTCCTTCGAGGCATCGGTCTTCATCCCCTTGATGTGAAGCGGCTGCTGTTTCTTCTTCGTATCGAAGACGCTTTGGACCGCTTCGATCAGGAAATCGAGGCCATTGTTCATGGACTTGGTGGAAACGGTCCGCACGACCGGACAGCCCAGAAGCTCACTGAGAAGCTCGGTGTCTATGATGATTCCCTTCTTTTGGATCATGTCGCTCTTGTTCAGGGCGATTACAACCGGAATGCCCAGCTCCATCAGCTGGGAGGTGAAGAAGAGACTTCGTCCCAAATTCGTGGCATCCACAATATTGATGATGACATCCGGTCCTTCCTTCCGGACGAAATCCCGGGTGATCGACTCCTCGCTGGTGTACGGTGACATCGAATACGCACCGGGCAGATCGACGATCGTCATCTTCCTTTTTCCCGGATTCAGGGAAGATTTGACCGACCCTTCCTTCTTCTCCACCGTCACCCCCGGCCAGTTTCCGACATATTCAACCTTGCCGGTGATGGCGTTGAACAGCGTTGTTTTTCCACTGTTCGGATTTCCCGCCAAAGCGATCTTCATGATGCTGCTCCTTCTTTCTTTATAATGTTAGCTATTGCTAACTCTATGTGTAAAAAAATACAACTCTCTTCCACGGTCTTTGATGCGCTTACACCACAACCCGCTCCATGATGTCTTCCTTATCAGCCTCCATCGGTTCAATCAGGCAGATCGCCCTTGCAAGATCGTCGTCGATGCTGTAGCGCGAATTCTTGATGTCAACCACATACATCGATGGCAAACGTGAAATAAGCACCACCCTTTCACCGGGATAACAGCCCAAGGTGAACAGAAAATCCTTCATATCCGTTTCTTTGGCGTTGACATCGGTGATCAGGTATTCAGTGTTGAGCTTGCAGTTGGAGATGTTCATAGGTCGATCCTTATTAAATTAGCCAGAGCTAACTTGTTTTTAAGTGTATAGACCCTCCCTCTCCCTTGTCAAGCACTTTTATCGATATTCAAATATCCGATTGCTTGTTTTCGCCGGACGATCTGTCCATGCCTGGTACCTCTTGATTCTGACCGTGCAGCGCATCGATTTTTGTTGATTCCCCTCAGAGAACGGTAATTCGACGGAGCGGATTTCCGTAGTGCAGTATTCTTCAACGAAGAGTTGAAGATGGGCAGCCTCTTCAGAAAGGGCGTTGTCTTCGCTCAGGTGGCGCACGAT
>SHOI01000076.1:0-4129 GCA_004294855.1 Sphaerochaeta sp. | reverse complement strand
GTCCGATAGTTTGTTCGCAACTGCAAAGGAATGATTCCATGGGTATCTTTCATGTATGTATAGATGCAATCAAAGAGGCCTTTTCGCGTGTCCTCCACTTGATATCCCCGAATCGGCCCGAGCTGATGATCATCCCCGGCAAGAGCGATGTGCCCATCTTCCTTTATATACATGAAATATGAAGCGGCTGTTGCCACCGGTATTTGAGAGGCTTCATCGAGAACCAGAAGATCGAAGGAACCTTCTTCATGTTGCTCCAGTTTGCTTATTTGCCCCCAGGTGCTCCCAACAATCACCACCGTGTTTTTTTCATTGCGTAATCGCCCGGCAACCTCCGAAACATCGGTGATATCTTCTATCCTCTTATTGGTAGGCTTTTCTGCGGCAATGCTTCTTAAACGAAGAATATTGATCGGTTCATCCTTCCGTTGAGGATTGTTTTGCTTCCAAGCCTGAAGCAATTCAACAAGAGCATCAAGGAGCGTGTCGATCGCTGCATAGGTTACCGCTCCGACACAAATGTGAAGCGGCTTTTTCAATTCCATGAAATACTCGATCCATCCGAAGACGGTTCCGGCAAGAACCGTCGTTTTTCCGGTACCCGGCGGTCCCCAAAGCATCGATATTCGCTGTTTGAACGTCTGATGAAAGAACTCCTTCTGGTTGTCGTTGAACGGATAGCGCAGAGAAGAATCCACTCGCTTATACAATGATTCAGGATCGGTTGGTGATTTGCTTACTTGCAGCGTATCAGGTTGGAGCAGGAACCTGTGCGCCGTTTTGGAAGGGGCCGACTCAATCTCTCCGAGAACGCTCTTTATTTTGTCACTTGAGAAATCAATGAAGATCGGGTCGATGATGAGGGGTTTATAGAGATTGATGATCTCTTCCCGCAGGACAAAGTCAAGAATCTCAGGTCTTGGAAACCTGATGATCACATACGGAACCCCGTCTTTGCGGCCCAATTGGACCAATTCCATTTGCAAAAAGGCGCTGAGGTTCTTGTCCGCATACCAGGTGAGGTTCGTATCATAACCGCTGAGCAATGCAGCACCCGAGGCGAAACTCAAGCCCAAATGCTCATACCATGGAGCATCAAGATTCAAGCGAACATCTTCGTTCGTCAAAACAAGGGTGAACTCACCTTCCTTGATTCTCGATTCGGTGCTTTCTGGGGAACAATCAAATACATACAGTTCATCGGTTTTTATATCAGGGTTGTCCTGTTGATAGTCTGCAAGGACAGCTTCGGTATCAGCGGAATTTTTTACACTCAATCCTCGAACCGAATGGAAGCGCGCCTCCCGCTCATCTACACTCATCGAACGAATGTTCTTGTTTTCCGATGCCTGGGCAGCGATATTCAACAATTCGAACTTCAGGAGTTCGCTCAATTTTGAGGGGGCATCCGGAGTCTTCTCCACAGTAAACGTAGCGCTTTTTCGTTCGCCCAGCCGGTCGCTATACGTCGTCTGCAATTCCTTGACGACATACCGCAACGCGTTCAGCTGTTCGGTGAACGCTCTTTCAATCTTTGAAAGAAGTTCCTGGTTCGTTCTCCTCTTTTGAACGAGATTCATCTTGGAAGCGATCGCTGCATACCGCATCGGATACCACAACTCAATCATTCGCTCAAGGGGAATTTCATCGGAATATGGAGAGACAAACTCCTCTTCCGCCCCAAATGTCCGGTCATGGTTTACCCGTGCAAAACTGTTGGCGCTCTCATAGAGGGAGTATGCGACTTCGATGGGCAGTCCGATCAATGATTTCAGCACCGGACCGACAACGGTGACGGGCTGATGCTCAAACACCTCAAGGTTATGCAATATACCCTCGGGAGGAAACAGAATGTTCAATATATTGGTTTCTCCGGTCAGGATGGGGTCGTCATAATACCGTTGTACAACGCGCCCGATATGGGAAAGCACCCGGTTGTCCCAGACATAAAATTGAATATTCTCCCCTTCATTCTTTTTCATCCATTGGGTAAGCGTCGTTGCAAATTCGAGATAGGCTGCACGCTCAAACTCAAGGCTCATTCCCTCGGCGCGTTCAACAAGATATATGTTCGGTTTCCGGCAATCCAGTGAACATCCAAATCCAAGGGACAAGCCGGTTGACGGATCGTAGCCGGTTGTAAGATAGATTCGGTGGTCATTCCTTTCAGCCATGGAGATGGTTCGCGCTTCCACCACCGGTATCGGGGTGTTTGAAACAAGGGCCTTCATACGTGCTCGGATTCGCATTTCATCGATTTGAAGCCGGTAATCTGTTTGGAAGATCTCCTTGAGACCGGAATCATTCTTCTCGGCCAGTTCAAACAACCGGGAGACCCGGTCAATCCCGTTATCGCGAATCACCTTCGCCTGACTCCGGCTCAAGAAGGGTATTCTTGACAAGTCATCCTCTTGCCGGGCTGCGCCCAAGCAGATGGGAAAGAAATCACATCCGAGACATGCACCGTCCAAATTCCATTGAGCGTTCTTAAAACCCGTTTCCAAGACCGATGGAAGTCTTCTTGTCAACAGTTCAACCACTTTGCGCTTGTAGGTCTCGGTTTGAACGTGCACCAACATCTTTTTAAACGCTTCTGCGTTCGGGTTTTTCGTTGATTGATATTCCTTGACAAGCGATGGGAAGCGATCGCGCTCATGGGTGCCCGGCCAGATGTACCCGATGTCCGAGACCGAATATCGGTCTGTAAGACCATTTGCCTCCAAAATCCGCTGCAAGGCCAGCATGTGATAGGTCAACTCCATTCTATGGGCTAACGATGGAGTTTCCGCCAATCGGATATCGATGAGGCTCACTGAATATGTGTTGTCTTTGTGCGGTTGAATCCAAAGCAGATCGAATGAAATTGTTTCCGGCTTCAACTTGTACGTTTCATACGTCGTTTCCAGTCCTTCAACAAGATCGGTGGGAGCCGTGATTGCAGGCTTGATGATGAACTGCGGGGGTTCCTCGCTTCGAAGATAATCGAGTACGTTTTCCAGATTGCTGAATGGAGCGAGCCCCAACAGCTCGTCCACCGCGGGTTCTCGGGTATAGGCGATCGTACCCGGCGGCGAAGCATCAAGCACCTCTTGGTAACAGGCTTGATTCCATCGTTGCTCGGCCACACCGATCAACCTTCTCCTGAAAACTCGGTGAGTACTGTATGGATTTTGTTCGGCTCGGGCATTGCCCTCGGGGGTAATGTGGAAAGATAAAAACCGGTCACAATCAAACCGATATGTTTGGAAAAGGATGGATGATCGAAATGGTTCCAATGTGCGCCTTCCAGAAGAATTGTTTTTTCGATTGTATCACACATATATCACCGGCGGTAACATGAACAAATCCTCCGCAAGCTCGGTAAAACACCGACCGAGGCACTCAAAGAAAATGAACACAATTTTTGTATCTATCGGTACGATACGAGGTTATACTGTGTAAGAACCAGTAATGGAGACTACCGATCCAATCCAAAAGGAGTTTTTTCTCATGAAAAAAATCGTTCTTCCGTTCGTTTCCATCGCTCTGCTTGCCACATTGATAAGCTGTGCAACCCTTTTAAGCGAGAGCGTCTACCCTGTAACCATAACAAGCGACCCGAGTGATGCGAAGATCACCGTCACGGACGGCAACAAAAACATCGTCTTTCAGGGAAAGACTCCAGCGGAGGTGAATCTCAAAGCGGGCAACGGGTTCTTCAAAAAAGCCTCCTACACCATCAGGTTCGAGAAAAAAGGCTACAAGGATTCCGTCTACACCCTTACAAGCACGCTGGATGGATGGTATTTCGGCAATCTGTTATCCGGCAACATCGTCATTGGAATGCTCATCATCGATCCTATCACCGGAGCGATGTGGCAGCTTGACCCGCATGTTTCCATGAAACTCTCAAAGTGATCGGGTAAGGGACAGTTTGTTCATACACAAAATCCTTCAGCCTTTGCTCTTCAGTGTAGGGAACGGCTTAAGAGATAGATAACCCTAAGATTGATGTGGTACTGTTTTTGGTATCTTACCAACCAAAAGAGGTATCCACCATGAAGAACGGTTTCTCCACTGACGACGTATTCACCCTTGCCCTAGGGCTGAACGAACCATGGATTGTAAAAGATGTTCAGTTGTTGCCCGG
>SHOI01000075.1 GCA_004294855.1 Sphaerochaeta sp. | reverse complement strand
CCGATTTCCTGGTGAAGAACCCCCGGGCGAAAGGGGTGCGGATGACCGTCAAGGAAATCGCTTCGATGCGGATCCGACCGGTGAAAGGGGATGTCTCCTCGGCGAAGGACCCCGAACTCTTCGATGAGGAGGAAGATGCGTGAGGTCGTTTTCCGAGCGGATCCTCTATGAGGACAACCACCTCTTGATCGTAAACAAGCGCTGCGGCGAATTGACTCAGGGGGACGAGACCGGCGACCTCACCCTGGGCGATCTCGCCAAGGAATATCTGCGGGTCACATACGACAAGCCGGGCAACATCTACCTCGGCATTCCCCATCGCCTAGACCGGCCGACCAGCGGGGCGGTGGTGCTTGCAAAGACGGAGAAGGCCCTGATCCGGATGAACACCCTCTTCCGGGAGGACAAGGTTGACAAGACCTATTGGGCGATCGTCGACAAGGCTCCGCCGGAGATCGAAGGCATGCTGGTCAACAATCTTGTAAAGGACGGCAAGACGAATAAGAGTCAGGCTTTTCCCGCCGACTCGAAAAGAGGAAAGCGGGCGGTTCTTTCCTATCGCCACCGAGCGTCCAGCAAGAACTTCCACCTGCTGGAGATCACCCTGGAAACGGGAAGGCACCATCAGATCAGAGCCCAGCTTGCAGCCCATACTATTCATATTCGAGGGGATCTGAAGTACGGCTACCCCCGTTCAAATCGCGACGGGGGGATCTCCCTCCACGCCCGGACCCTTTCCTTCATTCATCCCGTCAAGCAGGAGCGGATCACGATCGTCGCTCCGGTTCCCGATGATCCGCTGTGGAAGGTGTTTGAAGAGATGACCACGTAAGTCTCTTTTGGTACGTTAAGCGGAGAAATCCAAGGTCAGTTCATAATCGATCCATCATTTCCGACTGGTAAAGTGACATTTTTCTTGACAGGAGAGGATTCATGCTCCATCCTAAACATATGATGTATGACGAGCGATGTTTTAGAGGAGTGGAACATGACTGAACACACAGTAGCGGCCATATATACGGGAGCTGCATTGGTGAAACCTCTTTCGGATATCTTGAAAGAAGAACTTCCTACATGGCGGATTATGAATATCCTCGATGACAGCATGATTGCGGATATCATTGCGTCCGGATGCCTGACCAAAGCGGTGAAGCGGCGTCTTTACGGATATTATGAAATCGCTACTGCCAGCGGAGCGGATATCATTCTTAACACATGCTCCTCAATTGGAGACGCAGTATATGGGGCAAGAGAATTTTTTCCTATTCCGATCGTTCGAATCGATGAGCCGATGGTTCGCAAAGCTATCCAAGAAAGTGATTCGATCGCGGTGCTTGCGACACTTCCCACGACATTGGAACCCACGTTGAATCTGATTAAGCGATGCGCCTCGGAAGCGGGAAAGAGCGTACGAACCGTTCACGCTCTGGCTGAAGGTGCATTCAGCGCTATCACGAAGGGTGACGGGGAGACTCATGATCGATTAATCGCAGAAACAGCCAAGAGCGTTGCCGATGAATGTGACGTCATCCTCTTGGCTCAAGGTTCAATGGCCAGAATGGAAAAACCTCTTGCTGAATTGACGGGTAAGACCGTGTATTCTAGCCCGCGCTTTGCAGCCGAGTTGCTGAAGGAGCATGTATAATGGACACCAAAGCTTTGGAGCGACTTTCCTTGAAGTTGCGCCGTGATGTGGTGGAGATGGTATATCGGACAAAGGATGGACATCCAAGCCCGAGTTTTTCGATCGCCGATTTGGTGACTACCCTCTATTTTCATACGATGAACATCGATCCAAACAACCCTCATTGGGCGGATCGGGATCGCTTCGTGCTCTCCAAAGGGCATGCCTGTCCGATTCTCTATGCTGCTTTGGCGGAGAAAGGATTCTTCGACTACGAAGAACTCTTTACGCTCCGTTATCTTGATACGATTCTTCAGGGACACCCGTATGCTCCCAAAACGCCGGGACTTGATGCGACTACCGGTTCATTGGGTAACGGCTTATCCATCGGTCTCGGTATGGCTTTAGCCGCTCGTATCACAAAACGAACTTATCATACCTACGTCATCGTCGGTGATGGAGAATTGAACGAGGGAATGATTTGGGAGGCTGCGATGGCGGCGAGCCATCAGAAGGCGAGCAACCTGACGGCCTTTATCGATAACAACAACTATCAAAGCGGTGGAACCATAGAGGAAATCTCCGGAGCGTATCCAATCGACAAGAAATGGGAAGCCTTCGGATGGCATACGATCACCATTGATGGACATAATATCGACCAAATCAAGAAGGCGATCGCTGAAGCTCACCAAGTTGGCGATAAGCCGACAGCCATCATAGCAAAAACGATTAAAGGAAATGGGGTCTCCTTCATGATAGGGGAGAACAGTTGGCACAAACGGGTGTATACCGATGAAGAATATCATCAGGCGATGAAAGAGTTGGGAGGAAATGTATGAGTACCAGAGTTGGGTTTCGCAATGCGCTTTTGACTCTCGCCGAACAACGAGATGATATCGTCTTCGTTTCAACTGATTCTTTGAAAGTGGTTCGGGGAGAACCGTTTTTAGAAAAATATCCGGAACGGGTGATTGAACTGGGAATCGCCGAACAGAACGGAGTCGGAGTCGCCAGCGGACTGGCGAGCAGCGGTCTTCTTCCGTACATCTGCACCTATGCGGGATTTTTGACTATGAGGGCAGGGGAACAGATTCGGACTTTCGTATCCTACCCAAACCTCAAAGTCCGCTTCGTCGGAGCGAACGGAGGTCTGCATGGCGGGAATCGTGAAGGAGTGAGCCACCAGTTCATTGAAGATGTGGCAGCGATGCGAGGATTGCCGAACATGACGGTTCTTTGTCCCGCTGATGGCGATCAGGTGTATCAAGCGATGCTTGCGAGTGCAGATGTGGATGGACCGGTATACATCCGAATTGGCAGTGGTCGAGAGGATCAGTTCTTTGATCCCGGGACGGAGTTTCCTTTGGGGAAAATCCGAGTGCTTGCCGACAATGGATCAGATGTAGCCATTTTCGGTTATGGTTTCCTGTTGGCTCGCTTGATGGAAGCGGGTGAAAGGCTGAAAGCGGAAGGAATCGGAGCCAAAGTCGTCGAAGTCGCCACCATCAAGCCCCTCGATGTGAAAGGCATCTCCGCTTTGCTTAAAGAAACGAAATGTGCCGTCAGCGTCGAGGATCATCTGGTAACCAATGGGCTGGGGAGTGCAATCAGCGAAGTGATCAGCGAAGGATCCCCGGCGTATCTCGTACGGTTGGGATTGCAGGATGTCTATGGTGAATCTGGTCCGCCTGAGGAACTGTTGGATAAGTACGGAATGGGTGTGGAGGATATCGTCTGCGCAGCGAAAAAAGCTGTTGAGCATAAAATCGTTTGAGATCCTGGTGTTGCCGGGAAAGCAAAAAAAGGAGTTTCCAATGAAAAAGATGTTCGTATTTTTACTGGTTCTGGTGGTTGCACTAAGCCTTTTTGCCGGTGGTGCAAGTGAAAGTGCTGGTCCTACTGCTGAAAAACCGTTGGTATTGCGCTATGCTCATATGAACCCGGCGTCAAGCCCGAACGGGTTGCAGGCGACGTACTTTGCGGATCGGATCGCTGAGCGCACCGGAGGTGCGATCAAGATTGAGTTGTTCCCTGCAAGCCAGCTTGGCTCCATCACCGAAATGGCTGAGGCAGTCTCAATGGGATCGATCGCGATGCACCACAACACCTACGGTGGGCTGCAACCCTTGCTCAACGACTTGGGTTTGTTCGATACACCGTATCTGTATCGTGATGTCGACCACCTGCTGAAAGCCACCGATCCCGAGATCTCTCCGGCTCTCAAGGAACTGAACCAGAAACTTATTGATACCAGAGGGGTGAGGATTCTCTACTCCTTCTATTTCGGTACTCGTGAATTGACTGCAAACTTCCCTGTTTATGCTCCCAAGGATCTGGCAGGCAAGAAAATTCGTGCGATTCCTTCTCCCATCTATCTGGCAGCAGTGGAAGGAATGGGAGCAGTCGCCGTTCCTATCGACTGGGCTGAAGTACCTGTCGCCCTCTCCACCGGAATTGCCGACGGCCAGGAGAACCCGGTCAGCACCTTGGTTACCAGTGCGATATACGATGTGCAGAAGTATGTCATGATGACCGACCATATCATGGGTTCCGAGCCTGTAGTGATCAACGAGAAAGTCTGGCAGAGTCTCAGTGACGAACACAAGAAGATTTTCACTGAAGTTGCACGTGAGACCCGTGACTGGGCTTCCAACTATGTTCTTGAGAATGAAGCAAAGGATCTGCAGACCCTCAAGGACAAGGGGATGAAGATCATTACCAAAGCTGATGGGCTGAAGGTTGATGAATTCCGCTCTTCCGTAAACAAGGTAGTAAACGATCGCTTCGGAAAAACCTGGGGCAAGTACTACGAGATGATCAACGCAATCAAGTAAGTTGACAGGGTATTGGTCTGGATGCGGCACAATGCCGCATCCACTCGAATTCAAGTATATAAGGACTTATCTATGAATAAAATCCTACAGAAGGTAAGCAAGGCGTATCAGTTCGTCGCCATAGTCTTTCTCCTAACCCTCTTTATATCAGTTTTCATTCAAATCATCATGCGCAACTTTTTTAACAGTGGGTCGATCCAATTGGAGGAGCTTGCCCGGTTCTCTATGATTTCCCTGGTGTTTATTACCATTCCCATCCTGACACTCGAAAGCAAGCACATCGTTGTTGACTTTTTGATTAGTCACTTTTCTAAAAGGATTCAACGATGGATTTCTGTAATCACCCAGTTGTTGGTCACGTTTTTCGGTCTCTACATCCTGAACGCAATCGCATCCATCATGCAGCGCAACTGGAATGTCAGGACACCGGGTCTGAATATGCCTAATATCCTGTTCTACCTGCCTATCATCTTCGGAATTTTGGCTATGACTGTATTCTCCCTTGCGGGAGCATGGAATACCCTCACAAACAAGGAGGATAAAGCATGAGCGGTTCATTTGTAATAATTCTATTCATCTTTCTGCTTTGTTCCGGCCTTCCCATCGCTGTGAGCATGGGTCTTCCTTCTGCACTGTATCTCATGGTCGCAGGCATTCCTGCCAGCCAGCTGATCCAGCGAATGGTAACAAGCCTCAACTCTTTCCCTCTGCTTGCAGTTCCCCTGTTCATTCTGGCTGCAACCCTGATGAATACCTCCGGCATCACCCAGCGCCTTTTTGAATTCTCAAAATTGATCGTCGGTCGAATGCGGGGTGGATTGGCTCAGGTCAATATCTTCGGTTCCTTGGTTTTTGCCGGAATGTCGGGTGCGGCACTTGCCGATATCGGCGGTATCGGAAGCATCGAAATCAAGGCTCAGACCGATCAGGGCTACCCGATTGAGGTCTCAGCGGCACTCACTGCAGCCTCTGCCACCATCGGTCCCATCTTTCCGCCTTCGATTCCCCTCATCATCTATGCCGCTGCTTCGGAAAGCTCTTCCATACGCCTGTTGATGAGCGGTGTGTTCCCCGGGCTCATCATCACATTTGCGCTCATGGTGCAGGTGGCGATTCTTGCCCGAAAATACAATTGGCCCCGTGGTGTAGAGCGTAAGTTCACCAAGCAGGAAGTGCTGACCGTTCTGAAGCGCGGCATACCCTCCATGTTGATGCCTGTTTTCATGCTGGTCGGGATGTTGTCCGGCTTCTTCACCCCCACTGAAGTTGCCGCTGTGGCAGTAGCTTATGCAACCGTGCTTAGTATGGCATACAAGGAATTGACTGTTTCCTCTTTTATCAACGCATGTGTGGAGACCGTCAAGTCGACTGCCTCGGTATTGTTCATCGTTGCAGCTGCAGCCATCTTTGCCTGGGTTCTTACGGTGGAACAGTTCCCCCAACGAGCCTCGGCTTTTATGCTCACCGTTTCAGACAATCCGTATGTGCTTCTGTTGATCGCAAACGTAATCCTCCTTCTTGCAGGAATGCTGCTTGAGTCCAACTCGGCCATCATGATTCTGACCCCGATCCTTCTACCCCCGCTGATGGCTGCAGGAGTCGATCCGATCCACTTTGGCTTGGTCATGGTCTTCAACCTGATGATCGGCATGATCACCCCACCGGTCGGTATGAGCATTTACATGTTGAGTCCAATTACCGGTCTTTCCGTCGATAAACTGTTCAAAGCCGTAACGCCCTACCTTCTGGCGCTATTGGTGGCATTGATGATTCTTACCTTCGTTCCGCAGGTTTCCCTGTGGCTCCCCAACTTATTATTCACTTAGAGGTCAGCAGATGAACAAGTCATATTTCCACCGTGTGCATGATGCGACTCCTACCAGATTCTGGATCAACAACCCGACGCTTGAGCAAGCGAAACTTGCGATCGAAGCGGGTGCCATCGGATGTACGACCAATCCGAGTTTCGTCAGCAAACTCCTGGTCGATCCCAAAGAAAAGGAAGTGGTCAGGCGGACCGTCGATTTGCTTTTATCATATGAGAGTGATGATTCCATCGTGGCTGCAAAAGTCCAGCAAATGATGATCGGCCGCCTTGCGGATCTTTTTCTTCCGCTCTTCGAAGCCAGTGGCGGGGTGGAAGGATTGGTTACAATCCAAGGCGATCCCTACCGGGAAACGGATGCTTCAGCGATCATTGAAGAGGGGTTGGAAAACTCCAAGGTCGCAAAGAACGTCTGCATCAAGATTCCGGTGACCACTTGGGGAATTGAAGCGATTGAAACGATGGTTAAGCACAATATTCCTACGATGGCTACTGAAGTCATGGGACTCAGTCAGATGATTTCGATCTCTGAAGCATATAAGGAAGCAAGCGAAGCCAGCGGCTTTGCTCCACCATTCTGGGTTACTCATATTACGGGAATCCTTGATGACCACTTCAAACGGGTCATCAAAGAGCAAAATCTGACAATCGACCCGGAGCTTCTTAAATATGCAGGTCTTTCCATCGCAAAGACCCAGTATAAGCTCTTCAAAGAGAGAAAATACCCGGGAACCATGATCGGAGGCGGTGCGCGAAAGCTCGAAGATTTCACCGAGCTTGTAGGTGCCGATATGCACATCACCATCAACTGGGCCGGAACCGCCGATAAACTCATCGAACTCGATAAAGATGTCGCTTCCCGAATCGATTTCAATCTGAATCAAGAGCAGATCGATAGGCTTGGCCGGGAGCTGCCCGATTATGATCGTGCGCTGCAAGTCGATGGAATGACCGTGGATGAATATTTCGACTATGGCGGAGTCGAGCTGTTCAGAACCTCCTTCCAGAAAGGATGGGACGAATTGCTTGCCTATATCGGAGAGCGGAGGAAAGCATATGAAGCAAAAAACTAAACATCGGGGAAATCTCAAAACCGACCTGAAAGTGACAAGAGCTCCGGGAATCGATCGAGTGACTCTTTCGTATGATGAAGATTCGATGTTGTGCTATTTCTATCTTGCAAAGGGATCGAAGCTGGAGATGCATGAGCATCCTCAAAGTCAGAATGGGTTCGTCGTCAAAGGTCATATCCATTTCATCAAAGGGAATGGTGAAGTTCTGGACCTGAGAGCGGGAGATGCATATTACTTCGTCCCAAACGATCCGCACGGCTCCGAGGTTCTTGAGGATACTGAATTGATGGAGTGCTTCACTCCATCTCGGGACGACTATAAGGACTGAGCTATTAACCTTGAAGAAAAGACCGTACTCTTGGTAAGATGAGTACCAGTATTCAAGGGAGCAGGTTTTCGTGGAAGATATTTTTAAGGTACGGGAAGCGCGCCCGTCAGCGGTTGAAAGCGTCATTGAAAAAATAAAGGAACTTCTGATTGAACGGAAGCTTGCTCCCGGAGATATGATTCCTAATGAGAACGCTCTCGCTGAGAGTTTAAAGGTTGGACGAGGTACCATTCGAGAAGCTCTTAAAATTCTTTCAGCATATGGTGTTGTTGAAATTAAGCAAGGACATGGTACTTTTATCTCCAGTGCTTCAAACAAACGTCTTTTTGACCCTCAGCTTTTCCAGATACTTATTCAAGACCGGGATTACATTTCGTTGACGCAAGTTCGACATTTGCTTGAAGAAGGTTTGGTTAAGTTAGTTATTCAAAGTGCAACCGATGAGGAACTCATTCTGCTAGACCAAAAAATGAATGAGTTTGTAGAAGTATTGGCTAACAATGGTTCCTCTGCTAAAGAAGCGGCTCGCCTGGATTTGGAATATCATCGAATGTTAGGCCGAATATGCCACAATTCAATCGTGGAAAACATTTATGTCTTTGTTATTGATCTCTTTACGAAAACGATTAATCCGATTCATGAGGGAGTTGATACTGTGCATCAGCGTTTGCATTCTGCAATCATGAATCGAGATATTGCTCAAGCGGTTGATGCGGTACATGAGCACACTGAAATTTGGAAGCAAGCCTATCAGGCTACTAAAAAATAAAACCCCCCTGCCTTCTTCTTGCAGGGGGGAAGTCGAATAATACCAATTCCAACATTGTGGTTTTTGCAGAACCACTCCATCTGAGTGCATTCTACCACGAGTTTCTCATGAGGCAAAGACTTTTTTATCTTTTTTTGACACCTTTGCTGAACATGACGCGACAATGCCGTTTACTGTGTCAGAATCACCCCTTCACCGGTAAACCCGTTCACTTTGACGAGAAGCGGCGTTCGGGCATGGATGAAATGCTTCGTCTCTTCGATGATTGGGAGCTCCTTCAGCCGCTTCTTATCCAATGTTCCCTGACCGAACTCCGGGTTGATCGTCAGGTAGAAGGAACCCAAGCTGGTAAGGTTTTGGAAGAAGTGGGTTCCCTGGCTCGGCTCGGCGCGCAGATCCTTCAAGCCGGTCTCGACGATCACCTTGCTTCGTGATATCTGGGACCAGGAAACGGGAATCCCGAGCCAAGGGTCGGAAGAACCCAGTCGACCGGCAACCACGAGGACGTAGTCACGTTCGGAAAGGACCATGCGAACATTCAACTCATCCAGCTCGTTGGCCATCTCGACCATCTTGGAGGGATCGAAGGCATCAAGCTTGACGCAGATGAGATCCTCGATCGAATC
>SHOI01000074.1:7120-9085 GCA_004294855.1 Sphaerochaeta sp. | reverse complement strand
CATATCATTTTCTTGTGGATTCCCGTGTTGGTGATATATAATGAGTTAACGTGCACGCAAAAAAGGGGCATGTCGATGACTCATAACAAAACGCAAACCGGAAACCTGTTCCTTGTCATCCTTATCATCATGGCCGCATCCTGCCTTGTCGGATGCGGCGCTCAGAAGAAGCCTGCTCAATTTGAAGAACATGACGGGATCATCGTAGGGTTCTCCCAGATCGGTGCTGAAAGCGCCTGGAGAACATGCAACACCCGCTCCATTCAGGAGGCTGCGGCCGAACGGGGGGTGCAGCTGGTGTACGACAACGCTGAACAGAAACAGGAAAACCAGATCAAAGCCCTGCGTTCGTTCATCGCCTATCAAGTCGATGTGATCGTCTTCGTGCCGATCGTCACGGATGGCTGGGACAACGTGCTCCAGGAAGCCAAGGATGCCGGAATACCCGTGCTGGTCACCGACCGGAAGATCCGTGTCGAGGATCCCTCGCTCTATTCGGGATTCATCGGCACCGACAGCATCACGGAAGGCCGGAACGGCGGACTGTTCCTATTGAACAAATTCAAAGCCGAACGCGACCGGTTCGAGGAAACCGGAGAACACATCAACATCGTGGAGATGTTCGGGACGGAAGGCTCCTCCGTCGCCATCGGACGAGCCGAAGGGTTCCGACAGATTCTGGATGACCATCCGGAGTTCCGGATCATCTACAGCAAGTCGGGTGATTTCCTCCGTTCAAGGGGGTATGAGCTGGCCGTCGAGTTTCTCGAACAATATGAAGATATCGACGTCATCTTTTCCCATAACGACGGAATGACTCTGGGAGCCATCGAGGCGATGGAAGAAAGAGGAATCCGACCCGGAATCGACATCGTCATCGTCACGATCGATGCCCAGCAGGCGGCGATCGATGCGCTCCGTGAAGGTAAGGTGAACTGCGTCATCGAGTGCAACCCCAAGACCGGTCCGGAGATCATCGAACTGGCCGAGAAGCTGGCGGCCGGCGAAAGCATTCCGAAACTGCAATACGTGCATGAAGAAGTGTTCTATGAAACCGACGACCTCTCCCTCGTCGCGCCCCGCGGATATTAGCATGAAGAATCGGATGACCCTTATTGACAAGATCTTCTCGGCGTTCAAGATCCGAAGCATCAAGGAGAGCATAAAGATCTCCTACGTGATCATCATCCTCCTGATGATCACTCCCCCGGTCATCACGATCGGCTCCTTCGTCATCCAGATGGTCAGATACGACCTCATCATCACCAACGTCAGCAAGGCGAACCGGCTCAACCAGACGGTGAAGATGGATGTCTCCAACGAAATATGGGACATCGTGGCGGGAAACAAGAAGTTCAATGAAGGCGATCAATACAAGATCATCGACGGAATCAACGAGAGTCTGGAAGACATCATGAGCACCACCGAAGAGCGGGAAAACCGACAGATGCTCGAGGTGGCCGGCCGGGCGGTCGATACGCTGAAGCGGAACGTGGATCGCCTGGGAAGCCAGATGGCGAGCAGTTCTCCGGTGAGCGAGAATGAGGAGATCCTCGAGGAGATCCGGGGAGTGTCCGCCCTGATCTCGGACATCCTCCAGGATTTCATCGTGCGGGTGATCGAGTCGGCGACGATTACGAATGAGCATCACAAGCGGATCACCCTCGTCCTTACGGTCATCCAGGTTTTTACCGTCTTTCTCGTTGCGATCTTCGCCGTCTTCACCCAGCGCTCCGTGACCGCCAGTATCAACGATCCCATCAAACGACTCGAGCACCTTTCAAAACGAATCGCCGAAGGAGACTTCACCGCCAGAGTGCAGCTTCCTCAGGTGAGCGAGCTTGACGGGCTGACCGACAACCTGAACATCATGGCGGTCAAGATCCAGGCCCTGATCGAAGAAAACATCCGCAAGCAGCAGCTCATCCAGAAATCGGAGATGAAGGCCCTTCAGGCCCAGATCAC
>SHOI01000074.1:0-7020 GCA_004294855.1 Sphaerochaeta sp. | reverse complement strand
CCCGAGATGGCGGAGTGTCAAATCTTGAAACTGGTGCTCCAGCCCCTTGTCGAGAACGCCCTCTACCACGGAATCAAGAACAAGCGGGCCCGCGGATTCCTGTCGGTGAAGGGTTGGCGTGAAAACGGATACCTTTGCTTCTCCGTGGAAGACGATGGAATCGGAATGACCGAGGAAAAGCTTGAAAATATCATGAAACAGATCAGCAGTTCCACCAACCCGGAGGATCTGAGCAGCATTTATGGACTGTATAACGTCAACAAGCGACTTGAGCTCTATTACGATGCAACCACGAAGCTGGACATAACGAGCCGGTACAAACAGGGCACCACCGTGTTTTTCAAGGTGCCGGAGGCTGGATTCAATGTATAAGGTGTTCATTGCGGAAGACGAGATAGTGGTGCGTGAGGGACTCCGAAACACGATCCAGTCGGGGACGGGCCCCTTCGTCCTCGCAGGTGAAGCCTCTGACGGCGAGATGGCCCTGTCGATCATGAAGGATGTGAAGCCGGACATCCTGATCACCGACATCAGGATGCCGTTCGTCGACGGACTGAGCCTTTGCCGAATCATCAAGAAGATTCTTCCCTGGATAAAGATCATCATCATCTCGGGACATGACGAGTTCCAGTACGCTCAGGAGGCTATCTCGATCGGTGTCGATGAGTACCTTCTCAAACCCATTTCCGCTTCGGACATGCTCGAAACACTCAACAAGCTGGTGGATCGAATCGAACAGGAAAAAAAGCATCTCTCAAGCATAGAGCATCTGAAACTACAGGCCCAGTCCAGTTCGGACTTGATCAGGGAGCGCTGGTTAACTGATCTGGTGACCGGAATCGTCAAAACCGAGGATGCACTTGAGAGCGCAGGCGATATGGGAATCGATCTCATCGCTCACAGCTACCTCGTAGCGATCATCAAGCTTTCCACCTCCTTGGAAAACTATTCCGACCTGATCACCGCGAAGCTTCATATCAACAGTCTTATCGACAATCAGGAAGAGGTCTTATGCTTTTCACAAAGCAGGGATACGATCATCCTGCTGTTGATGCAGCTCGTGTCCGAATCGCTCGAAGAGACCGCCTATACATTAGGCCAAGCGATCAAATATGAGGTTGAACGAAACACCAGGTGCATGGTGGCGGTTGGAATAGGCTCGTTGGTCGAGCGGATTGGAAGCCTGTCCCAATCCTACGCCGATGCGGAAAAAGCGATACACTTTTCCGTCAAGACCGGTCAGAAACTCATCATCGGAACCCATGATCTGAGTTCTTTTTCCGAAATCGATTTTTTGAAGCTGGATGGAAGCTCCATATCGGAGCGGCTCAAATATGTGAAGAAATCCGGTGTTGATGAGATTATCGCCCAATACGTCACCATGATAGGCAATCAACCTCTTCAGACCACCCTCATCGGCTATTACCTTCTCTACGATCTCATGGTGGCGATATCGAAGATCATCGATGAACTGGGGGGTGATGTTCAGGAGGTCATCCCGTCGCTGCCTCAAAAGACCCAGCTTTCGGAGATGGCGGCATCGAAAGAAACATTCTGCGACGGGGTGAAGCTGATTCTCGATACGTTCATCGAGTTCCGTGATTCCAGATCTGCGGGAAGATACTATGAAATGATCCAGAAAGCGAAGCAGCATATAAACCTTCATTTCGCCGATCAGGACATTTCCCTGCATTCGGTGGCATCAATCGTCCATGTAAGCCCGAATCATTTCAGCACGATTTTTTCTCAGGAAACCGGTGAAACCTTCATCGAATATCTTACCGGGGTCCGGATCAATAAATCAAAAGAGCTGTTGTTGACGACAGCTCTCAGAAGCGCGGATATCGCCTATGAAGTGGGATTTGGAGATCCCCACTATTTCAGCTTCATCTTCAAGAAACACACCGGCATCTCCCCCCGGGAATTCAGAACCGGAAACAAAGCCCAAACCTGAAAACAGCGGCTATGCTTGCCCCTTGCCCGACAGATGCAGCCACGGCGGGAGCGCGACAGTGAACCTTTTCCGATCGCGAAGCGACATGATGATGCTTTGCAGGATGATGAAAAGATACAACAGCAGGCCGCTTACGATCGCCTGAAAGTTCGATTGGACTCCCGCTGCACGGATCAGTTCGTTGATCACCAGAAGCGTCAACGTGCCTATCGGCGCCCCCAGCAGGTTTCCTACCCCGCCGTTGAGTAGCGTACCACCCATGATGGCTGAAGCGATCGCTTTCATTTCGGCTCCGGCCGCATTGCCGATATTACCGGCCCCTGTCGTCATGATGTACACGAACCCGGCGATGCCGGCCGTCAATCCGCTGATCACGTATGTGATGAATTTCGTCCGCTTGACGTTGATGCCGAGCATCATGGCGCTGTGGCTGTTTCCACCGACGGCATAGACGTTGCGCCCGAAGCGGGACCACTTCATCAGGGATGCGAAGATGACAAGAAGAACCGCGACGATGATCGTACCGGGTTTTATCTGGCACGGGATGAAGACCCCCAGTCTGTTTCTCGTGCCGAGCCATGTGATCACGATGTTGAAATCCCGAAGGTTCACGAATGCGGGCATCGTCACGTTGAGCGGATTCTTATGGAGGGTCGTGAGGAGTCCCTGCGCCAGGAACAAGCCTGAAAGCGTAATGATGAACGGCTGGATCTCAAGATATGCAATGAGATACCCGTGGAGAATTCCGAACAGGATGCCGATGCCCATCGAAAGAAGAATCGCTCCTGCGATGCTCCCCGATCTTTTCTCCAGATAGACCGCGCAGGCCATCGTCACCAATCCGCAGACCGAGCCGATGGAGATGTCGATGCCCCCGCCGATCATGACGATGCACAGACCGAAGGTCATGATGATAAGCGGAGCGTTGAGGTTGAACAAGTCGAAAAACGTCTGGAACTGCAGGAAGCTGCCCGGATAGCTGATGATCGCGAACAGGTACATCAGCACGAATATGACCGAAGCGATGAGAAACAGAAGGTTCGAATTCGACAGTCTGGCTTTTTGTTTGATCGCTTTTTCGGATGCCATTCTATTCCTCCTTCCTTGTTCGATTCCTGTCCAGAACCTTCTTGATGAAATCCCTGACCACGGGAGAAGCGACGACCATGAGAATGACGATGAAGATCGCCTTGAAGACCTTGATCATCGCAGGTTCGATCTCCAGCCTGAGGAGCGTCCTGTTCAGCATCTCGATCGTGTACGCTCCGATGATCGAGCCGGTGATGCTGAACGTTCCACCTCCCAGTGAGTTCCCGCCGATCGCCACGGCGAGGATCGCATCCATCATGATGTTTTTAAGCAGGTTGACGCTGTCGTGCCGCCCCGCCTTGTTCACTGCGATGAACCCTGCAACCG
This sequence comes from Sphaerochaeta sp., assembly GCA_004294855.1. Taxonomy (GTDB): domain Bacteria; phylum Spirochaetota; class Spirochaetia; order Sphaerochaetales; family Sphaerochaetaceae; genus Sphaerochaeta. The sequence goes on along the minus strand of SHOI01000074.1, from coordinate 3,650 downwards.
CTGAACAGAATCCCATGATCAGGAAGGTTAGAAAGATGACTTTCTTCGGGTTGATGCCGTTCAGCCGGGCGGCATTCGGGTTGATTCCGACGGTTTCCACATAGAGCCTGAGCGTCGTGGTCTTCAGCAGCACCGCAAAGAGAGCGATGAAGACGACAGTGAGGATCACCGGAGTCTGGATCGGTATTCCCGGGATCACGGTGCCTATCCTGTTCGATATGTCGTTGGCCAGAATGGGAGACAGTTTGCCGTCGATCATGAAGGCTATCGACCTTCCGCCGGTAAACAGGATGAGGGATGCGACCATCGGCTGAACCTTGAAGATCGAAACGAGGATGCCGTTGAAAGCGCCAAGCCCCAAACCCACGACGCAGCTGAGCAGGAAGCCGACGATGATGGTAACCGGAGTGGCCTCGCCGGATCGAAGGACGAACCAGACGAATACGGCGGAAGAGATCGTGGCGCTCTCCCCTATGCTGATGTCCTGCCCCCGGGAAGCCGCGGTCACCAGCGTCATGCCGATCGACAGGATGACCAGTTCGGAGGCCCCGAACAGGATATTCGGAATATTGCCGTAGAGCGCTCCGTTTATCATCGTGATGGTGAAATAATCAGCACCTTTCACCAGATTGATGATGATGAGCAGCACCATGACGGAGATGGGAAGAACCAAGTGGGAAACGTTTTTCATCAATTTTCGCATCAGCTCTTTCCCCCCTGCGCGATCATGTGCATCACATCGTTCTCCGTCAGGTCCGTTCCCCTGAGTTCTCCTACGATCTCACGATCCTTCATGACGATCAATCGGGAGCAGGTTCGGAGCATCTCGTCGATTTCGGAAGAGATGAAGGTCAGGCTCATTCCGCCGGAAGCAAGCCTAATCACAAGCTTCTGGATCTCGACCTTGGTTCCGACATCGATTCCCCGGGTCGGTTCATCGAGAATCAGGTATTCGAGGTTCGTAAGCAGCCAGCGGGCGAGAATGACCTTCTGCTGGTTGCCTCCGGAAAGGGAGCGTATCGGAGTGTTGGAGGTCGGAGTCTTGATGTTCAGCTTTTTGATGTACTCTTCGGCGAACTTCTCCGCCTCTTTCAACGAGAAAGGCTTGAACAGGCCTTTCAGAACCTGCAGGGTGAGGATGATGTTGTCGCGAACCGACAAGTCCTCGATGATTCCGTCCCCCTTGCGATCCTCCGGCAGATAGCCTATCCCATGTTTTATGGCGTGCAGGGGCGTTTTGATCTTCACCCTCTTGCCATGGATCCTGACTTCACCGCCGGTCACCTTGTCGGCGGCGAAAATGGCGCGGACGCTTTCACTGCGTCCCGAGCCGAGCAATCCGGCAAACCCGTTCACCTCGCCTTTGTGGATGGTGAAGTCGAACGGTCTCACCCCTGCGGCACTCGAAAGCCCGACGGCTTCGAAGACGGGGATCCCGGCATCGGATGCGACCGGCTCATGTTTTCGTATCGTTGAAATATCCTCGAGCTCACTGCCCAGCATTTTCGAGATGAGTTCGATCTGGGGAAGCGAGGATGTCTTGTATTCACCTATGAGTTTTCCATTGCGAAGAACCGTGATTCTGTCGCTGATTTCGTATACCTGTTCAAGGAAGTGAGTGATGAAGATGATTCCCACGCCTTGGGCTTTCAGCGCCCGCATGAGTTCAAAGAGTTTTTGTACCTCATCTTCGTCAAGAGAGGAGGTCGGCTCGTCCAGAATGAGGATCCTGCAGTCCATGTCCACCGCACGGGCGATGGCGATCATCTGCTGTACCGCGATCGAACAGGTTGAAAGCTCCTGGATCGGGCTTGCCGGAATGCCGAGCGAGTCCAGCAGCCGCGCCGCTTTTTCGTTCATCTCTTTCCAATTGACAATGGGAGTGTGGCTTCGTCCGATGAACATATTCTCCGCCACCGTCAGATTGGGGCACAGCATGATCTCCTGATAGACCGTACCGATTCCGTTGTTTTGTGCTTCCTGCGGCGATCTGAAGTGGATGGGCTTGCCATGCAACGTAATCAAGCCGGCGTCTTTTTCATAGACTCCGGTGATGACTTTGATCAGTGTGGACTTGCCTGCCCCGTTTTCACCCATGAGGGCGTGAATCTCGCCCTCCCGCAGCTTGAAATCCACGCCATCAAGAGCTTTGACCCCGGGAAATGATTTGCTGATGTCCTTCATTTCAAGTATGGTTTCCGACAACAATCAAAGATCTCCTTACCCTAGACTATACAAGATGATTGCGGTGCGCGGAATCGTATCCGCACACCGCACTGTGGCAAAGACCTACCGTGTGATGACGCCCTTGCCCGGGTCGTCGTTGATGCCCCATTTCTCGATGTCCGCATCGGTGATGGTATCGGTGGTGAAGAGCAGCTCTTCCTGATAGACGATACCGCTTGGAATGTTTCCGCTCTTGATCCACTCGGAAATCGTGGCCGCCTGGCGGGGGTTGCACTGCATATCGGCATCCCAGTAGCCGGCCTGAACGTTCCGAAGGGCGAATCGGTTGAAGTCGAATCCGATGACCTTGACCTTGCCGTTCTTTCCGTGGCTGATTCCGGCCGCTTCGAGCGCCTGAACCGCACCTTGCGCCATGCCGTCGTTCTGGGCATAGATGACGTTGAAATCCTTGCCTGCTGCGATCGCGGCTTCAACGACTTTTCGGGCTTCCTCAAGACTCCAGCTGTCTCCTCCGGTTCCATCGGCGACGATGTTGAGCTTCCCTGCTTTTGCGGCATCGAGCACCGCCTTGCTTCGGCCGATCTCGGCTGCGGAACCCATCTGCCCCCGGATAAGGATCAGATTGATCTTACTGAGACCCAGGCTCAACACCCATTCCACCGCCTTCTCGCCTTCATACGCCATGTCGGAAAGAAGCGCCGCTTGATAATTGGATGGATCCGTATCGATCGCCCGGTCGAAGAGGATGACTTTCACACCCGCTTCCTTTGCGGACTTCAGGGTGTCATCCCACCCGGAAGCGTTCGCTGCGGAGATCAGGAGATAGTCCACACCGTCACGAATGTAGCCTTTCGCGGCAGCGATCTGCTCGCTGTTGTCCATCGTGTTGGTCTGCTTCGAATCATATCCGTTGGCTTTCGAGAAGACATTGTTCATGTCTTCGACGTTGGCCTGTCGATATCCGGATTCTTCCGGCGGCAGGTTCACGATGCCCACTTTCGTCAGTCCGGTCTCCTTCTGACCGGCGGCGAACAGCACGCCCGTTCCCAGCAAAATCAGAACCATCAAAACACATAGAGTTTTTTTCATGTTCTCCTCCTTTTCAAGGAATCAGAAAAAATACGAATACCAGCGGCAACGCCGCATCATCAATAAAATGGTAAGACCCGATTTTTCAGAAGTACATGAGGGATTCTATTGAGTTTGTTTTGATATTTTACGTATTCATAACAAATTCTGAAAAAAGATTGGTTATTTTATGAAAAAGATTCGTTTTCTTCCGATATATGATCGAAGAAAACTAATAAGTTATTGCAAAGCATATAGTTCTTGGAAGTCATAAAACACACTTGTATGCAAATAAAGGCATTGTCAGCGCCGGGTCAAAAGTTACCACATAGTGCCAGATTACATTTTGCCAGTTAGCAACGGATTAAAATTTGCCACCCCTACCCGAACTCTTT
>SHOI01000201.1 GCA_004294855.1 Sphaerochaeta sp. | reverse complement strand
TTCATCTTGTTCATCTCGTTGAGCTTGTTGTTGATCAGACCGGCGATGCGGCCGACCACCTTGCCATCCTTGTAGGCCAGAAAGAGCTGCGTATCGCAATACTCGTGCGCGGGGTTCTTTTTGGGGGTGAAGGTATCTTTTTCATCCGAGATGAGATAGGGAACAAAATACTTGTTGCCTTTGTAGAGATCATTGGGAAAAGCGAAAAAAGCATTCCACTCTTTTCTGGTAACAACCGGCTTGATGGTAATCATAGCTATACACTCCAAGCGTATTGTGTAGTTAACCTCCTTTTATTTCAACTATTTTCGTAGGAAAACGATAACACTTGTCCCACTCTCCGATAAAAAGGTATCTAGCAATTCTTGTTCTTTCTCATATGGAGATTGTTTATCTTTCAAAGTAGGGTATGCAGACAAAGAGATGATGAGCGGCGAAGGGGGTGTTCTCCTACGTGAACACTTGTTTAAAGCAACGGCGGCGTTTATTCTGCTCGGTCTCGAAGATTCTCCATTGAGTTCGAATATATGTGTTGGTTTCCAACATGGGCCCGGTTTTCGCATACACGACGTTGTGTTCAATCGCTTTCTTGATTCCTTCATGCAGAATGACGGCGTTCACTCCTCGGCCGAAGTACTCCGGCTTAACGGCAATCAGGTACATGTCAAGCACATCGTAGCGCTTCAGGGATCGGAGAATCCTAAAGAGTCCGGTCGGAAACAATCTGCCGTTGGACTTCTGCATCGCCTTTGAAAGGGAGGGGATCAACAACCCGAAGCCGATGACCGCATCATCTTTGTCCACTACAACGTAGATGTAATCCAGCTGGGCCACCATGAAGAATTGATCAACCGCCATCTCGATCTGACCGTCGGTGAGGGGGCAGAACCCGTAGAGGTGGGCATAGGATTCGTTGTACATGTGGAAGATCTCTTTGGCGTAGGGAATAATCTCTTTTTTCCTGGTAAACTCCAAAAGCCGGTATCCATGGCGTTCCTGAGCCATTTCACTGATTCGCTTCACTCGGGGAATGAGTTCCTTGGGGGTGTATACGTTATATTCGATCCAGTCGACATCCTTCACGAACCCGAGCTTCGTCAGATGCTCATGGTAATACGGGTGGTTGTAGAGGGTGATGAACATCCCCACCTGATCGAACCCCTCGACGAGCAGGCCTTGCTTGTCCAGGTCGCTGAACCCGATCGGTCCGATGATCTCGGTCATCCTCTTTTCCTTGCCCCAGGCAAAGACCGCTTCAAAAAGGGCTTTGGAGACTTCAATGTCATCAATCACATCCCAGCGGGTAAAGCGCATCTGCTTCATCCCTTTCATCGCGTTGAGTTTGTTGTTGATCAATCCGGCGATGCGGCCGACCACCTTGCCATCCTTGTAGGCCAGAAAGAGTTGCGTATCGCAATACTCATGTGCCGGGTTCTTTTTGGGGGAGAAGGTATCTTTTTCATCTGCGATGAGATAGGGGACAAAGTACTTGTTGCCTTTGTAGAGACTATTGGGAAAGGCGAAAAATGCATTCCATTCTTTTCTGGTAACGACCGGTTTGACGATGATCATAGAGATGCACTCCGAGAATATTGTGTGGGTTCCCTTCCGTAATTTCAACTGTTTTGAGAGTAAAATGGCGACACTTGTCCCATTTCCGATGGAAAAGCCATCAAACGATTCCTGTTTTTTCTCGCATATGAACCAACAATCTCCCA
>SHOI01000004.1 GCA_004294855.1 Sphaerochaeta sp. | reverse complement strand
CCACAGCAGGGTGGACACACCCGTTCCCATCCCGAACACGGAAGTTAAGCACCCTTGCGCCGATGGTACTGCCTCTGGCGGGAGAGTAGGTAGTCGCCGGATTTTTTCTCATTGTAAATAAATTGAAAGCATTCGGGCTTCAAAAGATTCATCAGTATAAGGAGACATGGATAAGCGCTTTTTGAGAAAAACGAATCGCTCGGTCGACGAGCAGTCTGAAGCGGATACGCTCGAATTGATTGATTCCTGAGATGAGGTTTTTACTCCACCCACTTGGTCTGATACTTCCGCTGCAATAAACTTTCTGCTCTCTGATTTCCCGAATTTCGTCAAAGCACTGCACATCTTGTTCCGGTCATTGGACCATAGTTGCATTGAAGTGCTGATTTTTAACAATTTTTGTATTAATGTTGGATGGTTGATGGTATAATTCGAAACTGTTAGTTCCGTTGGAGCTGCAATGATAATGTGAAACAAAAGGCCATTGTCCGCAATGGTTGAAAAAAGGAGAAGGAAAATGAAGAAACTATTGACAGCTTTGTTTGTGCTTTGTGTTGTCTTCACCGCAGTGTTCGCTCAGGGTGCTACTGAGCAGAAGGCATTCCCGACAAAAGACATCACCTTGATCGTACCATGGGGAGCCGGCGGATCATCAGACCTTGTCGGAAGACGTGTCACGGATGAGATGGCGAAGATCTTCGGCGTCAACGTCAGCGTCGTAAACACACCGGGGGCAACCGGAACAGTCGGAATGAACAACTGTCTGCTCAAACCGCATGATGGCTACACACTGATCGCGAACGCAACACCGCATACCCACTATGCAATGGGAACCGCCGACTGGTCACCAAAGGATTGGGACTTTATGGCAGCATACTATGTCCCATGTCTGATCGCAGTTCGCAAGGACAGCCCGTACAAGACCTTCAACGACCTCTATCAGGCACTGAAGAACAACCCGGCCAACACAATCAAGAACTCGATCGCCGGTATCGGATCCTCCGGATACAACGCAGTCATGGTTCTTTCAGCGACAGATGCAACAATGGGCAAGGGCCTCAACACCCCGTATGCCGGTGGTGCAGACGCAATCAAGGCTCTCCTCGCGGGAGAGGTTGACTTCACATCACAGCTCTCGAACGAGATGATCGACCTGCTCAGGTCCGGCGACCTCAGAGCCCTCTGCGCCCTCACGACAGAGGACCTCAACCTTGAGGGCGTAGCCAAGACAATCCCGTCGATCAAGAACTTCATCCCGGAGCTGGGGAAGTCACTGCCTATCGGAGACGCCTTCGGACTCATGTTCCCGTCTGACGTTCCTGATGCAACGAAGGCAATCCTCGAGGATGCATTCGTCAAGGCTTGCAAGACCAACAGTGTCGTCGCATTCGCTGACGAGAAGGGTATGGTTCTCATGGGAGCCACAATCGCGGAGTCCAACAAGCTCAAGGACGATGCAGCTGTAGCAATCGGCTTCACTCTCTTCGATCTCGGTGTCGCAAAGCGCTCACCTGCGGATCTCGGATACAAGCGACCGTAACGTAGATTGAAATCCCGGATGGTGCGGGGGACCCCCCGCACCATCTGCTGTATTTTCGTGCTTTATCAATTCAGGAATAAGTCTATGGAACAGAAACAGACAAGACCGCAGACAAGGTATGGAATAGACTTCATAGCCGGAGTCGTCACATTTGCAGTCTCCATCTATGTGATGATCAAGAGCATCACATTCTGGAAGGAGGACTTTGTGGACGTCTTCTACTATTCCTCCGGTCTCATGCCGATGATGATAGGCATCTGCCTCTTCATCTTCTCGGCGCTTTACATCAGAAGAACGGTCAAGGAGCACACCCTGAAGGGTTGTCTCGTTGACATCAAGAACTTCAGCATCGAGTTCGTCAAGAGCAAGGATGTCCACAAGACCCTCATCGGTCTGGTGATCTTCTGGATATACATCTTCCTCATGCTCGGAAAGATGCCGTTCTGGCTGGCTACGTTCATCACGCTCTCAGCCCTTCTTCTGTTCATCAACTGGGAGAAATCCGCCAAGAAGATCATCAAGCTCCTGTTCATCTCAGGGGTGGCCACCTTCATGATCATCCTGGTGTTCCAAATAATGTTCAAGGTTCCAATGCCATAAGGAGGGGAGAATGGATATTTTAAGATACATTGGCGAAGCATTTGTCATCGCACTCTCTCCTGCAGGATTGCTTGCGTTGGTGCTTTCAGTTTTCGTCGGACTGATATTCGGCATGCTGCCGGGTCTCACGTCCACAATGGCCGTCGCCCTGTTGACAGGCCTTACCTACAACTTCAGCGGACCTCTGGCCGTCCTCTCTTTGCTGGCCATCTACATCGGTGCCATCTCAGGAGGCAACCAGAGCGCCATTCTGCTGAACATCCCGGGCACGCCCGCCTCGGCCGCTACGGCAATGGAAGGCTATCCTCTGGCTTTGAAGGGCAAGGCAGGCCTCGCGATCTTCGTCGCGACCGGATCCTCGTTCTTCGGAACCATGATCAGCATCGTCTGCGTCGCTCTCTTCACTCCGCTTCTCACGAAGTTTGCCCTGAAGTTCATGAGCCACGAGATGTTCCTGCTCGCCCTGTTCGGGATTGTCATCTGCGGAAACCTCACCAGCGGTGGCGACCCTCTCAAGGGATGGATCTCCGGATTCATAGGTCTTCTCATGAGCCAGGTGGGAATGGATACGGTCTACTCCTACAGGCGCTTCACTTACGGAAACATCAACCTTGCAGGCGGAATCTCGCTTCTGCCCGTCATGATCGGTCTGTTCGGCTTCCCTGAGGTAGTCAAGGCTTTCAGCGGAGCCAAGAAGACTGCCATGCAGCAGGCCACCAAGTACAGCATCAAGGAGGGGCTGGGGATTCTCAGGCGCAACTGGTTCAACATCCTGCGCTCCGGAATCTTGGGAATGCTCATGGGTGCCATACCCGGTGTAGGAGAGGACACCGGCGGATGGCTGTCATACTGGTCTGAGAAGAAGGTCTCCAAGACCCCCGAGCTCTGGAACCACGGCTGCATAGACGGAGTCGTCTCCGCCGAGACGGGAAACAACGCCGCCATCGGAGGTGCTATCATACCGGTCCTGTCGCTGGCAATCCCGGGATCCACCTCGGCGGCCGTCCTGCTTGCCGCCTTCTGGATGCACGGCTACCGGCCCGGACCGCTGTTGATGCAGGACACGCCGCATTTCCTGTACTACGTTATCGTCTTCATGGTTCTTGCATCCTGTCTTATGTGGTTCCTTGGAATAGTGATCGCGAAGTTCAGCGTCAAGGTGCTTTCGGTCGACATAAAGATACTGATGCCGATCGTCTTCATCTGCTGCGTCATAGGCGCCTTCGTCGTCTCGAACAGACTTTTCGACATCAAGCTGATGTTCGTGTTCGGGATACTTGGAATAATAATGAGCTTCCTGAAGATGCCCGGAGCCCCGTTCCTGCTTGGAATAATTCTGGGCAACATGGCTGACGAGAACCTGAGAAGGGCTCTGCTTTTGACAGAGGCGGACATCTCGATCTTCTTCACAAGGCCGATCTCCATTTTCTTCATCGTTCTCATAACCTATCTGATCCTCACGCAGACCCCCGCCTACATGAGGATGCAGGAGAAGAGGGAGGCGAAGAAGGCTGCGGCAAGGGCCGCGAAGGCAGAAATGAGGAAGAAGGACTGATGTTTGCTATAACAGGTTTTGCTGATGAGCCGGGTTAGGATTTCGAGACCCGGATATTCAGGATACGATCCGGACAAACTCGGGATCAAGTGGAGCTGAAATGAAATACGGTTACTGTACGGGCTTCTCCACAAGCCCATACTTCAAGCTGGGGTTGGACCTCTTGGACATGATCCGGAAGCAGGGCTTCGACTATGTCGAGTTCCCGCTGATGAATTTCAGCAACATGAAGGAGAGGGAGTTCGCCTCGGTCCTCGAGGAGGTCAAGAGACACAATCTCACATCGCCTGTGGCCTGCAACTTCTTCCCCGGAAGCGTGAAGCTGGTCGGCAGGGAGATGGACAAGGGGCGCATAGCCGCCTACCTTGACGAGATCCTGCCAAAGCTGGAGAGGCTGGGGATAGAGAAGATAATCCTTGGAAGCGGACCGGCAAGAACCTACGGGCCTGATCAGACAAGGGAACAGGCTTTGGATCAGTTCATCTCAGTGATAGAGGAAGTGATCCTTCCAAGGACAAAAGCCTTCGGGATCGTTGTCTGCATAGAGCCTTTCGAGAGGACCTACTGCAACCTGATAGTCTCAGTCATGGAGGGGATGGATCTGGTCAACGCGATCAGGGACCCGGGCTTCGAGCTGATGATCGACATCTACCACATGCTCAGCAACGAGGAGAGCCTTGATTCGATCAGGAAATGCTTCCCGCACATCAAGCACGTCCACATCGCCGGACCTGACAGAAGGGTGCCGGAGCTGAACGACAATTACATCTATCGCGCATTGAAGATTCTCAAAGAGCTGGGCTATGATGAAACCATGTCCTACGAGACGGAGCTTCCAAAGAGCCAGGAGCATCTGGCGCAAATATTCAAGAAGACAAAGGACCTGATGTCACCAACGGGTTGATGTTTCCAACAATATCTCAGCTTTCAATGAAAAGAGGCCGTCGCATTTTCGACGGTCTCTTGCCTTTTTTCGCTGTCAGCTCCAGGCCTCGGCTGCCCGGATTTTTTTCGCCCGTCCCTCTCCATCATAAAGATAGACGGGAAGATTCGATTGAGCAGACGGCTCGCTCATCCGACCGGCATCCTGTTCCAATGTAAACCTGCCGGCTTTCACCTCTCTGATGAAGTCATCGATGGAGTTCAGTTTTCGTTCAAAGATCGTCGCACGGGCGATACGATCGATTTTCTTCACGTCGTGGATGTCCGCTCCCGCGATCATCGGCAGACCGTAGTGTTCGGCGTACTTGCGGGCCTTGCGGTCGAACTCTTCTTCATTCTCCCCGTTAATCACTTCAACGGCATGGACGGTATGGGGATGAAGGGAAATCCTGTTCAAGTAGCCGCGCTCGCGGAACGGGTGGGCTTGAACGACGAGCCCCCCTTCGTTGTCGACCGTCTCATAGAGGGTGCGATGATCCCAACCCATCATCTCAGGATGCTCGGCCAGATACTCCGGCGAAAGGCCATAGACGAGAAACTCGTCCTGCCCGTAGGAGTATTCAAAACCGAAGAAGACGGAAAGACCCAGATGATCGCCGTACTCTTTGGCTTCTTCATATCCCGCGCACAGCCTACGAACCCGCTCTTTCCAAGGCAGCCTATGGGGAATATTTGTGTTTCCGTTGAAGAAGTGGTCGGTTACGATGATACCGCTGTATCCGGCATCAAGGTATGGCCGAATATATGCTCTTCCGGCGGAGAGACCGCATGCGCTGGCCTGATTGGTATGAAGATGGGTCTCGTAGCAGTATCCACTCATAAGTATTCCTTTTTTCATCCAACTATATCTTTTTCCAAAACCTTCTCCAAGGTGGATATCCTTGCTCCACTTGTTCAAGAACCACCTTTCCTCTATGATGGTCTCAATCCGTTTTATGAATATGGAAGGTATATATATGCAGATTCGTCTGAAAAACTTGAAAAGGAGTTATGGATCGCTTCATGCGGTCAACGGGATCAGTCTGTCCATCCCTTCCAATCTGATCTACGGAATCATCGGTAAAAGCGGAGCGGGCAAATCCACTTTGGTGCGCCTGATCAGTCTTCTGGAAAAACCGGATGACGGTGAAGTGTATTTCGATGAACTGAGGGTCGATAACCTGGCCAAGGAGGAGCTCATCCGACGCCGCAGGCGAGTGGGGATGATTTTCCAGAACTTCAACCTCTTTTCCAGCCGAAACGCCGCCCAGAACGTAGCCTATCCCCTTGAGATCATCGGGACCCCGAAAGGGGAGATCAAGGCTCGGGTCGCCGAGCTGCTTGAACTTGTCGGTCTTGGCGATCGCGGAAAAGCTCCGATCTCCACCCTCAGCGGCGGGCAGAAGCAACGAGTGGCGATCGCCCGGGCTCTGGCGTGCAATCCCGACATCCTCTTCTGCGATGAAGCGACCAGCGCCCTGGATCCCCAAACCACCCATTCGATCCTCGCGTTGTTGAAAGAGATTCAACGTAAGATGGGCTTAACGATCGTGATGATCACCCACCAGATGGAAGTGGTGCGGGATGTGTGCGACCGCGTGGCGGTTCTCGATGACGGAAGGGTCGTCGAAGAAGGGCCGGTAACGGACATCTTCGCCAAACCTAAAAGCGATGTCACCAAAGAGTTCCTCTCCCACTTGGTGGGAACGGATGCGGGCAGTGAAGAGCAGATGGTCCAATGGTCCAGCAAGCGGGGAGCCTACATCCTGCGCTTCCGCGGAGTTACCACCGATCAACCGATACTCAGTCAGATTACCCGCGAGACGGGAATCGATTTCAACATCCGGGCAGGCGGAGTTCAGAAAGTCGGCGGAGAGGTTGAAATCGGAACGTTGATCGTCGATATCCAGGGAAGCGAAGAGGAGCAGGAAAGCGTGGTTGCAAGGCTCCGCGAGCTTGGAGTCCATGTCGAAAAGGAGGAACGCCCATGAGTGCGAAGATCTGGCTCTTGATTTGGAATTCAACCCTCCAGACCCTCAGCATGGTGTTTTTCTCCACCCTGTTCTCCCTGATATTGGGGCTTCCCTTGGGAGTGCTGCTCTTCATCACCGGTGAAGAGGAGCAGGGCGGCATCATACCCATGCCTTTGTTGAATTCGGTGCTGAGCCGAATCGTGAACGTGCTGCGCTCCTTCCCCTTCATCATTCTCATGATTCTGTTGTTCCCTCTTTCGAGGTTGTTGATCGGAACGAGTATCGGAACCGCCGCTACGATCGTTCCGCTGTCGATCGCGGCAGCTCCGTTCGTCGCGCGCGTCATCGAGACCGCGCTCAAGGAGGTGGATCCGGGCGTCGTTCAAGCCGCCCGTGCAATGGGATCGACAAACTTCCAGATCGTCCGGAAGGTGTTGATTCCCGAGGCGATGCCCTCCCTGGTCAGCGGAGTCGCCCTCACGATCATCAGCCTGATCGGTTACTCGGCGATGGCCGGAGCAATCGGCGGCGGAGGGTTGGGGGATTTGGCGATCCGTTACGGGTATCAGCGCTTCCGCGGCGACATCATGCTGGTTGCGGTAATCATTATCCTCGTTCTCGTTGAGATCGTTCAGGTAGTGGGCAACCGGCTCAGCGCCCGGCTCTTGGCCCGACGCTGAGAAACAATATTATCAAGAACATGAATTATCCCCGATGGGAAATAGGAGTATAGTATGAAAAAGTATTTGGCAGCGATTTTTCTGATTGTTTTGGGTGCATCGCTTCTCTTCGCAGCGGGCGCAAAAGAGGTACAGGACACCAAGACGATTCTCGTCGGTGCGACGCCCGTGCCCCACGCCGCGTTCCTGAACCTGATCGTCGATGATTTGGCGGCAAGCGGATACACGCTCAAAGTCCGGGAGTTCACCGATTACGTGACCCCCAATGAAGCGCTTGAAAGCGGCGAGCTTGATGCGAACTTCTTCCAGCACATCCCGTATCTGGAGACCTTTAACAAGGATCGCGGCTTCCACCTTGTGAACGCCGGCGGCATCCACGTTGAGCCGTTCGCCCTCTACAGCGATCGCTATGCTTCCCTGGAAGCTCTTCCCGACGGTGCGACGATCGCTATTCCCAATGACCCGACCAACGAAGGCCGAGCGCTCCTGCTTCTTGAAAGCGCCGGGCTCTTGACGCTCGACAGCGCGGCGGGATTGGAAGCGACCCCTCTTGATATCGTGGCGAATCCGAAGAACCTGCGCTTCCGTGAAATCGAGGCGGCGAGCCTTCCCCGCGTGCTGAAGGATGTCGACGGGGCGATCATCAACGGAAACTATGCGATTCCCGCGGGTCTCGTGGCCACTCGTGACGGGTTGCTCGTCGAAGGCGCCGACAGTCCCTACGTCAACGTCGTCGCGGTGAAAGCTGGCCGGGAAAACGAAGCCGGGATCAAGGCTCTGGTCGCAGCGCTCCGCAGCGAAAAGATCAAGGCATACGTCGCCGAACACTACAAAAACGGTGAAGTCGTTCTTGTAACCGAATAACCGGTCGTAGTAAAGATCTGGCCTCCGGTGTGTTGCCGGAGGTCTTCTTTATGCATCTGCATGCATGGAAATAGAAATACTTGTATATTTATTGACGATATTTGCATGAATATGCAATACTCTCCGGAAGGAGAAGCGCTATGGATACTCTCAAAGGCCGCAGTTACCTCACCCTCAGCGATTACACTGAAGAAGAGATTCTCTACCTCCTCTCGCTGGCAAAGGATCTCCGTTCAAAGAAGAGGGGACTGGCATATCCCTCCCATCTGAAGGGGAAACTTCTGGATGGCAAAAACATCGTTCTGCTCTTTGACAAAGCCTCGACCCGGACCCGCTGCTCCTTCGAGGTCGCCGCCTTTGACGAGGGGGCGAACGTGACGTATCTGACAAACAGCCAGATGGGAAAGAAGGAATCGATCGAGGACACGGCGAAGGTCCTCGGCCGGCTCTACGACGCGATCGAGTACCGCGGCTTCGGACAATCGATCGTCGAAGATCTTGCCCGCCACAGCGGTGTTCCCGTGTACAACGGGTTAACGGATGATGATCATCCGACCCAAGTGCTCGCCGACGTGCTGACGGCGGTCGACCACACGGGCAAGCAGCCTCATGAACTGGTCTTCACCTATGTCGGCGATGGCCGGAACAACGTCAGCAACGCCCTTGCGATCGGTGCCCGACAGCTTAAGATGGAGTACCGGATCGCCGCTCCGAAAGCGCTGCATCCCACGGTGGAGAGTGAGCATGTGAGAGTTTTTGAAGACCCCTATGAAGCGGTGAAAGGCTGTGATGTCATCTACACCGATGTATGGGTCTCGATGGGCGAGGAAGCCAAGATGAGCGAGCGGATCGGGCTCTTGAAGGAGTATCAGGTCACGATGGATCTCTTAAAGGCTTCGGGAAACCCCGACGTGCTCTTCGAGCACTGCCTTCCGGCGTTTCACGATCTGAACACGACGATCGGAATGGAGGTCTACAAAGAGTTCGGCCTTACGGCGATGGAAGTGACGGATGACGTGTTCCGTTCCTCCCACTCGGTGGTGTTCGACCAGGCGGAGAATCGGATGCATACGATCAAGGCGATCATGGTTGCCACCCTTGGATAGGGTCATAATGACCCGATTAATGCAGTCCTCCTTGGGGATCGCCTCCCCTTGACCCGCTCCCTTGAAGCGCAGGAGCGAGCTTTCGTTTATATATTAACTTATAGAGATATATTTGTACCTACAGGCTATAATATAAGGGTTGGCATGCTTGTTGCATCATATGTGGTGATAGAAATATACAGATGTAGGAGGTACACATATGAGATATTTAACAAGAAGAACGTATGGTTTGTCCCCCTTTGACTCACTCTTTGATGAACTGTTGAGCACTTGGGGAACGACACAGCGACGAGTGCCGGCGGTCAACATTACCGAAGAAGAGAACGCCTATGTTCTCGAGGCGGAGCTGGCCGGGTATAAGCAGGATGAGGTTTCGGTCCAAGTCGAGAAACATGTGTTGAAGATCAGCTCCAACAAGGAGACCAACCTTGAAGAGGAAACGGAGAAGAACCTCGTGACCGAGCGCTGCTACCGTTGCTTCGAGCGCTCCTTCCGACTTCCGGAGGATGTCGATGAGAATAAGATCAGCGCCAAATTCGCTGACGGTCTCTTGACGCTCACCCTTCCGAAGAAGCCCGTTGAGAAACCGAAACCAATCGAAGTAAAGATTAAATAAGAAGGAGTACACGCAGTATGGAGGCCTTGCCAAGGGGCAAGGCTTCCAAAAATGCTTGTTTAGTTCTACAACATGGTGATATAGTGTAGAAAACAGGAGAGTGTGTATGCCCAAAAAAATCGATCACGAAGCACGGAAGGAGCGAATTTTACAGACCGCTCTGAAAGTGTTCGCGCGTGAGGGGTATCGGGATTCCAACCTCTCCCTGATCGCCAGCGAGTGTAACATCTCCCGACCTACGATCTATCAATACTTCAAAGACAAAGAGGATATCTACTATTATGCGGTCAAGCTGGTCACCGCCCGGATGTTCAACCGCTATGCAACCTATGCCTGGTCGAGCGAACAGCCCTTCCTCAAGCGTCTGACGGTCATCTGCACCGATATCATGCAGGAAGCGCACGACCATGAAGGGGAGCTGACCAGCTTGGTGGACGTAATGCTGCAGATGAAGCGCGAAGGAACTGATTTCAACGCGATCATCCTCAGGCGGACGGCAAAGCTTTCGATCCTCTTCAAGCGTCTCTTGAACCAAGGGATGAAAGAGGGACAGATCATCGCCTGTGACGCGAATAAAGTAGCCGATCATCTGATGCTGCTCCTCGAGGCATCCTGCTTCCAAGTGGCGTTCTTTGACACCTATTCGATACAGACCTCGAAAGAGCTCGTCACCTGCTATCTTGAAGGACTGCAAGCATAAGAAATCACTGCGTCAACAAGTGATATGAACATGGACAAAATGACAATCAAACTGCGTTCGGCGATCGCGGAAGCGGATCGGCTCGCCGGACTGCGCTCCAATGCCGAGGTTACCACCGAACACCTCGTTCTGGCGCTCTTGGGTCAGGAGGATGGAATCCTCACTTCGATCCTGGAGCGGGTCGGCGTCTCTCCCCATATCGTCGAAGAACGCTTTGAGAAAGCGGCCGATCGGCTCAGCAAAGCATACGGTGCATCCGCCAAGCGCTCGATCAGCGGAGTGCTTGCAAACCAGCTCTATGCGGCTACGACGATCGCAGGCGAGTTCAAGGATGAATATCTTTCCGCCGAGCACGTTCTTTTGGCGATCATTCGTGACAATTCGGCAGCAAGCGGAATCTTCAAAGAACTTGGCCTCACCAATGAGAACGTGATGCAAGCCCTTCAGGCGATCCGCGGCAATACCCGCATCGACAGCGAAGATCCGGAGAGTCGATATGAAGCGCTCGAGAAGTATTGCAAGGATCTGACACTGCTTGCCCGAAGCGGAAAGCTCGATCCGGTAATCGGACGGGATGAGGAGATCCGGAGGGTGATGCAGGTCCTCAGCCGGAGGACGAAGAACAACCCGGTCCTCATCGGGGAGCCCGGGGTCGGGAAGACGGCGATCGTTGAAGGTTTGGCTCGAAGGATCGCCGGCGGCGACGTGCCCGAGTCGCTGAAGAACAAGCGCCTGCTCAGCTTGGATCTGGGCGCCCTGATCGCCGGAGCGAAGTTCCGGGGCGAGTTCGAAGAGCGCCTCAAGGCGGTCGTCAAGGAGGTCACCTCCAGTGAAGGGGCGATCATCCTCTTCATCGACGAGCTGCATACGATCGTGGGAGCGGGGGCCGCCGAAGGCTCGACCGATGCCTCCAACCTGATCAAGCCCGCCCTCAGCCGGGGGGAGCTCCATGCGATCGGGGCGACGACCTTGGATGAATACCGAAAATACATCGAAGCTGACAAAGCCCTCGAGCGCCGGTTCCAGCCGGTATACACCTCCGAGCCGAGCGTCGAATCGACGATCGCGATTCTTCGCGGCCTGCAGGAGCGCTACGAAGTCCACCACGGAGTGCGGATCAAGGACGAAGCGCTTGTCGCAGCGGCGGTGCTGAGCAATCGCTACATCACCAACCGCTTCCTTCCCGACAAGGCGATCGACCTGATCGACGAGGCGGCGAGCCAGCTGAAGATGGAGATCGAAAGCCAGCCGGAACAGCTCGATCAGATTGAGCGGAAGATCCTCCAGCTGAACATCGAAGAGCAGGCGCTGAAGCGGGAAAGCGACAAGGCCTCGAAGAAGCGCCTCGAGAAGCTCACCGAAGAACGGAACACTCTTCAAAGTGAGCGGGACGTCCTGCACACCCAATGGGAGGAGGAGCGCGCTTCGATCGGTCGGATCCGGGAAAGCAAGGCTCGGCTCGAACAGCTGAAGAGTGAGGAGGAGAACGCCGAACGCGAGGGAGACCTCGCCAAAGCGGCGCAGATCAAGCACGGCGAGATCCCCGCGTTGACGCGGGAGATTCAGACGTGGACGGAAGCGCTGAAGCGGGAAAACGGAAATCAGCTTCTCCGTGAAGAGGTCAGCGAAGACGACATCGCCAAGATCGTCTCCAACTGGACGGGGATTCCCGTCGCCAAGATGAAGAGCAGCGAGGCCGAAAAGTACCTCAAGCTTGAAAGCATCCTCAAGGAAGAGGTGATCGGCCAAGAGGAAGCGATTCAGGCGGTCAGCGCGGCGATCCGCCGGAACAAAGCGGGAATCGGCGACGAGAAGCGGCCGTTGGGCTCGTTCCTTTTTGCCGGTCCCACCGGAGTGGGAAAGACGCTGCTTGCCAAAGTGCTGGCTCAGTTCCTCTTTGATGACGAGAAAGCGCTTACGCGAATCGACATGAGCGAATATATGGAGAAGTTCTCCGTTTCCCGCCTGATCGGCGCCCCGCCGGGGTATGTCGGCTATGACCAGGGCGGCCAGCTTACCGAAGTGGTGCGAAGGCGGCCGTATTCGGTCATCCTCTTCGACGAGATCGAGAAAGCCCACCCGGATGTGTTCAACGTGCTGCTTCAGCTTCTGGATGACGGCCGTCTTACCGACGGTCAGGGCAGAGTGGTGGACTTCACCAACGCCGTGATCATCATGACGAGCAACCTCGGCAGCCAGCAGCTGCTCGGGGCGGCGACCCATGAAGAGGGGGCGGCCTTGGTAAACGAGGTGATTCACTCCGCGTTCAAGCCGGAGTTCATCAACCGCCTCGATGAGATCATCGTCTTCAACCGTCTGGACAGCGATGCCGTGCATCGGATCATTGCCTTGCAGCTCAAAACGCTTGCAAACCGGCTCAAGGGGCGGGGATATTCGCTCATCTGGGATGAAAAGCTCGAAGATGCGATCTTCGAAGCGGGGTTCGATCCGCTCTTCGGAGCTCGTCCGATCAAGCGGGCGATCCAGCGGCTTGTCGAAAACCCCCTGAGCCTGAAGATCCTGGAAGGAGCTTTCCATGAAGGGGATGTGATCAGCCTTTCGTGGGACGGTTCAGCCGTAGTGATTTCCTAGGAGTGCCTTATACTCCTGTGGTGTGTCGATGTCCCGGATATATGCCGGGTCGTCGACCGCTATTTTTTTCATTTCATAGGCGCTCAGCAGTTCCCTCATCGTGAAGGAATCGGGTTGTTTCAGGATTTCATCGATGAGAAACGGGTCATGCAGGACGGGATGACCGACCCTCCCGTTCACGACCGGTCGGACGACCGGTTCCAAAAACCGTTCGAGGAAACGGTAGTGGCTCGGAGTGATGAGGGGCATGTCTCCAAGCGAGATGAAAAATCGCTTTTTTCGATCAAGGAGACGGGCTCCGACCTTCGTCGAGGAGCCCTGACCCGCTTGCCAGTTGTCATTGATGACAATGGTCAAAAGAGGATCTTTGACGAGATCTCCGATGAGCGAGCGAATCTCGGCGTGCCGATAGCCGAGCACCAGAATGGTGGGAAGATTCGCCCTCAGCGAATTGGCGACACTGTGGTGGATGATCGGTCTGTTCTCATATATCCAAAAGAGCTTCTCCCCTCCGCTGCGCGTAGCGCCCCCGGCGCCCAGAAGAAGGTTTTGGGTCGTTCTTGAGCCTTCCATACAATCTGAGTATACTCCAAATCATTATGATAGCCACCTATTTCAACGCCCTGACGATCGTCATCGGCTCCCTGATCGGTCTGCTCGTGAAAAGCAGGCTGAAACCTTCCTTTGAAGAGATCATCTTCACCTCCAGCGGTTTGATCACCCTCATCCTCGGATTTTCCATGGCGATGGCGACATCATCCTATCTTTTGATGCTGTTTGCCCTTGCCCTCGGCGGAGCGTTGGGGTATTGGTTGAAGATTGAGGATCGGATTCTGGCCCTCGGAACCCGGATGGAGAGCGTGACGAGCCGAGGGGCGTCCGACGGCGAACAGGCCAGGAACTTCGCCCTCGGATTTCTGAATGCGTCGCTGCTGTTCTGCTCCGGGGCGATGACGGTCCTCGGCTCGATTCAAGCGGGAACCGTCGGCGACTATCGCCTGATCATGATCAAATCGATCATGGACGGGGCGATGGCGGTGATTTTCGCTTCCGTCTACGGACCGGGAGTGATCGCCAGCGCGCTCTTCGTGCTTGTCTATCAGGGGTTCTTCACCCTTGCCGGCGGGTGGATCGAACCGATCCTCGGCGAGCGGGGAATCGGAGAGCTCGGGGCGGTCGGGGGAGTCCTGCTGCTGATGATCGGGTTCAACCTGTTGAACATCCGCAAGACGAAAACCGGGAACTTTCTTCCGGCGATGATTCTGGCACCGATCTTCGCGATCCTCACCCCTTCGGTTGCTGCACTGGTTTCGAGGTTCGGGTTTTAACCGCTCGCCGCTCACAGAGGCGCACGAACGCCCAAGCCACCTCGAGCTCTTCATCATCGAGGGAGTTGATGAACTCGATCAGTTCGAACCGCTTGATCGAGGTGTGATGCTCGGCGACCTCGTCATCCTCCTCGAGCGAGTAGGAGAAGCCCCGTTCAAGCCGGTGGATATCCACTCCGGTCAGTCTGGTGATCTTCAACAGAACCTCCATGGGAGGCCGGCGGTCGCTGTGGATCCAGCTGGAGAGGGTCGAGCGCTTCACATCGAGGATTTGGGCAAGCTCTACGACGGTGGAGGTGTTAAGCAGGTTTGCAACGCGGTTCCAGAACGATTCCATGCCGTAAATATAGCAGTCGATTGCCCTGAATGACGAAAACCCGGCAGGCATATGATCCTTTGTGAGATTCTTCTTATGGGGCAATCAATTAATGAAACCGACAGTGACGAAAACAAGTCACCCTGACGAGAAGGCGACTTGTTAGACGGTCTTCAGCGCTTTCGGGCATCTTCAAGGACTGTGTCATCATGCCCGTTCTGCTTTACCGGCAAGCTCTTGATCTTCCAGATCTCCTCGGCGTATTCGCTGATCGTCCGATCGCTTGAGAACTTTGAACCGCTGGCGACATTGAGGACTGCCTTGCGGTTCCATTCCGTCTGATCGAGGATGTACAGCTCGCGGGCTTTTCGATGGGCATCGGCGTACATCTGCAGATCGGCGAAGAGGAAGTAGCGATCCCCCTCCTTCAGTAAGGAGCGATAGAGGGGATCGAAGATCCCCGGCTCATTGACGTTGAAGTAGCCGCTTTGCAGCAAATCGACGATTGCTCGGATCTTGGGATTGCTCCTGATATAGGAGTGGGGATCGTAGGAAGGGCGAAGCGCTTCGATCTGCTCTTCGGTGTTTCCGAAGATGAAGAGGTTTTCCGCTCCCGCTTCTTCGGCGATTTCGATGTTCGCTCCGTCCAGCGTGCCGATCGTCAACGCTCCGTTGATCATGAACTTCATGTTGCCCGTTCCCGACGCTTCGGTACCCGCCGTTGAAATCTGCTGGCTCAGGTTGGTCGCGGGAATCAACGCTTCGGCCATCGTAACGCGGTAGTTTGGCAGAAAGTGAACTTTAAGCCGGTCGTTGACTTCCTGGTCGGCATTGATGACCTGGGCGATGTTGTTGATCAGTTTGATGATCAGTTTCGCATTGACGTATCCCGGAGCCGCCTTTCCGCCGAAGAGGAAGGTGGTGGGCTCCATGTCTCTGGTCTCTTCACCGCCCCGCTTGAGGTCGTTGTAGATGTAGAGGATGTTCAGCACGTTGAGCAGCTGGCGCTTGTACTCGTGGATCCGCTTCACCTGCACATCGAAGAACGTGTTCGGGTTCAGGATGATCGAGGTGTCGGTGCGAAGGAAGTTGGAAGCCCGCACCTTGTTTGCCGCTTTGATCTTGGCGAAATCGGCAACGAACGAGGAATCGTCGGCAAACTTCTTCAGCTTCGCCATCCGGGAGAAGTCGGTGATCCATCCGCTTCCGATCGCTTTGGTGATCAGCTTGCTCAGCTCGGGATTCGAGGCGAGCAACCAGCGGCGCTGGGTGATCCCGTTGGTCTTGTTGTTGAACCGGTCGGGGAAGATCGTGTTGAAGTGGGGGAACATCGAATCACGGAGCAGCTGGCTGTGGAGGGCGGCGACCCCGTTGGTGGAGTGGCTGCCGACGATCGCCAGATTGGCCATCCGCACATGCTTCGGATTGGATTCCTCGATGATCGAGATCTGATTGAGAATCTGCGGCTGGAGCGGGAAGTGGCTCACCGCTTCCTGGATGAAGCGATAGTTGATCTCATAGATGATCTGAAGGTGACGGGGCAGAAGCGAGCCCATCATCGGGACGCTCCACTTCTCCAGCGCCTCGGGCATCAGGGTGTGGTTGGTGTAGCCAAGGCTGGAAACGGTGATCTCCCACGCCTTCTCCCAGGAAAGACCCTCGATGTCGACAAGCAGGCGCATCAGTTCGGGAACCGCAAGGCTCGGGTGGGTGTCGTTCATCTGGATCGCCGCAAACTCGTTGAACGCGTTCCAATCGTGGCGGCCGTTCCGTTTGAAGCGCCGGATGATGTCATTCAACGAGCAGGAGACGAAGAAGTACTGCTGCTTCAGCCTGAGCTCCTTCCCCATGTACAGCGTATCGTTGGGGTAAAGAACTTGGCTGAGGTTTTCAGCGGTGATCTTGGAGCGCACCGCTTCGGTGTAGTCGCCTTCGTTGAACTCGGCGAAGTCGAACTCGTCGACACTTTTCGCTGACCAGAGTCGCAGGGTGTTCACCGTGTTGGCCCCATAGCCGATGATCGGCATGTCGTGGGCAACGCCCAAGACCGTTTCGGAGGGAGTCCATTTGAAGAAGTCCTTGCCCCCTTCGCGGATGACTTGAACCGATCCGCCGAACCCGACGGGGTAGACGACATCGGGACGGACGATCTCCCAGGGGTTGCCCGCTCGCAGCCAGTTGTCCGGCTGTTCGACTTGCCAGCCGTTTTTGATCTGCTGGCGGAAAATTCCGTAGTTGTACCGGATTCCGTAGCCATAGGCGGGAATCTCAAGCGTCGCCAGAGAGTCGAGGAAACACGCGGCCAGCCGTCCCAAGCCGCCGTTGCCGAGGCCGGCGTCGCTTTCCACGGCCTCAAGCTCTTCGTAGGTGTATCCAAGGGAGGCGAGGGCCTGGCGCACTTCCTCTTCAATTCCGAGGTTGATGATGTTGTTGCTCATCGCCCGACCCATGAGGAATTCGAGGGAGAGGTAGTATACCCGTTTCGAATCCCCTTGGCGCTGGGTTTTTCTGCTTTGATTCCAGCGATGGACGATGCGATCGCGGATTGAGAGAGCCAAGGCGGTGTAGCGGCCTTCGTCGGTGGTATGGACGAGGTCGGCATCCTGACTATATTTAAGATGTTCGGCGAAATCCTGAGCAATATCCCTGGCGGTATGGCCGTATCTTGTTTTTTCACGGTTCGACATGAGAACTCCTTACTGCTTAATAGCATACAATGAGTGAAACTATACCGAAACGATCCCATCGGGGCAACCACCATAAAGAAGGATGAAGCATATTGACAAAAGCCATGCTTCTTTGGTAACTTAGCTTTTGCGTGTAATGACGCTGCCGCTGTTATACGCCCGATGCCCTTGTAGCTCAGTCGGCAGAGCGCAACCATGGTAAGGTTGAGGTCAACGGTTCGATTCCGTTCGGGGGCTCTTTTTTCATCACCGAAAGTGGATGGATCCGACGAGGAGCAGAATATGGCTAAGGATAAAAAAGGTCCTGTTGAGAAGATTGCTCTCCAGTGCACCGAATGCAAGCGGAGAAACTATACCACCGAGAAAAATCGGCGGAATCTCCCGAACAAATTGGAGTTCAGCAAGTATTGTCCGCATGACCGCAAGCACACCTTGCACCGCGAGACGAAGATTAAATAGGTTATAGCGATCGAGAAGCTAATAGGCCAATAGCTCCAATTGGTAGAGCGCCGGTCTCCAAAACCGGATGTTGAGGGTTCGAATCCTTCTTGGCCTGTTCGCTTCTCGATCCTTTGAATACAAGGAGCCTGTCTCATGAAGAAAATCATCAAGTATTTTAAGGAATCATATCTTGAACTGAAGAAGGTCGTCTGGCCCTCCCGGGAAGCGGTGATTTCTTCTACCAAGGTTGTCCTCGTTTCCACGATTCTTGTCGCTGTCTTCCTGGGTTTGGTGGATTTCCTTCTCTTGAGAGGAATTCTCTTCATCTTATAGGGTTGAGCATGGCAAAAGGCTGGTATGTAGTACAGACCTATTCCGGGTACGAGCAAAAGATTGAGCGGATCATCAACAAGATGCGCGAGTCCGATACGGATTTCGCCCTTGTCTGCACCGATGTGAAGGTGCCGATGGAAACGGTCATTGAAATAAAGGACGGACAGAAACGCGAAGTGAAGCGAAAGCTTCTTCCCGGATATATTCTTGTCGAGCTCGAGCTGCCGGAGCACAGCTGGAAGACGTGGGTTACCAAGATTCGCCGAATCCAGGGTGTTTCAGGGTTTGTTACTCCTACCGATCGGGTCAAGCCCCAACCGCTTTCAAAGGCGGAGGAGAAGAGCCTCTTTCAGAAGACCGGCGACCTTCCCGCAGAAAAGGTGTTCAAGCCCAAACAGACGTTCGCTGTCGGCGAACAGGTCAGGATTGTCGACGGCCCCTTCGAATCCTTCGTCGGAACGATCGAGGAGGTCAACCTCGAGAAAGCGCGAATGCGCGTCTCGGTGGGAATTTTCGGCCGATCCACTCCGGTTGAAGTGGACTTTTTACAAGTAGAAAAGATTCCGTAAGATTCGTGGACAGGATCTTACACGAGAGTTTTCTGATTTTTAACAAGTGTCCATGTAAAAATGCAAACTCCCTCGTTATGAGGTGGGAGCCTGTCGTTGACAGGCGTTAATACCAGCGCAAGACGCCATACAGGTGAGCTTGTGTAAGGAGAAAGGAACATGGCAAAGAAGAAGGTGACTGCAATCATCAAATTGCAGTGCCCTGCCCAGAAGGCCACCCCCGCGCCCCCGGTCGGTCCGGCGCTCGGCCCTCATGGCGTCAGTGCCCCTCAGTTTGTCCAGGAGTTCAACGAAAAGACGAAGAACTACGAACCCGGACTTGTGCTTCCCGTTGTCATTACCGTGTATGCCGATAGGACCTTCAGTTTCATCCTGAAGACTCCTCCCGCTGCCGTCCTGATCAAGAGGGCATTGGGAATCGCACATGGTAGCGGTACTCCCAACAAGACCAAAGTCGGTAAACTGACGAAGGATCAGGTGATGGAGATCGCCAAGACCAAAATGCCGGACTTGAACGCGAACGACCTTGAAGCAGCGATGAAGATCGTTGCGGGAACCGCTCGCAGCATGGGTGTGGAGGTTGAGAAGTAATGAAACACGGAAAAAAATATCGTGCATCCGCCGAGAAAGTCGATCGAACGAAGTTTTATACGTTGGATGAGGCCACCGCGCTCGTAAAAGAGGCGGCGTTCGCCAAGTTCGACGAGACGGTCGAGGTGCATATCAAACTGACTCTCAAGAAGAGTCAGAGTGTTCGCGACACGGTCGTCCTGCCCCATCAGTTCAGTGCTCAGAAGCGTGTTCTCGTCTTTGCAAAAGGCGAGAAAGCGGATGAAGCGCGGGCTGCGGGAGCGACCTACGTCGGTGATGATGACCTGATTGAACAGATTCGCAAGGGTTGGATGGATTTTGATGTGGCGGTTGCTACTCCGGACATGATGAAGGATGTCGGCCGACTCGGGCCGATCCTCGGTCGCCGGGGCTTGATGCCCAACCCCAAAACTCAGACCGTTACCAACGATATCACCGGCGCTCTCGCCGAGTTGATGAAAGGTCGAGTCGAGTTCCGCTCTGATAGAACCGGGGTTGTCCACCTCGCCGTCGGCAAGGTTTCGATGGATCCCGCCCATGTCAAGGAGAACACGCTTGAAGTGGTGCGCGAAGTGATCCGCAAAAAGCCCGCCGATGCAAAAGGCGACTACCTGGCCAGCGTAACCCTCGCTTCGACGATGGGTCCGGGTGTTCGCGTCGACGTACGTGACCTCTCACTCTAAGGAGGAATGAAGATGGATTACAAAACTCGAATTACCCCCGCCAAGGAAGAGGCTGTCCAGGCTTTGATGGATGAGTTCAAAGCGTACGATGGTTTCATCTTCGCCGATTACCGCGGGATGACGGTTGAACAGATCACCAAGCTGCGCAGGAACCTCCGCGAGAAAGATGCGGCGTTCCGCGTGGTGAAGAATCGCTTCGCCAAGATCGCTTTGACCAACATGGACATGGAAAGCGATGAGCACCTGACGGGTCCCACGGCGATCGCCCTCGCCAAGGGTGATGGAGCGAACCTTGTCGCCAAGGATCTCTTCAACATCGCCCGGGACGGAGCTCCGATCAAAGTAAAGGGCGCCTTGATCGACGGAATGCGCTTTGACGCGGCTCAGATTGAGGCGTTCAGCAAGCTGCCGACCAGGCTCGAACTGATTTCCTCGCTGATGGGCACGATGAAAGCGCCGGTTCAAAAGTTGGCGGCTACGCTGCTTGCCTATGTCAAAGAGAAGGGTGGCGACGCCGTCGGCGCAGCCAAAGAAGAATAAACCACAGTCTTAGTCTTCACTCAGTACCTGCTACGACTGTGAGAGACAATCTTAAGGAGAAGATAATATGGCTACTATTAAAAAAGAAGAAATTTTGGAAGCGATCGCGAACATGACCGTGATGGAAATCGCCGAGCTTATCGAGATGATGGAAGAGAAGTTCGGCGTCCAGGCTGCGGCCGCTGTTGCAGCAGGCCCGGCAGCCGGTGCGGAAGTTGAAGCGGTTGAAGAACCGACCGAGTTCAACGTCATTCTCAAAGCAGCCGATCCTGCCAAGAAGATAGCGGCGATCAAGGAAGTCCGGGCGATCACCGGTCTTGGCCTCAAGGAAGCCAAGGACGTTGTCGAAGCCGGAGGAGCCACGATCAAGGAAAGCGTAAGCAAGGCGGATGCCGACGCGCTGAAGGAGAAACTCGAAGCGGCCGGATGTACCGTCGAGATCGTTCCCGTCGACTAAGGATAAGATCCTTGAGAACAATTCGCGAAGCGTGCGAAATGTTGAATTCTCAACGCCACCGGAATCCCCCGGTGGCATGTTGTGTCCTCATCTTCTCCCGCGGGGGGATTTGAGTCGCTTGTTCATTTGACTTTGGAGGGTACACAATGGTTGCCAACGGCAAGTCCATAACTCGGACCTACATCGGTACTGAATCACGTGAAGTGTGCGAACTGCCCAATCTCATAGGGGTGCAGCTGGAATCCTATGAACGGTTTTTGCAGCTGGAGACGATTCGCAAGGGCTTGGAGCCCGATCCGGATTTGGGTCTTGAGAATGTATTTCGATCCACATTCCCGATCGACAGCCCCAACGGCGAGATGCGTTTGACGTATCGCGGCTATACGATCGATTATGATAATGTAAAGTTCACGGAAACGGAGTGCAAAAAGAAGGGCCGCTCCTACAGCGTTCCCATCAAAGTCACGATCAGTCTTGAATTTTTTGCTACCGGAGAGATGCGCGAAAAAGAGATTTTCTTTGGCGACATCCCTCTGATGACCGACCGCGGCACCTTCATCATCAACGGGGCCGAACGGGTTGTGGTCAGCCAGATCCACCGCTCCCCCGGTGTGATCTTCAGTCATGACAAGGACGTTTATTCATCCCGCATCATCCCATATCGGGGATCTTGGCTGGAATTTGAAATCGATGAAAAGAAATCGTTGATCTATGCAAAAATCGACCGAAAAAAGAAGATTCTCGGAACCTTGCTGCTTCGGGCGATCGGCTACGACAGCCGCGAAAAGATCATCGATGCATTCTATAAGAGTGAGGACGTCGAATTGATCGACGATCCCGAAATGAGGACGACGCTGGAGAACCGTTATCTTGCCAAGGATGTCTATGCGATGATCAACGGCGAAGAGCGGAAGGTGCTTCGAGCAGGAGATCTCTTGCATGCCCACGAAATCGACGAGCTCTTCAAGCTCGGTGTGAATCTCATTCAGCTCGTAGACTTGAAAGGGGAGGGGTCGCTTCATAGTGAAATCATCCTCAACTGTTTTGAGATTGAAGATGCGAAGTACACCCGCGAAGGGTTTGATGAGCCGACGAAGGAAGATGTCCTGACCCCGATTTTCAGCGTCCTGATGCCCGGCGAGATGATCGCCATCGAGCGGGCTGAAAAAGATCTGCCCGATATGTTCTTCTCCCCCCGAAAGTATGATCTCGGCTCCGTCGGCCGGTACAAGTTCAATAAAAAATTCGGGGAGGAGCTGGAAGATAATGACGCCGTCGCCGACGAGTCGACCGTCCTCACCCCCGAAGACATCACCAACACGATGGGCTACCTCATCAAAGTGTTCATCCACGAAGCCAACGTCGACGATATCGACCACCTCGGAAACCGCCGGGTGCGGAGCGTCGGCGAACTTCTCCAGAACGCCCTGCGCGGCGCGTTCGCCCGGATGGAGCGAATCGCAAAAGAGCGGATGAACCTTGAAACCGGATCGGTCAAGCCGCAGGACCTGATCTCGATCAAGCCGATCGTCGCCGCGATCAAGGAGTTCTTCGGCTCTTCCCAGCTTTCACAGTTCATGGACCAGGTGAACCCTCTTGCCGAGCTGACCCACAAGCGCCGCCTGAACGCCCTCGGTCCCGGCGGCCTGTCCCGTGACCGCGCCGGCTTCGAGGTCCGCGACGTCCACTACACCCACTATGGGAGAATCTGTCCGATCGAGACCCCCGAGGGGCCGAACATCGGCTTGATCGTCTCCCTGGCGAACTATACCCGAATCAACCGCCACGGTTTTCTTGAGACGCCCTATCGACGGGTCGTCGACGGAAAGGTCACCGACCAGTACCGCTTCCTCGATGCCAACGATGAAGAAAAATACTACATCGCCCAGGCGAGCGCCGCCTTTGACGAGGACGGCCAATTCCTCGATAAGGAAGTGCCGGTGCGCCACAGTGGCGACTACTCCACCCGGGCTCCCGAAGAGATCCGGTATATGGACATCTCCCCGAAGCAGGTGATCAGCGTCGCCGCTTCCCTGATTCCGTTTCTGGAACACGACGACGCCAACCGTGCGCTGATGGGTTCGAACATGCAGCGCCAGGCGGTCCCGCTGGTGTTCCCCGAGACCCCGCGGGTCGGAACGGGAATGGAAGGAAAAACCGCCTATGATTCCGGCGTGCTTGTCAAAGCGCACCGGTCGGGCGTTGTAAGCTACGTGTCCAGCGATAAGATCATCGTCATCCCGACCTCCTCGGAGATTGAAGGCGAGATGGATGTCTATGAGGTGCAGAAGTATGAGCGCACCAATCAGGATACCTGCTTCAATCAGAAGCCGATCGTCGAAGTCGGCCAACGCGTTGAAGTGGATCAAGTGCTCGCCGACGGACCGGCGACCCAGCACGGCGAACTCGCCTTGGGACGCAACATCCTTGTCGGCTTTGTTCCCTGGCACGGGTACAACTACGAGGACGCCGTGCTCATCAGTGAACGGGTCGTCAAAGACGACATCTTCACCAGCGTCCACATTAAGGAATTCACCACCGATATCCGTGAGACGAAGCTGGGACCGGAGAAGCTGACCCGCGACATTCCGAATACGAGCGAGAAGATGCTGGAGCAGCTTGACGCCGACGGAATCGTCCGAATCGGCGCAACGGTCCGCCCCGGTTCGATCCTCGTCGGGAAAGTCACCCCCAAGAGCGAGAGCGACACGACTCCCGAGTTCAAGCTGCTCAACTCGATCTTCGGTGAAAAAGCGAAGGAAGTCCGGGATACATCGCTGAAGGTCCCCCACGGAACCGAGGGAACGATCATCGACATCCAGCGGCTCAAGCGGAGCAACAACGATGAGCTTCCCCCCGGGGTCGAAGAGACGGTGAAGGTCCTGATCGCCACGAAGCGGAAGCTTCGCCAAGGCGACAAGATGGCCGGTCGACACGGAAACAAGGGCGTCGTTTCAAAAATTCTTCCCGAAGAGGACATGCCCTTCATGGAAGACGGAACTCCCTTGGATGTGTGTCTCAACCCCCTCGGTGTTCCGTCCCGAATGAATATCGGACAGCTGATGGAAACCCAGCTCGGATGGGCGGCCGTCGCTCTCGACGAGTGGTATTCCACCCCGGTGTTCCAAAGCGCATCGATGGAGCAGCTTGAGGAGAAGATGAGGGAGGCGGGTCTTCCCGAGGATTCGAAGGCGATCCTCTATGACGGGCAGACTGGAGTTCCCTTCGTAAACCCCGTCTTCTGCGGCTACATCTACTATCTGAAGCTGCACCACCTCGTCGACGACAAGATGCACGCAAGGTCCACCGGTCCCTACTCGCTGGTGACCCAGCAGCCGCTCGGCGGTAAAGCCCAGTTCGGCGGTCAGCGCCTCGGAGAGATGGAAGTGTGGGCCCTCGAAGCATATGGTGCTGCGAACACCCTTCAGGAGCTGCTCACGATCAAGAGTGACGATATGAACGGACGGGTGAAGATCTACGAATCGATCGTCAAGGGCGAGCCGGCGACCACAGCGGGAATGCCCGAGGCATTCAACGTGCTGGTTCAAGAGATTCGGGGCCTTGCTTTGGATATGTCGGTTTATGATGCCGACGGCAACCTGGTGCCCCTTACCGAACGTGACGAAGAATTGCTGGCAAAGCAAGGCTCGGCGAATTAAGGAGAGAAGTGATGAGAGAGATTCAAGAATTCGATTCCATCATGATCAAGCTCGCCTCCCCTGAACAGATCAAAGGCTGGTCGTACGGTGAGGTCAAGAAGCCTGAAACGATCAACTATCGCACGCTGAGACCGGAGCGTGACGGTCTCTTCTGCGAGCGGATCTTCGGAACGACGAAGGAGTGGGAGTGCCATTGCGGAAAGTTCAAGTCGATCCGCTACAAGGGCGTGATCTGTGACCGCTGCAACGTCGAGGTCACCAATACGAAAGTCCGGCGCGAGCGGATGGGGCACATCACTCTCGCCGCTCCGGTCAGCCATATCTGGTACTATCGCTCCGTCCCCTCGCGGATGAGCATGCTGCTGGATATCACACGGAACGCGCTGCAGTCGATTCTCTACTATGAAAAATATGTCGTCATCAACAGCGGCGACACGACCCTCAAGCCCAAGCAGCTCCTCACCGAAGAGGAGTATTGGGACGCCCGCGAGCAGTTCGGCGACTCCTTCGAAGCGGGAATGGGAGCGGAAGCGGTCAAGAAGCTGCTGACGAACCTCAATCTGGAGGAGCTCAGCCGGGAGCTGCGCGAGCAGATGCGCCAAAAAGCGGACAAGGCGGACAAGCGCCTCTTGAAGCGGATCGAGGTGTGCGAGAACTTCCGCGACAGCGGAAACCGCCCGGAGTGGATGATCCTTACCGTGATCCCCGTGATTCCGCCGGATCTGAGGCCGATGGTCCAGCTCGACGGCGGGCGTTTCGCCACCAGTGATTTGAATGATCTCTATCGAAGGGTGATCAACCGGAACAACCGCCTCGATCGCCTCGTGAAGCTCAACGCCCCGGATATCATCATCCGGAACGAGAAGCGGATGCTTCAGGAAGCGGTTGATGCGCTCTTTGACAACTCCAAGCGGAAGCGGGTCGTGAAGGGCGCCTCCAACCGCCCGCTGAAGAGCCTTTCGGACATGCTCAAAGGAAAGCAGGGGCGCTTCCGGCAGAACCTCCTCGGAAAGCGGGTCGACTACTCCGGCCGTTCGGTCATCGTCGTCGGTCCGGAGCTTCGGATGCACCAGTGCGGTCTTCCTTCGAAGATGGCCCTCGAGCTCTACAAGCCGTTCATCATGAAGAAGCTTGTCCAGGACGGGGTCGTCTACAACATCAAGAAGGCGAAGAGCCTCGTCGAAGAGGAGACGGATGCGGTCTGGGCGATCCTGGATGAGGTCGTCAAGGAGCACCCGGTTCTTCTTAACCGGGCGCCCACGCTTCACCGTCTCGGCATTCAGGCGTTCGATCCGGTTCTGGTGGATGGAAAGGCGATCAAGCTTCACCCCCTCGTGTGCCACGCCTACAACGCCGACTTTGACGGCGACCAGATGGCGGTCCACGTGCCGCTCACCCATGCCGCCCAGATGGAGAGCTGGACGCTGATGCTCAGCGTCACCAACCTCCTCGACCCGGCGAACGGAAAGCCGATCGTCTATCCCTCCCAAGACATGGTCTTGGGGATCAACTACCTTACCCGCGAGCTCGAAGGGGCGCCGGGGGAGAACAAGTACTATGATTCGATCGGCGAGATCGAGAATGCGATCGACAGCGGTCTGCTTTCGTACAACGCCAGAATCCGCTACAAGCTTGAAAGCGGCGAGAAGATCGAGACGACCCCCGGTCGGGTGCTCTTCAACGCCGTCCTTCCTTCAAGCGTCCCCTTCCAGAACATGAACCTGGGAGACAAGGAGCTGCGCACCCTGATCGGCGACACCCTGAAGGCGAACAAGAATTCGATCGCCGTCGAGATGCTCGATGCGATCAAGGACATCGGCTACAAGTATGCGACGCTGTTCGGGGCGACGATCGGCCTGTCCGACATGCTCGTTCCCCAAGCTAAGGAAGCGCTGATGGAAAAGGCGAGCCAGGAGCAGCAGCGGATCATGGAGCAGTATCGGCAGGGTCATATCACCCAGGAGGAGCGGTACAACCGCGTTATCGAGGTGTGGACCCAGACGAACGAGCAGCTCACCGACGAGCTGATGGAGGAGCTGAGGAAAGACCAGCAGGGGTTCAACCCCCTCTTCCTGATGGCCGACAGCGGCGCTCGGGGATCGAAGACGCAGATCCGCCAGCTCGGCGGAATGCGCGGCCTGATGGCCCGCCCCAGCGGAGACGTCATCGAATTCCCGATCAAATCGAACTTCAAGGAAGGTCTTTCGATCATCGAATTCTTCATCTCGACCAACGGAGCCCGCAAGGGTCTCTCCGACACCGCATTGAAGACCGCCGAAGCGGGCTATCTGACCCGGCGTCTGGTTGATATCAGCCAGGATGTGGTAGTCAACGAGGATGACTGCAATACCATCAACGGCATCTGGCGCGGTGCGATCAAGGATGGGGATGAGATCGTCGAATCGATCAGCGAACGGATCGTCGGACGGGTTCCCGTCGAGGACATCCTTCATCCCTTCAGCCGCGAAGTGCTCGCCAAGGCGAACGTCGAGATCGACGAAGCGACTGCTCTTGCCATCGAGGAGTCGGGCTTGGAGAGCGTGCTCCTTCGAACCGTTCTCACCTGCGAGGCGAAGCACGGGGTGTGTGCCAAGTGTTACGGGCGCAATCTGGCGACGAACCGCCCGGTGGTGATCGGTGAAGCCGTAGGAATTATCGCTGCGCAGTCGATCGGCCAGCCGGGAACGCAGCTGACGATGAGAACGTTCCACGTTGGTGGAACGGCCTCGACCAGCGCGGAAGAAAACAAGCTCACCTTCAATTACCCGGTGATCATCGGTACGATCAGCGGGGCGAGAGTTGTGCGCGAAAGCGATCAGATCAACGTCTTCACCCGCAAGGGGACGATCGAGTATTTCCGAGCCAATGCGATCATTGAAGAGGGAAGCTACGATACGCTTTTGGTTGAAGACGGCTCGACTGTCGCCAAGGGAACCCCCATCTACGTGAAGAAGGGCAAGAATGTCCTCTCCAAGGAGAACGGATCGGTTCGAATCGTTGATGGCAGAGTGTTCCTACTCGGACACTCCACGCTTCATACCGTCAAAGCGGGAAGTGAGCTGCTGGTCGATACCGGGGCGTTCGTCGAGGCCAAGAGGACGATCGTCACCTTCGACCCGTTCAGCGAACCGATTCTCGCCGAAGAGAGCGGATTCGCCTCGTTTGTCGATATAAAACTCGGAACCACGCTGATCGAAGAGGTCAATGAGGAGACGGGAAACATCGAGAAAAAGATCACTGAACACAGCCTTGAGTCATTGCAGCCGCGGATTGAGATCACCAGCGAGAAGAAGGGCAAGGGCGATGTGCTCGCCGTCTACCTTCTTCCCGGCGGTTCCTACATTCAAGTCGCCGACAACGCGAAAGTTACCAAGGGCATGATCCTGGCGAAGCTCCTCAAAGAGGGGATCAAAACCAAGGATATCACCGGCGGTCTTCCCCGGGTCGGCGAACTGTTTGAGGCCCGCCGTCCGCGCAACGCCGCGATTCTGGCGAAAGTCAGCGGATTGGTGAGTTTTGGAAACATCGTCAAGGGCAAGCGCACGATCGCGGTCACCGATTCCTACGGTCATGAGTTCAAGCACATGGTTCCGATGGGCCGCAACCTTCTGGTTCGCGACGGCGACAACGTCGAGGCTGCCGAAGCGCTGTGCGACGGTCAGATCGACCCCCACGATATTCTGGAAATCCTCGGTGAGAACGCCCTGCAATCATTCCTGGTGGATGAAGTGCAGGAAGTCTATCGAATGCAGGGAGTGAACATCAACGACAAGCACCTCGGTGTGATCGTCCGCCAGATGCTGCGCAAGGTGGAGATTGCTCACGTCGGCGATACGAATCTGATCCATGGCCAGCAAGTCGACAAGTTCCGATTCTTCGAAGAGAACGATCGGGTCATCGCCGAAGGCGGCGAGCCGGCGGTAGCCCGCCCGCTGCTCCTCGGAATCACCCGTGCTTCGCTGTCGATCGACTCCTTCATCTCCGCCGCGTCCTTCCAGGAAACAACCAAAGTCTTGACAAATGCCGCTATTGCTGGTAGTAAAGATGAGTTGCGCGGATTGAAGGAAAACGTCATTATCGGCCAACTCATTCCTGCCGGAACGGGTATGCGCAGGTATCGGGACATAAAACTTCAGGATGAAGAGCTTTTGGCCCTGCAGCAGAAAGTCGATGCGGTCAAGGAGTCGCGCCGCTTGGAGATGATCGAGGAGAATGATGAACTCGATCTCGAAGATGAGGTCATACAGTCCGTAGGTGACTATGCCGACGAATACGGGGATGATGAAGAGTAAGTTTCGTCATATGCCGGAATGCGTCGCAGGTTACATGCTGATGCGGATCAACATATGAAGTGTCGCCCGTTGGGCGGCACAGACCCCCGTTGTGTGAGAAGCGGCGGGTCAACGAATAAAAAGGGAGTGTATCGAAACGATGCCTACTATTAATCAGCTGGTACGAAAGGGCCGGAAGCAGACTGTCCACAAGACCAAATCCCCGGCTCTTGAAGGTTGTCCCCAGAAGCGCGGCGTATGCACGAGGGTGATGACCGTTACCCCGAAGAAACCAAACTCTGCATTGAGAAAAGTCGCCCGTGTGCGTCTTTCCAATGGTATTGAAGTCACAGCCTACATCCCCGGTATCGGGCACAACCTCCAAGAGCACTCGGTCGTGTTGCTTCGAGGGGGACGGGTCAAAGACCTTCCCGGTGTTCGTTATCACATCATCCGCGGTGCGAAAGACACTCTCGGTGTCAACGACCGGCGCCGAAGCCGCTCCAAGTATGGAACGAAGAGACCAAAGGCGTAAGGGGGTAGGGTATGTCCAGACGAAGTACAGCCCCGGTTCGGGAAGTGTTGCCGGATCCGGTATACGGATCGACGGTTGTTGAAAAGTTCATCCGCAGGATGATGGTTGACGGAAAGAAATCCATCTCCACGCGGATTCTCTATGATGCGATGGAAACGCTCGGCGAGAAGACCAACGAGCCTCCGCTCGAGGTGTTCCTCAAGGCGCTCGAAAACGTTAAGCCGGTCGTCGAGGTGAAGAGCCGCCGGGTCGGCGGCGCCACCTACCAGGTGCCGGTCGAGGTTCGAGAAAATCGCCGGGAAGCCCTTGCGATGCGCTGGCTGATCGCTGCCGCTCGAAACCGCAGCGGCAAATCGATGGCGGAGAAACTCGGCGCCGAACTCCTTGATGCATACCAGAATACCGGTACCGCGTTCAAGAAGAAGGAAGATACCCACCGAATGGCGGAGGCGAACAAAGCCTTCAGCCACTTCCGATGGTAGCGGTGATATGCCGGCCTTCGCCGGAGGCCGGCATCGCTTGACATAAAAAAACCTTTCGCATATATTGCTTGAGGTGTCCGTACGCCCGGCGTACGGATTATTAGGGCCAAACCGATTGTCGAGGTTCGATAATGAGGTGGTTCCAGTAACAAAGCTTGTTTTTTTAAACAAATTGCTACGTCGTTTGGGCCTCGCAGGCGCCAACCGACCTCTGGAATCCTCTTCTCTGTATCAACACCCCTCAAAATCAGTTTGTCTCGCCGGAAATGGTAAAGGCTTTGGGCCTTTATGGCATACAATTATTTTTTTGTGACTTCATTAGGAGCGTCACAAGGAGGAACTGATGGCTAAAGAGAAATTTGAGAGGACAAAGCCACACGTAAACGTAGGGACCATCGGTCA
This sequence comes from Sphaerochaeta sp., assembly GCA_004294855.1. GTDB lineage: Bacteria > Spirochaetota > Spirochaetia > Sphaerochaetales > Sphaerochaetaceae > Sphaerochaeta. The sequence continues at coordinate 14,848 of SHOI01000004.1, read as the reverse complement.
CGTTGACCACGGCAAGACCACCCTTACCGCAGCTATCACCCAGCACTGCGCGCGGATGTTCGGTGATACCGCTCTCGCCTATGATGCTATTGACAATGCTCCCGAGGAAAAGGAGCGCGGTATTACGATCAATACCCGTCACGTAGAGTATCAGAGCAAGGCACGGCACTATGCCCACGTCGACTGTCCGGGACACGCAGACTACATTAAGAACATGATTACCGGTGCCGCCCAGATGGACGGTGCAGTCATCGTTGTTGCAGCAACCGACGGAGCCATGGCCCAGACCAGGGAGCACATCCTCCTTGCTCGCCAGGTTGGTGTTCCTTCATTGGTCGTATTCATCAACAAGACCGATCAGGTTGACGATCCCGATTTGATTCTGCTCGTTGAAGAAGAGATGCGCGAACTGCTCACCGATCAAGGCTTTGACGGCGAGAACGCTCCTGTCATCGCCGGTTCGGCATACCTTGCCTTGACCGATCCCGATAACCCCGAAGCGACGAAGTGCATCGACGAATTGCTTGATGCGATGGATGAGTACATCCCGCTTCCGGACCGCGCTGTCGATCTGCCGTTCCTGATGCCGATTGAAGACATCTTCACCGTTCCCGGTCGGGGAACCGTTGTTACCGGTCGAATCGAGCGCGGCATTCTGAAGGTGAACGATCCTGTTTCCATCGTTGGAATTCGCCCGACCCGCGACACCGTTTGCACGGGAGTTGAAATGTTCCGCAAACTGCTCGATCAGGGTGAGGCGGGAGACAACATCGGTGCTCTGCTTCGCGGTGTCGACCGAAAGGATGTTGTCCGCGGTCAGGTTCTCGCCAAGCCGAAATCCATCAGCCCGTATTCCAAGTTCGTCGGTACCGTGTACGTCCTGAGCAAGGAAGAGGGTGGTCGACACAGCCCGTTCTTCAGCGGCTACCGACCCCAGTTCTACTTCCGAACCACTGACATCACCGGAACGGTAAACCTTCCGGAAGGCAAGCAGATGGTTCTCCCCGGCGATCACACCGACATTCACGTCGAGCTGATCAACCCGATCGCAATGGACAAGGGACTTCGCTTCGCGATCCGCGAAGGCGGTCGTACCGTTGCTTCCGGTCAGGTAACCGAGATTACCGCGTAACCAACAGTTGAATGTCTTGCCACCGCCTTACGGTGGTGGCAAGGCCTGTTTTTTGGAGGAATAATGGCTAAAGAGAGAATTCGAGTACGGCTCCGGGGCTTTGATGTAGAGCTTGTTGAACAAAGTTCCAAAGCGATTGTGGAGACCGTTGTCCGGGCAGGCGCCACAGTAAGCGGACCTGTTCCCCTTCCCACTCGTATCAACAAGTACACGGTCCTGAGATCGCCCTTTGTCAACAAGACGTCGCGCGAACAGTTCGAGATGCGGACACACAAGCGTTTAATAGACATTCTGGAACCTACTTCCAGTGTCATGGATGCCCTCATGAAGCTTGAGCTCCCTGCTGGTGTGGATGTAGAGATTAAACAGTAAGAGAGTTGAGGTAAGAGATGCTAGGGCTTATCGGCAAGAAAATTGGAATGACGCAGGTGTTTGATGCCAAGGGTATCCTCACACCGGTAACCGTCATCAAAATTGAGGGCAACGTCGTAGTAGCGAACCGCAGCGAAGAAAAGCATGGGTACAACGCTGCATTGCTTGGCTCCATAGATAAGAAGAAGAGTACAACCACCAAACCGTATGCCGGTCAATTCAAGGATGTCTGTGAACCGAAACAGCACCTTGTAGAGTTCCGCGACTTTGATGCGGACGTGAAGGTAGGCGATGTGTTGGGTGTGGATATATTCAATGATATCTCCTTTGTGGATGTAACGGGAACCTCCAAAGGCAAGGGCTTCGCCGGTGGTGTGAAGCGTCATGGCTTTGGTGGAGGACGTGGTAGTCACGGTTCGAAGTTCCACCGCGGTATCGGCGGTACTGCAATGTCAGCGACCCCGGCGAGGACCTTCAAAGGAACGAGAATGCCCGGCCACATGGGAAATGAGCGCACAACGGTGCAAAACCTGAAAGTTGTCAAGGTCGACGAAGAGTTGCAGGTTCTCTTGGTTAAGGGTGCGGTACCCGGTCCCGCCCAGAGTGTTGTCATCGTGAAGAAAGCGGTCAAGAAGTAGGGGCAGGGAAATGAAAACGAAAGTCTATTCAATTGACGGCAAGGAGCTCAGGACGATCGAGTTGGACGATACGGTGTTCAACCGCGAAGTGAGCAACGGTACGATCTACTACGCCGTCAACAACGAGCTGGCCAACCGCCGAGTCGGAACCGCCAGCACGAAAACGCGGGGCGAGGTGAACTACAGCAACGCCAAGCCGTACAAACAGAAGGGAACCGGAAACGCCCGAGCGGGTGATAAGAAAAGTCCGATCTGGACGGGTGGTGGAACAATCTTCGGGCCGAAGCCCAGAGATTACTCCTACCGGTTGCCCAAGAAAATGAAGCGCCTTGCGATGAAGAGTCTCTTAAGTCTCGGTGTTCAGGATGGGCGATTGGTTGTCGTGGAAGATTTCACGATCGAAAGCGGCAAAACCCGAGACCTGAGCGCGATTCTCAAGAACTTTGTCACCGACGAGAGCCGCACGATTCTCATCATCGGAGAAAATGATGAGCTTCTGCGCCGGGCAGCGAGGAACATTCCTTATCTGTACGTGCTCTCCTATAACAGCCTCAGTGCCAAAGAGCTGCTCTATGGACGCAAGCTTCTGGTCCTCGAAGGCGCGGCGAAGAACCTGAACACCTTCTACGGTGAAGCGGAAGGACAGAGCAAATGAGAGCAGATCAGATAATCATCGAGCCGGTGCTCAGCGAAAAGAGCAACCTCGCCCGCGAGGCGGAAATGAAGAAGTACACGTTCCGAGTGCACATGGACGCGAACAAGCACATGATCAGCGATGCGGTCAGCAAACTGTTCAAAGTCGATGTCGTGAAGTGCAATGTGATGATCGTAAAGGGCAAGCCGAAGTATTCCCGCAGCCGGGGCGGCTCCATCAAGGGAACGACCGGTAACTGGAAGAAGGCTGTCGTGACGTTGGCCAAGGGTGATTCAATCCAAGCCATCGAAGGTGTATAAGGAGCAGGACGAACATGGCTTTGAAGACATATAAACCCTATACGCCCACGCTCAGGCAGAAGAGCTCGCTGGATTACAGTGAAATCACCACCAACAAGCCGGAGAAGTCGTTGACGGTCGGACTTTCCAAGAAAGCAGGTCGCGACAACTTCGGCCGGATCAGCATCAGACGCCGCGGCGGCGGACATAAACGAGCGTATCGAATTATCGATTTCAAACGAGACAAGGTCGGCGTCCCCGGCGTCGTCCGGACGATCGAATACGATCCGAACCGAACCGCCAACATCGCCTTGGTGTTCTACGCGGACGGCGAGAAGCGCTATATACTCGCTCCGAAAGGGGTCAAGGTGGGAACGACGGTTCTCAGCGGACCCGAAGCCCCGATCACGGTCGGCAACGCCCTTCCGTTGAAAGCGATCCCCCTCGGGCTTGAAGTGCACAACGTCGAGCTGAACCTCGGCAAAGGCGGACAGATGGTTCGCTCCGCCGGCGGAAGCGCGACGGTTGCAGCGAAGGAAGGGGACTACGTTACCCTTCGCCTGCCCTCCGGCGAGATGCGAATGGTGTTTGGCGAGTGCTACGCCACGATCGGCACGCTCGGAAATGAAGACCATATGAACGTCAACCTCGGCAAGGCCGGTAAGAGCCGCCATCTGGGTCGCCGACCCAAGGTTCGCGGTGTTGCGATGAACCCGATCGACCACCCGCACGGTGGTGGTGAAGGAAAGACCAGCGGCGGCCGCCACCCGGTAACCCCGTGGGGCAAGCCGACCAAAGGCTCAAAGACCCGCTCGAAGAAGAAGCCTTCCGGCAAGTTCATCGTCAAGAGACGGAAGTAGGAGTGAAACGTGGCTAGATCAATCAAGAAAGGGCCTTTTGTTGAAAAAAAGCTCTATAAGCGAGTTCAGGATTCCCTGAAGGCAAATCAAAAGCAGATGATCAAGACCTATTCCAGAAGTTCGACGATCATCCCCGAGATGGTGGGCTTTACGATCTCCGTCTATAACGGCAAGACGTGGGTTCCGGTGTTCATCACCGAGAACCTGGTCGGACATAAGCTCGGAGAGTTCGCTCCCACCCGTATTTTCAGAGGCCACGCCTCCGACAAGAAGAAAGGAAGGTAAGCATGGCCAGGAAAGAAGAAGGCGGGAAAGGATATACCGCCACTGCGAAGTATCTGATGATCAGTCCCCTGAAGGTCCGCCCCGTCGCGGATCTGGTACGGCACGAGTCCTATGTGAACGCCGTTTCAATTCTGGAGGCGATGCCGCAGAAGGGCGCCGGCCTGATCCTCAAGGTTCTCAAGAGCGCCGCAGCGAACGCGACGTACCTCAACAAGAAGATCGACGAGGAGGATCTGGTGATCACCGACCTGCAGGTCAATGAAGGGCCTCGGCTGAAGCGCGTTTGGCCGCGCAGCCACGGAAGGCGGGACATCCTGTTGAAGCGAATGTCGCATATCACCGTCAGCGTCGACGAAAAAGCGAGCGGGAGGAAGTAAATGGGCCAGAAAGTAAACCCAATCGGTCTGAGACTTGGGATCAACAAGACCTGGAAATCCAAGTGGTATGTGGACCCCCGCGAGTATGCGGATACGTTGCACGAAGATTTGAAGCTCCGCAAGGCGCTCTTGACGAGTCCCGAGGCCTCCGGAGCGGAGATCAGCGATCTTGAAATCATTCGAAAGCCCCAGCGGATCACGATGGTGATCACCACCAGTCGGCCGGGCGTCATCATCGGAAGCAAGGGAGCGAACGTCGAAAAGCTCGGCGAGCGCCTCCAGAAGCTCACCGACAAGAAGATTCAGATCAAGATCAAGGAAGTGAAGAAGCCTGAAGCGGATGCCCAGCTGATCGCAATGAACGTTGCGCGCCAGCTCGTCGCCCGCGGATCGTTCCGCCGGGCGATGAAGATCGCGGTCTCCAAGGCGATGCAAAGCGGAGCCCAAGGGGTCAAGATTCGCCTTTCCGGCCGAATCGGCGGCGCTGAGATCGCTCGCAGCGAATGGATGAAGGAAGGACGGATTCCTCTTCACACCCTTCGCAGTGATATCGACTACGGATTTGCAACTGCCGATACCAGCTTTGGTGTCGTCGGCGTCAAGGTATGGGTGTTCAACGGAGAAATCTACGATCGCCCGGTCAAAGACGAAGCCGGTGATCTTGTTCGCAGGAGCAGCAGGAATGAAGGTCTTGAGGCAAGGAGTTTGTAAGCAATGCTGAGTCCTAAGAGAATTAAATACAGAAAGAAGCAGCGTGGCTCCATTGACGGCATCGCCACCCGCGGCAATACAATCGCATTTGGCGAGTATGGCCTCTTGGCTCTTGAGCCGAAATGGATCACCAACCGCCAGATCGAGGCGGCTCGTGTCGCGATGACCCGTCATATCAAACGCGGTGGAAAGGTATGGATTCGGATTTTCCCCGATATGCCGTACACCAAGAAGCCCGCTGAAACCCGCATGGGTAATGGCAAAGGAAACCCGGAAGGATGGGTCGCCGTGGTGAAGACCGGGGCGGTGATGTTCGAGATGGGCGGAGTCACCGAAGAGCTCGCTCGTGAAGCGCTTGCGCTTGCAGGAAGCAAGCTTCCGATCAAGACGAAGTTCGTCTCCCGCCGGGAGGTGCAGTAATGAAACATTCCTATAAAGAGATGACCCTCGAGGAGTTGGTCGCCAAGCGGGATCAGCTGCACAAAGAGTACTTCGACTTGAGGATGCGCCGAGTGCTCGGACACGTGGAAAACCCGCTGGCCGTGCGTACCATCAAAAGAAATATCGCCCGAACGAATACCCTTATTCGAGAGTATGAGTTGGGGATCCGCAAATCTGCGAAGTAAGGGAGAGCTCCGATATGCAAAAGGTAAGGAAGAGTTACACCGGAGTGGTGGTCAGCGACAAGATGGAGAAGACGATTGTCGTCGAGCTCTCTTCGCGGAAGCTGCACCCTCTGTACAAGAAATATCTGACCCGCACCAAAAAGGTGAAAGCCCACGATGAACGCAACGAGGCAGGGATCGGCGATACCGTCCGGATCGTCGAGACTCGCCCCTTAAGCAAGGACAAGCACCACCGCCTCGTCCAGATTGTTGAGAAAGCACGGTAGGAAGGAGAGACGGTTATGGTACAAATGCAGAGTTACATGAACGTTGCCGACAACAGCGGGGCGAAAACGGTGCAGGTGATCAAGGTCCTCGGAGGGACCCACCGCTATACCGCCGGCGTAGGTGATGTCGTCACCGTAAGCGTCCGCAGCGCCCTGCCCAACGGTGCGATCAAGAAAGGTGAAGTGATGCGGGCGGTGATCGTCCGTACGAAGAAGGAATACCGACGACCTGACGGTACCTATATCAGGTTCGATGATAACGCGTGCGTCATCATCGATGCCAACAATAACCCGCGCGGCAAGCGTATCTTTGGACCCGTGGCTCGGGAGCTGCGGGAAAAGTACATGAAGATCGTGTCCCTCGCGCCGGAAGTGTTGTAGGAGTGTTGCACATGAAGTTGAAGAAGAACGACACCGTGCTCATCATTGCCGGCAAAGACAAAGGCAAGAGTGGAAAAATCGTCAAGATCGACCACGAAAAGCAACGGGTCATTGTCCAGGGCGCAAACATGGTCAAGAAGACGATGCGCAAAAAGTCCGCCCAGGACAAAGGCGGCATCGTGGAGCTGGAGGCTCCGATCCACGTCTCCAACGTTGCATATATGACCGGAAAAGGTCAGACAAGCAAGATTGGTTATAAGTTCGACGAGAGCGGCAAGAAAGTCCGCTACGCTAAGAAGACCGGGGAAGTGATCTGATGGAAAAGTTTGTACCTAATCTGAAAAGACAATACAAGGAGAGTGTATCCGCCCAGCTGTTGAAAGAGTTTGGCTACACCTCCAAGATGCAGATCCCCGCTCTTGAGAAGATTGTGGTAAGTGTCGGCGTCGGTGAAGCGATCGTGAATAAAAAGCTCCTTGATTCCGCGGTAAAGGAATTGGAACAGATTACCGGCCAGCACGTGGTGAAGACCAAGGCCCGCAAGTCCATCGCGAACTTCAAGCTCCGCGAGGGGATGGAGATCGGTGCGATGGTAACCCTGCGGGGAGACAACATGTGGTACTTCCTCGAACGGCTGATCAGCATCGCTCTTCCCCGGGTAAAGGACTTCAGGGGAGTAAAGCCCAACGCCTTTGACGGCCGCGGCAACTATTCGCTCGGAATTTCCGAGCAGATTGTCTTCCCGGAAATTGATTTCGATAAGATCGAGCGTGTCAGTGGTTTGAATATCGCCATTGTTACGACTGCGAAGACCGACGAAGAAGGCTATGCTCTGCTGAAGCATCTGGGCATGCCCTTCGCAAAGTAAGGTGGTGGATATATGGCAAAGAAGTCGATGATCATCAAAGCCAAAAGGGAGCCGAAATTCAGTACCCGCCGGGTGAACCGATGCCGGGTGTGCGGCAGACCTCGCGGCTATATGCGGCAGTTTGACATGTGCAGGATCTGTTTTAGGAAGTTGGCAAGCGAAGGCCAGATTCCTGGTGTTACCAAATCCAGTTGGTAGGAGAGAGAAATGGCTGTAAGTGATCCAGTAGCTGATATGCTGACCAAAGTCAGAAACGCCAACATGGCGCGACATGAAAAGGTCGACGTGACTACGTCCAAGATGAAGCTTCAGATCGTAAAAATCCTCAAGAACGAGGGATACGTGAAGAACTTCAAGAAAGTAACAAAGGACGGTATTTCCTACATCCGTATTTTCCTCAAGTATGACGAGAAACAAGCTCCGGTTCTCCACGGGCTCGAGCGGATTTCAACTCCGGGAAGACGTGTATATACGGGCTATCGGGATATGCCGCGCATCTACAACGGCCATGGCGTTGTTGTAGTCTCAACTTCCCACGGTGTCATCACCGGAAAGAAGGCGACCGAGAACAAGGTCGGCGGCGAGCTGATCTGCTCGATTTGGTAAGGAGTGCGGAATGTCCAGAATTGGAAACAACCCGATCGCCCTGCCAAAGGGAGTTACGGTCGCAGTCGTCGATGGAATGATTCATGTTGAAGGCCCAAAGGGCAAGCTCAATTTCAAGAGCCGGGAGGAAGTCACTCTCGCCATTGAAGAGGGCAAGGTGGTGGTGAAGCGAGTCGATGACTCCCAAGCCGCCCGAGCGTATCACGGTCTCTATCGCCAGTTGGTCGTGAATATGGTCGAAGGAGTCTCCAAAGGATTCTCAAAGACCCTGATCATCAACGGTGTCGGATTCCGGGCGGACTTGAAAGGCAACGTGCTTACGCTAAGCCTCGGCTACGCCCAGCCGATCGACTTTGTGGTTCCCGAAGGAATCACCGCGGTGGTCGAAACGCCGACGAAGATCATTCTCTCGGGTATCGACAAGCAGCAGGTCGGACAGACGGCGGCGGAGCTGCGCTCATTGCGCAAACCGGAGCCGTACAAGGGTAAAGGAATTCGCTACGAAGACGAGGTTATCCGCCGCAAGGCCGGCAAGACCGCAGGTGCGAAGTGATAAGGGTGGAAGGATAAGATGAAAAGAGTAATCGATAAACAACGAAAACTGCAGCAGCGAAAGCGCCACATCCGAAAGCGGGTCAGCGGTACCGGTACCAAGCCGCGGATGAGCGTGTATCGTTCCAACACCCACATGTATGTCCAAGTGATCGACGACGTGGCGGGGGTTACCCTTGTCGCGGCTTCAACGGTCGAACCTGAGCTGAAGGATTTAAAAAACAACGTCAACGATGCTCTGAAGCTTGGTGAGGCGATTGGAAAGCGGATGCTCGAGAAGAAGATCGATACCTGCGTGTTCGACCGAAACGGGCATCTCTACCACGGTATCGTCAAGTCGATCGCCGACGGCGCCCGGAAAGCCGGAATCAAGTTCTAGGGGGACAGTGTGGACAGGAACCGAGACAGAAGAGACAGAGACAGAGATAGAGAAAAGAGCGACGGACTGACAGAGAAACTGATCAAGATCAACCGCGTAGCAAAAGTCGTGAAGGGTGGACGCCGGTTCTCCTTCAGCGCGGTCGTGGTCGTAGGTGATCAGAACGGTAAAGTCGGCTATGGGTTCGGGAAAGCGAATGACATCACCGAGGCGATCCGCAAGGCGGTGGAAAGAGCCAAGAGCGCGATGATTCAAATTCCGATGAAGAACTCCACGATTCCGCATGAGATCATCGGAAAGTACAAAGGCGCCAGCGTTCTTTTGAAGCCGGCGGTTCCCGGTACCGGAGTTATCGCCGGCGGTACGGTTCGAGCGATCTGCGATGCGGCCGGAATCCACGACATCCTCAGCAAGTCGCTTGGCTCCAAGAACCATATCAATACCGTAAAGGCGACGTTCGTCGCATTGGAGAACCTCTTCAATGCCCGTGAGGTTGCCAAGAACCGGGGCAAATCCCTGAATGAGATGTGGGGGTAAGAGATGGCCAAGGCAAAAAAGCAGAAGCAGATTAAGATTACCCTCGTCAGAGGGCTTGCGGGAACGCTTCCCAAGCAACGACGGACCGTGAAGGCCCTCGGCTTGGGGCGTATTTCCAGCTCGGTGGTGCATGATGCAAACCCGGTTATCCTGGGAATGGTGAACGTCGTTTCGCACCTCGTAAAAGTCGAGGAGATGTAAGATGGCAAAGATTATCGCACCGAAGGGTGCCAATACCAAGAAAACGATTCTCGGTCGGGGAGCTTCTTCCAAGGGTCGAACCAGCGGAAGGGGACACGACGGGCAGAACTCCCGCTCCGGCGGAGGCACGCGCCCCGGCTTCGAGGGCGGACAGATGCCGCTCTATCGCCGCGTCGCTCGTCGAGGTTTCTCCAACGAGCCGTTCAAGGTGGTGTATGAGGTCGTTTCCTTAGACGATATCTCCCGAGTGTTCAATGATGGAGATGTGGTCACCCTCGCAGCCCTGAAGGAGCTTGGAGTGGTGAAGGGCGTGAAGACTCAGGCGAAGATCCTCAACAACGGGGAGCTTACCAAGAAGGTTATCATTGAAGGATTGAAGGTTTCCGCAAGCGCAATCGAAGCGATTAAGGCTGCGGGCGGCCAGATCAGATAAAGAAGGGCGTCATGGCAAACACCTTAGTTGAGATGTATAGAATCAAAAGTCTTCGCAAGAAGATTTTCATAACCCTCGGATTGCTGGTTGTCAGCAGAATCGGGGCCGTTATTCCGATTCCCGGAATCGATCCGCAAGTGTTGAAGCTGTTCTTCCTTGCCCAGAGTTCCAGTTCGACGATCGGCCTGACCGAGTATTTGAACTTCTTCAGCGGCGGAGCGTTTTCCAACTTCTCGCTCTTCATGCTCGGGGTTATGCCGTACATCAGTACGCAGATCATTCTGCAGCTTTTGATGCTGGTGATTCCCTCGTTGAAGAAGCTCGCCTCCGATCCTTCGGGGCACAAGAAGTTGCAGCAGTACACCCGCTATGGAACCGTAGTGGTATGTCTGCTTCAATCATATGTAGTGACGATTTACGCACAGTCGATCCCCGGCGTGCTGACGATGGGCTTGGGAAGCTTTACCCTGATTGCCATGCTTACCGTAACCACCGGTTCGATGCTGCTGATTTGGATCGGTAACAAGATCACCCAGTGGGGAATCGGAAACGGTATCAGCCTCTTGATTTTTGCCGGTATCGTCGCCCGCTTCCCGACCGCCGTGAACGCTTTGTTCGAAGCGATAAAGGGCGGGGTGCTGAACCCGATCGTCGTGCTGATCGTTGCGGTGATGTTCCTCATCGTAGTCGCCCTCGTCGTGTACGAGGAGCAGGGAATCCGAAAGATTCCGGTAAACTACGCCAAGCGCGTGGTGGGCCGAAAGATGTACGGTGCGCAATCAACGTACATCCCCATCAAGGTGAACCCCTCGGGCGTCATTCCGGTCATTTTCGCCAGTGCGCTGCTCTCCTTCCCCTTGCAGATTGCAACGACCTTGGGGCCGGAAGTCCGCTGGCTTGCCGCATTCGCCAATTGGTTAAATCCTCAGGGCACCCCCTATCTCATCATCTACGCCCTGTTGATCGTAGCGTTCGCGTTCTTCTACACCCAGGTGTCGATGAACCCGGTCGAAATGGCCAAGCAGATCCGGGAGAACGGTGGATCCGTTCCCGGGGTTCGGGCGGAGAAGCTTGAGGAGTACTTAACCAAGGTTCTTAACCGGATTGTTCTGCCCGGTTCGTTGTTCCTGGCGTTCATCGCCTTGATTCCGACGCTCGTACAGAAGTTCTTCAACTTCCCCTCGACGGTCGCGATGCTCTTCGGAGGTACTTCGCTGCTGATCCTGGTCGGAGTTGAGCTTGATACGATCCGCCAGATCGAGGGCATCATGAAGATGCACCACTACGATGGATTTAAAATCGGGCAGAAGAAGAAAACGAAGCATTTCTAAGCACGAGGAGCTGGAAGATGAAAGTAAGATCGAGTGTCAAACCTATTTGTGATAAATGCAAGGTAGTAAGACGGAGTGGGGTGGTTCGGATCATCTGCGAGAACCCCAAGCACAAGCAGAAACAAAATTAGTAGGGTAGCAACCCTGTGAGAATTTCAGGAGGCCATGGATGGCGAGAATTGCAGGTGTAGATTTGCCGAACAAGGCAACGAAAATTGCCCTGACCTATATCTACGGAATCGGTAGGTATTCGGCGATCGAGATTTGTGAAAAGACAAATATCGATCCGGATATCAATATCAACACCCTTTCCAACGATGACCTTGCAGTACTGCGAAAGGTGATCGAAGAAGAGTACAAAGTAGAGGGACGCCTTCGAACCGAGGTAGCCCTGAATATCAAGCGCCTTATGGATATCGGCTGCTATCGCGGCCTCAGACACCGAAGGGGCTTGCCGGTCAACGGCCAGCGGACGAAGACGAACGCCCGAACCCGCAAGGGCAGGAAGAAGACCGTCGCCGGTAAGAAGAAGTAAGGAGCATATCACAGATGGCAACTGTAAAACGTAAGACAAAAAAGACGGTATTCGAAGGAAACGTCTATATTCAGGCTACCTTCAACAACACGATCGTCACCGTAACCGATCTGCAAGGCAACGCCGTCTCGTGGGCGAGTGCCGGCGGACTCGGGTTCCGCGGAGCAAAGAAATCCACTCCGTATGCTGCGCAGACCACTGCTGAGAAAGCGGCAAAGACCGCCATGGACAGCGGACTTCAGGAAGTGAACGTATTTGTCAAAGGTCCCGGAGTCGGTCGTGAAAGCGCCATTCGAACCCTTGGTGTGCTCGGGTTGAAAGTGCGATCGATTCGCGACATCACCCCGATTCCCCACAACGGGTGCCGACCGCGCAAGAGTAGAAGAGTGTGATGAGGAGATAGAACCAGATGGCAAGATATACCGGACCTAAATGTAGATACTGCAGGGCGGAAGGCACCAAGCTTTTCCTCAAGGGCAATCGCTGCCTTTCCGGCAAGTGCCCGCTGAACAGCAGTGGAAAGCGCACCGGCCTTCCCGGCAAGGATCCCCGAGCCCGATCGAAGAAGCCGACCAACTACGGTCTTCAGCTTCGTGAGAAGCAGAAGCTCAAGAGAACGTACGCGATGCTTGAGAAGCAGTTCAAGCTCACCTTCAACGAGGCGGCAAGAATTCCCGGAAAGACCGGTGAGAACTTGATCCAACTTTTGGAGCAACGCTTGGACAACGTCGTTTTCCGCCTTCACTTCGCTTCAAGTCGTTATCAGGCTGCTCAGTTCGTGAACCACGGACACATCTTCGTAAACGGCAAGCGCGTCGATATTCCTTCCTACCGCGTCAAGGTGGGTGATGAGATCTCGATCAGCCCGCGGGCTCAGAAGATGCTCATCATCAAGGAGAACCTCAAGGAATACACCAAGAGCGGAGTTTATCAGTGGCTCAGCTTGGACGTGGATGCGATGAAGGGAACCTTCCTTGCTGTTCCGAGGAGAAGTGAAGTAACCGAGCTCGAGAAGATCAACGAGCAGTTGATCGTCGAGTTGTATTCCCGATAAGGAGTAACCATGGCACGCAAAAACCTTCTGAAGGGCTTTAAAAAGCCGAAGGGGATCACCTTCGAACACAGCGCCGTTGAGCCGAACTACGGCAAGTTCATCGCCTATCCGTTTGAGCGGGGCTTTGGAACGACGATCGGCAATACGCTGCGAAGGGTCCTTCTTTCTTCAATCCAAGGGTATGCCGTCACTGCTATCAAATTTACCAGCTTCAATGAGGATGGCGTCCCCCATCTCATCTCAAGTGAGTATGAACAGCTTCCCGGTGTGCGCGAGGATATCAGTGATATCATCGCCGCATTGAAGAAGCTCCAGATTCAGATGCCTGAGGATGCCGAAGGCACCAACCTCCTCATCGAGTGCAAGGGCCCGGGTGTCGTGACCGGAGCAGCCCTTGAGCGTGATCAGGTTGAGATCATCAACAAGGATCTCGTGCTCTTTACGATGATGGATGATGCGAACCTTGAGATGGAAGTCCAGATCGACCTCGGCCGGGGCTATGTTCCCAGTGAGATCAACGAAAAGTACATCGAAGAGATCGGAACGATTCCGCTGGATGCCACATTCAGCCCCGTTACCCGGGTGAAGTATTCGATCGAGCCGACCCGCGTCGGATATCGCTCCGACTACGACAAGCTGATCATCGAGGTGTACACCGACGGCACGATCGTTCCGCAGAACGCTCTGGCGGAAGCGGCGAAGATCGCCAAGGATTACTTCCAGATTTTCATCAACTTCGATGAGTCGCTAATCTCCAGCAACGATGAAGTCGATGAGGAAGAGGAACGAATCCGAAAGATCCTCAACACCTCCGTCGAGGAGCTGGAATTGACCGTTCGCTCGAGCAACTGCCTCAAGAACGCGAACATCCGCACGATCGGGGATCTGACGAAGAAGAGCGAGGATGAGATCGCCAAGACGAGGAATTTCGGAAAGAAATCCCTTCAGGAGATCAAGGAGAAGCTCAAGGAGTGGAACCTCAGCCTCGGCATGACCGACTACAGCATCCTCAAGACTGCTATCAAAGTACCTGAACACAAGGAAGAAGAGAATGAAGCATAGGATTGGGTTCAACGCGCTGAGCAGAAACGCCGCACATCGCAAGGCGATGAAGCGCAACATGGTGACCAGTCTGTTTCGATATGAACGGATTGAAACCACCAAAGCCAAGGCTCTGGAAGTTCGGAGAATGGCGGAGAAGATGATAACCCGGGCAAAGAACGACAGCGTGCACAACCGCCGCCAGATCGCCCGAGACATCTCCGACAAAGCCGTCCTCAACAAACTGTTCACAGAGATCGCCCCGCTCTTTACCGAGCGCAACGGAGGCTATACCAGAGTGCTGAAGACGGGCAACCGTCTCGGAGACGCTGCTGAGATGGTCATTCTTGAGCTGGTTGAAAAGCCGGTGAAAAAAGAGACCAAGAAGAAAGCCGCCAAAAAAGACTGACGAGCACCGGAGAGATCGGAAGCCTCCACCGCCACAGTTACCAACAATGAGCCGCTGTCCACGTGATGGCGGTTTTTATGTCACCGGAAGAAGCCGGATCTTCAGGCGAAAGAGGTGGTAGTCTTTAGTGCAATCCAGCAAATCGAGTGCATGAAAATACGGCATTGGAGAGGGGATGATGCGCCGAAGAGCATCTTTTCCGATATGAAGACTGACAAAGGCTGTAGTATTCCCGGATGACTGGAGACGGTTCAACCCAACAGGGCAGCCAAAACGGCAAAAAAATGAAAATTTGCCGTTTTGGCTGAGGAGATGATGAGT
>SHOI01000200.1 GCA_004294855.1 Sphaerochaeta sp. | reverse complement strand
GGGTGTAGTCCCGGTTGAATGAGGATTGAACGAAGAATTTTCCCAAGCCCGGAACCCGGAAGATCTGTTCGACGACGACGCTTCCGGTGATGATTCCGGCGAATGCGGGGCCGAGGTAGCTGACAACGGGCAATAAGGCTCCCTTCATCGCGTGCTTGAAGATGATCGCCGAGCGCTTCATCCCTTTTGCTTTTGCGGTCCGGATGTAGTCGCTTCGGAGCGTTTCCAGCATCGACGAGCGGGTGAGGCGGGCGATGTTGGCGAAGTATTCAAAGCTCAGCGAGACCGCCGGAAGGATGATCGTCAGATACCCTTCGCCGGTGGTGTACCATCCGCTGGTCGGAAGCCATTTGAGCTTTACCGCGAAAATGAGCTGCAGAACCGGAGCGATGACGAAGAGCGGGACGCTGATTCCGATGACCGCCAACCCCATCGAGAGATAATCGATCCAGGAGTTTTGCCGCACCGCGGCGATGATGCCGATTCCCATTCCGATCGTTACGCTGATGAGCATCGCCCACAACCCCAGAACGATCGATTTGGGAAGGCTGGTGAAGATGTAATAGTTTACATCGTAGTCCTTGTACTTGAAGGAGGGGCCAAGGTCTCCTCTCATGATGTCGAACATATATCGTCCATATTGCTTGATCAGCGGTTCGTCGAGGTGATATTTCGCCTCGATGTTCCGTCGGACGACGTCGGTGAGGTTTCGTTCGGCGGAAAGGGGTCCTCCGGGAGCGATCCGGACTATGAAGAAGCTTAGGGTGATGATGATGAAGAGCGTGGGGATCATCCCTAAGAGCCTGTTAACAATATATTTCGTCATGCAATGCCTCGTATTCGAGAAGAACCGTCGGAGATCAATGCCCTCCGACAAGCGGTCTTGTTGATACTATACCAAGAAGGATAGTTTGGCAAGAATTGGGAAAACCCCGTTTCCCCATGGCTGGACAATGCTTTCTCCCTTGGGTAGAGTTCTGAGACGTGATGAGAACCGTATATCTGGAAAATCTGGGATGCTCGAAGAATCAGGTGGATGCCGAAGTGATGCTCACTCTTTTACAGGATGAGTTCTCCCGAACGGAGGATCCGGCCGCCGCCGATTTGATCATCGTCAACACCTGCGGCTTCATCGAATCCGCCCGGGCTGAGGCGATCGACTCCTTTTTCGACCTGTACGGGAGCAATCCCGAGGCAAAGATCATCTTCAGCGGCTGCATGGCCCAGCGGTACGCCGATGAACTGTCGGCGGAATTGACGGAGGCGTCGGCGATCTTCGGCAACCGCGATCTTTCAAAGCTGCCCGAGGTGGTCGGGCAGGTCTTTTCAGGCGAGCGGGTCGTCTCCACTCCGGAGTATCCGGCAAACAGCTTTGAAGATGTCTATAAACGAAGTCGGTTGCTCTCATTCGACGGAAGCGCGTATGTGAAGATCAGCGAGGGGTGCAACCATCGCTGCTCCTACTGCGCCATTCCCATCATCCGCGGTTCCCTGCGTTCCAAACCGATGGCGATCATCCTTGAGGAGGTCACCTCCCTCATTGCCCGGGGAGTCAAGGAGATCAATCTCATCGGCCAGGATCTGGCCTCCTGGGGAAGGGATCTGAAGGAAGCGGATGCACATTTCATGGCTCTGCTTAAACGGATTGTCGAGGTGGAGGGGGATTTCGTTATCCGTCTGCTGTATATCCACCCCGACACGTTTCCCATGGAGCTGTTGGAGTTCA
>SHOI01000073.1 GCA_004294855.1 Sphaerochaeta sp. | reverse complement strand
AACGAATTACAAACAGAGGAGAAGTTTGATGAGTATTATTGAATTTATCGAAGCCAGAGAGATTCTGGACTCCCGTGGAAACCCCACTGTTGAAGTAGATGTCATCCTTGAGGATGGATCCATGGGTCGGGCTGCGGTGCCCTCCGGAGCATCAACTGGTGTCCACGAAGCTGTCGAGCTTCGCGACGGCGACAAGAGCCGCTACCTCGGTAAGGGTGTTTTGAAAGCTGTTGACAATGTCAATACCATCATTGCTCCCGAGCTGGAAGGCCTTGATGCCCTGGATCAGGTTGGAATCGATCGGGCGATGATCGCTCTCGATGGAACCTCGAACAAATCAAAGCTGGGTGCAAACGCTATTTTGGGCGTTTCGATGGCAGTCGCCCGTGCGGCAGCCGATCATTTGAGCCTTCCCTTGTTCAAATATCTCGGCGCGTTCCACGCCAACGTGCTGCCCGTTCCAATGGCGAACATCCTCAATGGCGGAGCGCACAGCGACAACAAGGTCGATTTCCAGGAGTTTATGGTCATGCCGATCGGCGCTCCCTCCTTCCGCGAAGGCCTCAGAATGACCGCCGAAGTGTTCCACGCCCTGAAGGCGGTTCTCTCTTCCAGAGGGTTGAACACCAACGTCGGCGACGAGGGCGGATTCGCTCCCGACCTCCAATCCAATGAAGAAGCCCTTGAAGTGATCATGGAAGCGATCAAGAAAGCCGGTTACACCGCCGGCCGCGACGGCGACTTCATGATCGCCCTCGATCCGGCAGTCAGCGAACTCTATGACTCAAAAACGAAGACCTACACCTTGAAGTGGACCACCGGCGAGAAGCTCACCAATGCCCAGATGGTCGATATGTGGGAAGACTGGTGCAACCGCTATCCGATCATCTCCATCGAGGACGGAATGGACGAGGATGACTGGGAAGGGTGGAAGCTTCTGACCGACCGCATCGGCGACCGTGTCCAGCTTGTCGGAGACGACCTCTTCGTTACCAACAGCGAGCGGCTCAAGATGGGTCTTGAGAAGGGTGTCGCCAACTCGATTTTGATCAAGGTGAACCAGATCGGTACGCTTACCGAGACGTTCGAAGCGATCGATCTTGCCAAGCGGAACGGTTATACCGCAGTCGTCTCTCACCGCTCGGGTGAAACGGAAGACAACTTCATCGCCGACTTGGTCGTCGCCCTGGAGACCGGGCAGATCAAGACCGGTTCGATGAGCCGCAGCGACCGCCTTGCCAAGTACAACCAGCTCCTTCGCATCGAGGATTACCTTGACGAAACCGCTCAGTATGCCGGTCGGGGCGCATTCCGCGTGCTGTAAGACGGCAATACTATCAGACATTCAGGGCCACCGCGAGGTGGTCCTTTCTATGAAGAGTGGTTGAATCGGTGCTATGCTTTACGCATACACGCAGGAATGGGAAAGCGATGAGACGGTGGTGAGAAGATGTTGGATGTATCGACGCTCTGGAGTCTGCAAGGTCAGCTGCTTCTTCTGATTGCCGCAGGAGCCCTTGTCCGAAGGTTGAAGCTCATTGACGAGGAGGGACAAGCCGCGTTGACCAACGTGGTTCTCTACGTGACGCTGCCGTGTTCCATCCTCCTCTCCTTCATGATGGAGGTCGATCATTCCCTCCTTTCCCATCTGCTTATCGTGTTCCTGCTCTCAGCCGGGGTGCAGGTCTTCAGCTTCACCCTCTCCAAGCTGCACTATCGAAATGTTGAGGAGTCCAAGCGGAACGTGCTCCGCTACGGACTGCTCGTTTCCAACGCCGGCTTCATGGGGCTGCCGATCGCCGGATTGCTCTTCGGGCAGCTCGGGTATATCTACGCCTCGATCTATCTGATTCCCCAGCGGGTGGTGATGTGGAGCGCCGGGCTTGCGTTGTTCGGCGACCGGAATCAATCGTTCGGCGTCCGAATGAAACAGGTGGCTGTCCACCCGTGCATGATCGCTGTGTATCTCGGCTTTCTCTTGATGTTCACTTCCCTTGCCTTGCCGTCGTTTGTCACTAAAACGCTCGCTTCGCTGGGCAACAGCACGACCGCCCTTTCGATGCTGCTGATCGGCTCCCTGCTTGCCGAACCGGGACAAAACCCCTTCCATGCCGATCGGTCGCTGCTCCATTTCACCGTGTTGAGGCTCTTGGTCATCCCGGTTGCCTCGTTTCTCATCTGCCGGATGATCGGCATCGATCCGGTCATCACCGGGGCAGGGGTGATTCTTGCCGCGATGCCGGGCGGATCGACGACCGTCATTCTCGCATCAAAGTATGGAAGTGACACCGCCTATGCATCCAAGCTCGTGGTCTTTTCGACGCTGCTCTCGTTGCTCTCCATTCCCCTTTGGGGGATGGTGCTGTAACTGACCGCCAATGCCGCCGTCAACTGAAGGATATCCATCCATGTGCCGACCGGTCGGGTGCTGGTGAAGAGCGGCAGGGATGGAAGCGACGAGTGTTCATAGTTGCAGAAGAGGACGACGAAGAGATTGTTGGCGGCATGGATCGCCAACGGGAACTCGTAGCGATCGCTTCGTACAGCGATATAGGAAGGGATGAAGCCGAACAGAGCGTAGTAGAGAAGGACTGCAAGCCGGTTTTGGCTTTGCGCTATTTCGCGATTGGCCAAATGGAGAAGTGTAAAGATAAGGGTGGGAACCAGAGCCTTGATTGCCTTGCTTTGGATCTTCTTCATCAGTTTCAGCGGGATGATCCGAAAGAGGATCTCCTCGCCGGTGGTCTGGATCGGAGTGATGATGAGGGCTGTGGCGATGAAGCCCAGCCGCTTCAGGAGCGGGATGCGAAGCGCGTGGTAGTCCTGAGGATAGCGGAGTGCACTGATGACGGTAAAGAGCGCAGTCACCGCCAGATAAGATCCCGCCGCCAAGAGGGCAAGGCGCCAAGACCACGCGTTTGTTTCAGTAACAAGACCGATGAGCGGTTCTTTCAGAACAGCCGAGTGGGAGAGAATCAATCCGAGGGCAAGGGCCAAGAAGGGGATGTTTGCGGCAAGATATGCCGAGACGTAGGGATGCATCAGGGATGTCGCATAGACTCCCACGCCAAGAAAGAACAGAAGACCGGTGATGAGGGTGAAAAGCAGGTGGCGGTTTTTTTGTTCCATTGTTTTGTAAATGTACGGTATACTGCAGGGGATGTCTATTCTTGGTGATCATCTTGCATCAAACGCAGTGTGCGTCCTTCCTACTGAAGCGGCAAGGCGAAGCCACCTCATTGAGTATGCTTTAACGAGTGAAGACGGGGTGATCGCCGGCGATTCCGTTCTGAGCTTTGATACGTTTCGCTCCTCATTTTTACCGGCCTATGCCGACCGGCTTCCCTCAAATACATTGATTCGTTTCATCTTCGCCACGGAGTTCGTTGAAAGCGGCAACTCGATTTCCTCCTTTTACAATCCCGATTTTCCCGAATCAAAGCATCAGGCCTTGGGCGTCATCGCTTCAATGCTTCCCTCCCTCCTGAAGGTGCTCACTTCGGAGATCGGAACCCTCCTGCCAAGGGAGCTGTTTCGACAACTTCAGGCGGTGCATGCCGCATACACGGAGTTCCTCGATCGAAACAACCTGTTTGAACCCCAATATGATTCGGTATCCGTTCCGAGCGGTTGGAACACGGAGCGGGAGGTTCGAATCCTCTACAGCGATCTGGAGAGTGAAGCTGCCGTCCTGTATGAGGAGCTGGGCAGGCCAAGCTGGCTGAAGTTGATCCCGACGCCCAAGGCGGATACCCCTACGGTTGACGTGTATGCGAACCATCTTCAGGAGATTCGTTCAACCCTCCGCCGGATTCGAGACCTGCTCGAGCAGGGGGTGGCGACGCATGAGATCATGATCTGTCTTGCAGGCAGCGATGAGCTGCTTGCGACGCTGGAGGATGAGGCATACTTCTACGGCATTCCGCTTGCGGTCCGTCAGGGTCGTTCACCGCTGAAGTATCCCGCCGGCCGCTTCTTCTCCTTGATGAACGAAGTGCACAGCGATCATTTTACCCTGACGAGCCTGAAGAAGCTTCTCTTGGAACCGGCCATCCCTTGGAAAGCGGAAGAGCGAAAACACATTCAGGAATTCATCCGCCTCTGTCTGAAGGATACGATCCTCTATGGATCGGAAGCCCGCCCCGACTACTTCGAATTGCGCCTGAGCAATCGTTCCTTGAGAAGATGGTATATGACGTTCCGCGAGGCGCTCACCGCCATCGTCCAGGCAACTACGGTCGCCGATCTGGTTCGTTCGCTTTCCTTCTTTCGCAAGCGATTCTGGGAAGAAGAGGAATGGCATGGAACCCCTCAGGAGGAGGTGTTCGCCCATGCCATGAACCAGATCGAACAGCTTGACCGGGCCCTCAAAGCGTGCAACCGTGAGCGTCTCGACGGTCTGTACGCCCTCTTTCTCTCCCACCTGCAGCGGACGCAGTACGTTCCCCAGCAGCAGGATGAAGGAATCGGGGTCTATCGCTGGCCGCAAGGGGCGAGCATTACCGGTCCATACCGCTTTTTCCTTGGACTCGACCAAGAGGGAGCGGAAGTGGTCGATAATCCGTTCCCCTTCCTTTCCGAACGGGTTCGACAAACCCTGATGAAGCGGAAGGAACTCGGACGATATCACCTCCAAGCGGCTTCCTTGGGTAACAGCACCCTGTCATGCCACCGCCGCTCCAACAATGGGGAGAAGCTCATCCACTTCTTTTTCCTCGAAGAGGGAACGGTTCACCCACACGAGGAAAGCCTTCTTCTCGACAAGGATCCGCTGAGCGGCGAGCTGAATCGAGTTCTGAAGAAGGAAGGTAATCAGAAACCGACCTCGCTGCAGGCGAAAAGCTTCAAGAGCGCGCTGCTCGGCTCGTTGACCCCTCGGGAAAACGACCATACCCTGTCTCCCATCAAGGAACACCTCAGACAACTTCTCTATGAGGAAGATGGACGGCTTCCGCTCTCCGCCACGAAAATCGATGCCTTCGTCAAGTGCCCGTACATCTATCTGGCGAGCTACCTGTACAAGATCGAGCCGTTCGACTACCGGGAAACCCTGATCGACAACAAGGCAATCGGAGTGCTGCTGCACGATGCCTATGAAAGGTTTTTCTCCTCGATCGGGCCCTTCGACAGCGGGAAGATCGAATCCTATGAGATCGGTCTTCAAACAGCGTTCGACCATGCACTGCTGAAGACGTACGGAACCAAGGGACCCACCGCTTCGATCCGTCAGTGGATCATCCATACCTTCCGTCCCAAGATCCTCAAGATTTTGGAGGAGGAAAAGAAATATTTTGAACACCTCGGAACCACCGACACGGAGAAGGAGCTTGCATGGAAAGGAGACCGGGTGATCCTGGACGGGCGGATCGACCGGATCATCGGGATCGATCCAAAGAAGAAGGAGTGGGGAGTCATTGACTTTAAAAAGGGTAAAGCGTTCGACCCGGTCAAATATAAAAACGATGAACAAGTCGAACACGTCGAATTCTATCAGCTGTTGGTCTATCAGGCCCTCATTGAACGAAACGATCTCGGTAAAGCGATGGTAGCCGCCTACTACTCCGTTGAAGACGGTAAATACAGGTTCCTGTACGAACAGAAAGATGCGAAAAAGCAGGAGCTCTGCCGAATCGAACTGGACAGGATGTTGGAGCGAATCCTATCTGAAGTCCAAAGGGGTGACTTCGCCGCCACCCCCGGTGACAAGGCATGCAAGCAATGTTCCTTCCGGGCACTGTGCCGAAGGAGGTACTCGACGCAATGATCACCTTTGAGCAATTTCTTGAACGTGTCTCGCTCTATCCCGATGAAGACCAGATGAGGGCGATCAACGCCGATGCGAACTGCGTGGTAAGCGCCGGAGCGGGAAGCGGGAAGACGATGGTCCTAAGCTATCGCTTCGTACGTCTCGTCTTGGAGCGCAAGGCGCGCTTTAATCAGATCCTCACCTTGACCTTCACCCGCAAAGCCGCTCGAGAGATGCACGAACGGATTCACGCCCACCTCTTCCTCTGCAACGACGACGAGGAGATCCGTTCTCAACTTGCTTCCTTTTCCAGCGCCCCTATCAGCACGATCGACGCCTTCTGCGCCCAAGTCCTAAAGGGCACCGCCCACGAGCATGGGCTGAGCCCGGAGTTTCAGGTGGATGACGAGGCAAACCTCGATCTCGCCCGGAGGGTGGCGGTCGAGCTTCTGGAGAAGACTCCTCAGGATCGGGGGGCGAGGATGCTGAGCATTCTGTACTCGCCGGATGCCATCGAAGAAGTCCTTCTCTCCCTTTCAACCAAGTATCCGATGGGGTTCGAGTTCGAGGCGAAGAGCGTCGCCGATGAGATCCGAACAAAGATACGTGAAGAGTATCATCGGCTGCGTACAGCCTTTGAAGAGTTTCTGGTCTATTATCAGGATCTTGTGCGAGGAGGAACGGGAACATACGAAATCCTTGAGAAGATCGCCGAGTTCACCGAAGCGTGGCTGAAGATCCTCGAGGAGGGGGAAGAGGAGGCGATCCTGAACGCGCTTGTCGGGAATCTGGGTTATTTCGGAGGTAAGGGGCTCGGAAATGTAAAGGATGAGCGTCTCATATCAATCAAGGAATCCAAGGATGAGTATCTCGATATTCGAAAGAAGCTTGCCGTCTGTGCCGCCTTTTTCCTCAATGAGGAAAACCTTGAGCCCGTCGTCGAGTTCGTCGCCAAGTTCCTTGAAGGACACCGGGTTCAGAAGCGCGCCGCCTCGATCGTAACCTTTGCGGACATCTCCAACCTTGCGATCAAATCGCTCACCGACGACAAGGAACTTCGGGCCTTCTACAAGCAGGCATATCGCTACATCATGATCGACGAGTTTCAGGACAACAACGAGGAGCAGAAACGGCTGCTCTATCTCCTTGCGGAAAAAGAGGGATCCGAAGCGGATGGAATCCCGCTCGTCAAGGATCTCGCCAAGGACAAGCTTTTCTTCGTCGGAGACGAGAAACAGTCGATCTACCGTTTCCGAGGCAGCGATGTCTCCGTGTTCAAGGCTCTGGCGAAGGAGCTTCAGGGGATCGGGGGGATGAGCGTCAAGCTGCCCAAGAACTACCGGAGCGAACCCGGCCTGATCTCCTGGTTCAATGAGATCTTTCCGTCGATCATGAAAAACGAGGGCGAACCCTTTGAAGCTGACTTCGAGCCTTTGGAGTTCCGGGAACCAAAGGAAGGAATCGATCCGAAGATCACCTTGGCGATCAAGCCGTATGTGAAGAATCCTGAACCGGCCGGGGAAGCGATGGCGGAACCCTCCCTCGCCGAGGCGTATCATCTGGCTAAAAAAATCCGCCACATTCTCACAAGCGACGAGTACCTCATTCCCCAAAAAAATGGATCTCCTCGAAAGCCCGAGCCGAACGAGATCGCGATTCTTCTTCGCTCCACTTCGAACCAGTATCACCTCGAGCGGGCTCTGCGGCACCTTTCGATTCCCTATACGGTGCAGATAGCCCGTTCCCTCTTTCTGGAAGCGATCATCAACGACTTCCACGCCATGCTGCAGCTCCTGATCCACCCGTCGGACCGGCTTTCCTATGCGGTGGTGCTTCGATCGCCGTTCTGTTTCATCGATGACAGCGCCTTGGTCGAGCTCCTTCAAAGCGAGGAACTCTTCACCGTCGTCGACACCCTTTCCGAGGTCGACAAAAAGAAAATGGTACGCATGAAGCGCTTCTTTGAAAATCTGAAAGAGGCGGCGACCGTCCAGCGTCTGGAGCGCCTCATATTCATGCTGTGGTATGAAAGCGGCTATGCCCACCATTACATCCAGAACCCCGATTACCACTCGGACATCGAACACTATGAGCTGCTCTATCGACTTGCC
The DNA here is from genome assembly GCA_004294855.1 of Sphaerochaeta sp. Classification (GTDB taxonomy): domain Bacteria; phylum Spirochaetota; class Spirochaetia; order Sphaerochaetales; family Sphaerochaetaceae; genus Sphaerochaeta. Next base: position 1,444 of record SHOI01000073.1, on the reverse strand, counting down.
CAGACGTTTCAGGAGAAGGGCAGGACGCTCAGCGAGTTCCTCGATTATCTTCGGAATAGGCTCGGGCGGAATGAACGCCCCGATGAGATGGATTTGATCAAGGAAACGAAAGAGGGTGTCCAGATTATGTCGGTGCACAAGGCAAAGGGCCTTGAGTTCCCGATCGTCATCGTCGCCAATGCCGGGGGTACAATCCTCGGTGGCGGGAACAGCCCCCCATCCGATTATCCGTACCCCCTTCCGGACTTTTTTGATCAAATGATTCTGACGGGTGAAAAAGGAGAGGAGAAGCAAATCGGGAACATCGACGAGCTGTTCGAGGACAACACATCCGCTAGGCAAGAGTACGCCGAGCTGAAACGCCTCCTCTATGTCGCCCTTACCCGGGCGGAAACCCACCTGATCATCAGCGGATTCTTTCATTCCAAAAATCGGAACCTCGAGAAACATTTGCCATCGTTTCTCCAGCATCTGTGCAAAGCCCTTGAGATCGACCCGGATAATCCAAGCCTGGAACACGGGAAGGTTCGCTTGGAGCTAATCGAAGATGTTCCTTCCGATGTGTTCTATCGAGATCTTGAAGCAGACGTGCCGATCGAGGAGCTGAAGCCCTGGTATGAGAGCGTTGACGCTCCCTATCAGGCGGAGGCGCTCCGGTATGCGGTGACGGCTCTCGCTCCCGAGGTTGAACGTACGTTCGTCAAGGAGCTGCCGGCGATCGCAAGCGACGTCTTCCTTGGCGAAAAGGAATGCTCCGCTTTGTTTGGAACGTTCGTCCACCGCCTGATCGAAGCCCATCTTAAAAAGGAAGACCTTTCCGATCCGCTCTTCTATATGGAGGATTCCTTCAAAGAGCTGCTGACCACGAGAGAGACGGAGGCGGTTCTGTCCGATGCGCTTCTCCTCAGTGACAACTTCATCTACAGCCGGCTGTGTGTGGATGAGGTTCTCGATCATCCCTTCAAGTCGGAGATGAGCTTCTTCAGCCGCCTGCAGCACGAAGGCCGGACCGTCGTAGCGGAGGGGGTGATCGACCTCTTGGTCGACTGGGGTGATGAAATACTGGTCATCGACTTCAAGAGCGATCGCTTCGTCGATGAAGAGGTTCACCGCTTCCAGATCGAGACCTATATCGACGCAGCACGTCGGCTCTACAAGAAGAAGACCAGCGGCCTCATCGTCTATCTCCGGGACATCGCCCGGAGCATCCGCTACGAGGGATAAAAGAAGAGGAGGCCGGAATTCCAGCCTCCTCAACCGAATGAATTGCGTTTTTAGTATTTGCCGTATAACGGACCGAATGTCGCGCAGGCACGGAAGTCCGAGCCTTCTTTGTCCATCCCAAGCATCGACCAGGCACTGGGGCGGAAGATATCCTTTTCCGCCACATTGTGCATGTTGACCGGGATCCGGAGCATCGAAGCGAGGGTGATCAAGTCGGCGC
>SHOI01000199.1 GCA_004294855.1 Sphaerochaeta sp. | reverse complement strand
GGGTGTAGTCCCGGTTGAATGAGGATTGAACGAAGAATTTTCCCAAGCCCGGAACGCGGAAGATCTGCTCGACGACGACGCTTCCGGTGATGATTCCGGCGAATGCCGGGCCGAGATAGCTGACGACGGGCAGGAGGGCGCCCTTCATCGCGTGCTTGAAGATGATCGTCGAGCGCTTCATCCCCTTCGCTTTGGCGGTTCGGATATAGTCGCTACGGAGCGTTTCCAACATCGACGAGCGGGTGAGACGGGCGATGTTGGCGAAGTATTCGAAACTCAGGGAGACCGCCGGAAGGATGATCGTCAGATACCCCTCTCCGGTGGTGTACCATCCGCTGGTCGGAAGCCATTTGAGCTTTACCGCAAAAATGAGCTGAAAAATCGGGGCGATTACGAAAAGCGGGATGCTGATTCCGATGACCGCCAATCCCATCGAGAGATAATCGATCCAGGAGTTCTGCTTCACCGCGGCGATGATGCCGATCCCCATGCCAATCGTTACGCTGATCGCCATCGCGCATAGCCCCAGAACGATCGATTTGGGAAGGCTGGTGAAGATGTAATAGTTCACGTCGTAGTCTTTATACTTGAAGGATGGCCCCAGATCGCCTCTCATCACATCGAACATGTAGCGTCCGTATTGCTTGATGAGCGGCTCGTCAAGGTGATACTTCGCCTCAATGTTCCGCCGGACGACTTCAGTGAGGTTCCGTTCGGCGGAAAGGGGTCCGCCGGGAGCGATCCGGACTATGAAGAAACTTAGGGTAACGATGATGAAGAGGGTGGGTATCATCCCCAAGAGCCTGTTAACAATGTATTTCGTCATGCAATGCCTCGTAATTCGAGAAGAACCGTCGGAGGCCGGTGCTCTCCGATAAGCGGTATTGTTGATACTATACCAAGAAGGATACTTTGGCAAGAATTGGAAAAAACACCTTGTCCGCCTTCAGGAGATTCTTCCGGGTGGCTGGACAATGCCCGCTCCCTTGGGTAGAGTTCTGAAACGTGATGAAAACCGTGTATCTGGAAAATCTGGGCTGTGCCAAAAACCAAGTGGATGCCGAAGTGATGCTCGCCCTGCTACAGGAGGAGTATTCCCCAACGGAGGATCCCGCCGCCGCGGATCTGATCATTGTCAACACGTGCGGCTTCATCGAATCCGCCCGGGCGGAGGCGATCGAATCCTTTTTCGATCTCCATCATGGTAATCCTGAAGCGAAGATCATCTTCAGCGGTTGCATGGCCCAGCGCTACGCCGATGAACTGTCGGTGGAGTTGACGGAGGCGTCGGCGATCTTCGGCAACCACGACCTTTCGAAGCTGCCCGAGGTGGTCGGACGGGTCGTTTCCGGCGAGCGGGTCGTTTCCACCCCGGAGTATCCGGCACAGAGGGACGAGGATTCGTATGAACGGAACCTGCTTCTCTCCTTTCCGGGAAGCGCATACGTGAAGATCAGCGAAGGGTGTAGCCATCGCTGCTCCTACTGCGCCATTCCCATCATCCGCGGCTCTTTGCGCTCCAAACCGATGGCGTTCATCCTTGATGAAATCGCCTCTCTGGTCGCCCGGGGGGTGAAAGAGATCAACCTCATCGGCCAGGATCTGGCCTCCTGGGGAAGGGATCTGAAGGAAGCGGATGGGGATTTCATGGCTCTGCTCAAGCGGATCGTCGAGGTGGAGGGGGATTTCGTCATCCGTCTGCTGTATATCCACCCCGACACGTTTCCCATGGAGCTGTTGGAGTTCA
>SHOI01000072.1:6344-9331 GCA_004294855.1 Sphaerochaeta sp. | reverse complement strand
TAAAGGAACAGGAATATCTGAGGAGCATGCATAAGTTAGGCTGGAAGCTGGTCAAAACCACCGGGATAGGCATGTACCATTTTGAAGCATGTGAACCGGAAGACGTGATCTACCAGCTTGATTACAATGCGGAGGGATTGGCCAACAAAGACGAGTATGTCCGGATGTTCGAAGATTGCGGCTGGGAATATATCCAGGAATTCGTCGGATACAGCTATTTCAGAAAACCTGCGGCAAAAGGCACCGCGAAGGATGAAGAGATCTTCTGTGATGACGAATCGAGGGCTCAGATGATGAAACGTGTTTTCAAGGGGAGGCTGATCCCATTACTTGTCATCTTTTTCGTGGTTTTCATTCCTCAGTTCTTCATGAACGTGACGACTCGCAAAAGCTTTGGAATTGCCATTACCCTTGGTGCAATACTTCTGTATATGTCAATTTTTGTGTCGTTCACCGTGCAATACGTGAAACTGAGGAACAGAATGAAAAAATGAATATCGTATGACAGCGTGCCATGCAAAGTGAAAAGACCATCCGGTTTTCGGACTGAATGGTCTTTTTTACCGACTTCATTCACCATGCAGGTTCTTATAATAGAAGACCACGATCTGGGAACGGTCTCTGAGATATAACTTGTCGAGCAGATTCGAGATGTAGTTGCGAACCGTACCCTCGCTCAGAAAGAGCGACTGGGCGATCTCCTTGTTGTTCATCCCCTCGGCAAGCAGTTTGATGATATCCAGTTCACGCTCGGTGATATCGAAATCCTCGATGGATTTTTTCTGTCGGTTCGACAATCTGATGTCCTTGATCACCTCGGAATCCAAGACCATGTTGCCGGCCATCACCGTTTGGATCGATTGAAACAAGGAATCAATGTTATCCTTTAAAATATAACCTTTAACACCGATCTTGATCGCTTTGTTGATGTATTCCTCATCCTTGAACGTCGTCAAAAGAATGATTTTGGCTTCTTTGTCGTACTCCAACAGTTTGCTCGCAATATCGATTCCGTTCTCGTCCTTCAACCGGATGTCCTGCAGCACGAGATCGATTCTATGATTCTTATAGATGTCAAAAGCCTCTTTACGATTTTTTGCAGTATGAACCTCTTCAATCCCTTCGGCTTTTAAAATCATCTCCAATGCTTTTAAAACAAGCATATCATCATCCACCAGCAGTATTCTCATATGCCCTTCTCCATCAATACATGAATGCCGAAACCCCGGTCTGTCGTGATATTGAACTTCCAACCCCGTTCTTCACATTTTTTCCTGATGGAATACAAACCAAGTCCTTCCTGAACTTCCTTATTTGATGTTGAACCGTCATCTTCAATCTTTAACACCAGGAATCGGCCGCTCTCAACCAGATAGACTTTGAAATGCCCGCCGTCGGAATGTTTGATATAGTTCGTGAGCGATTCTCTGACAATCGCGAAGATATCGTATTTGACGCCATAGCTCAGATTCGAATCGACGATGTACGTAAGATTCGAATTCTCGACGGTCTCCAGCAGCTCCATGATCTTGTTTTCCAGATCGAACGAGCTGTCCCTCAGATCATACATGACCCTGCGGATATCCTGTAGCCCGTTCTCCAGCGTTTCCTTCAACACCAGGAGATGCTCCTTCGTATCCGGTTCCCCGGTCGTCATTGATAACGCTTTCATATTCAAAATGGCGGCCGACAAGGTATGTCCCGCCGTATCATGGATCTCACGGGAGATCCGATTTCGTTCCTCCATCAAGGTCAGTGTTTCGTCCCGCTCTTTTTCAATCTTCATGAGGTCGATCGATCTGGACAGGCGATTCACATCATCAAGAAGATTGTATTTTTCCTTCCTCAGCTTCACAACCTCAGCCTCTTTACTTGCAAAAAGATAATCCCATAGCAGCGTGAAGCCGACCAGAGTCAGATACAGAACATGGAAATGTCCAAGAAACGGAAGGAACAGCAACAGGGAGACCTTGTTGAACTGGGAAAAAGCGCTTGGCGCAAGCAGCGGAAGCAAAAAGATGAACCGTGGAAACAGTGCTGCGGCCAGAATCCCGAAAAGAAAAAAACCTGTTTTCGCTTTTTGATTCGAAACGACCTTGATGAGCAGGGAATAGCTGAAACCCAGAAGAACGAGAAGCACGAGTGATTCCGTCGGGATATCGCCTTTCTCGAACTCATAGATACTTATGATCAACGCAACGATGCCGTGAAGGGTAATGGTACTCATATATCACCAGTGACGTTTGTCATTTCAAATGGTGAGTGGATTCACTAACCAAATCTGTAGACTCATTGTACCATGATTTCAGCGAGGTGAAGACATGGTAATCAAAGTAGAAAACCTTATCAAAGAGTTCAAGGAAATCCGAGCGTTGAACTCGTTCAATCTGGAGTTGAAAGAAGGAGAGATCCTCGGACTGATCGGGCCGAACGGCTCGGGAAAATCCACTCTGCTGCTCAGCATCCTGGGAATCTACTCATATGAAAACGGCACCATCAGGGTGTTCAATCAGGAGCTCAAACCGAATTCATACGAGATCAAACGAAAGATCGGATATGTTCCCCAGGACTTAGCGTTGTTCGAAGAGCTGACCGTCTACGAGAACATCGATTATTTCTGTGGACTATATGTCCATGACAGGAAAAAAAGAAAGGAGCTCGTGGAAAAAGCGATCAGCTTCGTCGGCTTGGAGAAATTCAGAAAATTCGTCCCGTCAAAACTCTCAGGGGGGCTTGCCCGCCGGCTCAACATCGCCTGTGGAATCGCCCATGAACCCGAGCTGATCTTCCTGGATGAGCCGACCGTGGCCGTCGACGCCCAAAGCAGAAGCTTCATCCTGGAGGGGATCAAGGAGCTCAACCGGCGAGGGGCCACCGTCATCTATACATCGCATTATCTTGAAGAGGTCGAAGACCTGTGTGACCGGATCGCCATCATCGACCAGGGACGAAACATCATCACGGGCACCGCTGAAGAGCTGAGGGAT
>SHOI01000072.1:0-6244 GCA_004294855.1 Sphaerochaeta sp. | reverse complement strand
CATCATCGACCAGGGACGAAACATCATCACGGGCACCGCTGAAGAGCTGAGGGATAGCTGAAACCCAAAAGAACGAGCAGCACGAGTGATTCCGTCGGGATATCGCCTTTCTCGAACTCATAGATACTTATGATCAACGCAACGATGCCGTGAAGGGTAATGGTACTCATATATCACCAGTGACGTTTGTCATTTCAAATGGTGAGTGGATTCACTAACCAAATCTGTAGACTCATTGTACCATGATTTCAGCGAGGTGAAGACATGGTAATCAAAGTAGAAAACCTTATCAAAGAGTTCAAGGAAATCCGAGCGTTGAACTCGTTCAATCTGGAGTTGAAAGAAGGAGAGATCCTCGGACTGATCGGGCCGAACGGCTCGGGAAAATCCACTCTGCTGCTCAGCATCCTGGGAATCTACTCATATGAAAACGGCACCATCAGGGTGTTCAATCAGGAGCTCAAACCGAATTCATACGAGATCAAACGAAAGATCGGATATGTTCCCCAGGACTTAGCGTTGTTCGAAGAGCTGACCGTCTACGAGAACATCGATTATTTCTGTGGACTATATGTCCATGACAGGAAAAAAAGAAAGGAGCTCGTGGAAAAAGCGATCAGCTTCGTCGGCTTGGAGAAATTCAGAAAATTCGTCCCGTCAAAACTCTCAGGGGGGCTTGCCCGCCGGCTCAACATCGCCTGTGGAATCGCCCATGAACCCGAGCTGATCTTCCTGGATGAGCCGACCGTGGCCGTCGACGCCCAAAGCAGAAGCTTCATCCTGGAGGGGATCAAGGAGCTCAACCGGCGAGGGGCCACCGTCATCTATACATCGCATTATCTTGAAGAGGTCGAAGACCTGTGTGACCGGATCGCCATCATCGACCAGGGACGAAACATCATCACGGGCACCGCTGAAGAGCTGAGGGATTCGATCATCACGACGGAAATCATCAAGATCACCCTCCTGGAAGAGCATGTGGATATCTTAAAAGATTTGAGAAACCTCTCCCATGTCATCGACGTTACGATCAAGGATTCGGAATACACCGTCAAATTCGACAACAACAAGGGCAATATCGGCGATGTCGCCCAGTTCCTGAAAGAGAAAGGATTGACGTACGTGAAGCTGTATACGGAAGTGCCGACGTTGAACGACGTGTTTCTGGAATTGACCGGCAAGGAGCTGAGAGACTGATGATTCGAATACTCACCTATATCAAATATGAATTGAAAGTGTTTCTGGGAAACTACTTCAACATGTTCTGGATGATGGGCTTTCCCCTAGTGCTGCTGACGATCTTCACCATTTTCTTCGCTCAACTGCGATTCAGGGAGATCGAGGTGGAAAAAGTGACCATCGCCTATCATGAAAACGCCTTCATTCCGCTCTCCTTCGTCGACGAGCCGAAAAAGCGGCCGGACTTTGACACGATTGACAGATCCTCCATCGAGACCAGACTGTTTGAAGGGGCGATGCTGGAAAAGGATCAGGGGCTTGAAGAGCTCAGAAACAATCGGATCGATGCGTACGTCGACAAGGACCTGAACCTCTTCATCAACAAGAACGGGATCGGCCAGTTGATCATGGATGAAGTCCTCACGACGACCAAGCAGATCTCCTCGTTGTGGCTGCCGTTTGACGCCTATGATTTCGAGCGAACCTATGTGAAAAGCAGCGACGAAAAGCAAAGCCCCATCGATGTCATCTTCTATGCGCTCTTTTCCATGATCAGTCTCTACGGTGCGTATCTTTCAAGCACCATCGGCAATCGACTGATCGCCGGCAGACAGACGGTCGCATTGAGAAACGCTTCATCGCCGACATCCAAGGCCTGGCAAGTCATGATCAGCGTCGTCACCAGCTATCTCTGGTCATTGCTCCTGATCGCGGTGATAGTGGTCTATTTGGAATTCATCTTGAAACAACATTTCTTTTCACCCGATCTCAACAATATCCCCCTCGTCCTGGCGGCTCTGACCTTCGGAATCGCGTGGGGACTCTTTTTAGGGACGGTCATCGAAAAAGAATCCCTCCAGACGGCGGCAACCATCAGCTCGCTGCTGATTTTGTCCGGGATCAGTGGACTGTACAGCCACGGCATCCGCCTGATCATCAAGCGCTCCTTCCCGCTTCTTCTCAAGATAAATCCCGTTTCACTGATCAGCGACGAGTTGCTGAAAGTGAATATGCTGGGCAATTACTCGACGCTCAAAGGCTCGATTCTTCTCTTGACGGGGTACAGCATCGTTCTCGTCATCGTTTCCATTCTTCACATAAGGAGAAAGAAGGCATGAACACGCTTCAGTACTTCATCAAGATAGCCAACAAGAATAAAATCCTGATCATCGCCTATATCGCGATTCTCATCGCTTTCACCTCCTTATCAATGAGTTCCTCCGAGGATGCGTATTCAAAAAGGCCGTTGAACATAGGAATCGTCAAGCAGGAAGACAGTCAATTCGGAAATTCACTAATCGAACATCTGGGGAAGGGAAACACCCTCTATCACTATGATTCCCAAGAGCTGGCGGAACTGGATTTATACACTCGCTTCATCGACGGAATCGTGGTCGTTCCGGTCGATTCGGAAAGAATCCTCCTGGAAACGGACGATTCGCCATTGTCGATCCGCACGGACGTCACCAACAGTCAAAGCATCTTTTTACAAAGAGCCGTAGAGACCTACGCTCTGTACTACAAAGCGATGGTCGATGCCGGCAAACTGGATCTGCACAAGCTTTCAACCGTGCTGGATGAGCGGGTGGAGGTCGTCTTCTCCACCGATCGATCCCCTCTCGAAAAGAAATTCCATGGATTCGCGAATGTGTACGGGTTTGTCATCATGATGATTCTCTTCCGGCTCCTGGGCGACCTGAGCATCAGTTTCAACAAGAAAGACATCCAGATCCGCAACAGGATCTCCCCCAAAAGCGATGCCCGGCTGAAAGGAGAGATCAGTCTGGCCCAGATGATCATCGCTCTTCTTGTCTTCGTTCTTGTAACGGGGTTCATCCTGACCATGTTCCTTCCGGAGATGTTGCGATCCCGAAGTTTGGGATTCTATCTGCTGATCCTCTTCCTGTGGACGGCGGTCGTCGCGTTGCTCTCGGGCATGATCAACCAACTGTCCAAGACACGATCGCTGAACTTGACGATCGGCAACATGCTTCCGCTCATCATCATGTTCCTATCGGGATCTATGCTTCCCATTCAATTCATGCCAGTTTTCATGCAAAAGATCGCCAGATTCAGTCCGCTGTTCTACTACAACAAAGGGATCATGAGCATATCGGAAGGCGATTTCGACATCGGTGGCGAATTGCTGATCATCGCGGCTTTTGGACTGGCCTTCTACCTTTCCTCCCTGTATCTCAGCAAGGAACGGAAAACGAGAACGCTTTAATCATGAAAACAATTTCTCGCGGCATCCGAATACTCCTCATCGTCTTTCTGCTGGCGCTGTTCATCTACAACAGGCTGATGTACATAAAGGAAGAACCGCTGCGCCGGCCGCTCGGACAACTCGTCGAAGTGGACGGTCGGAATATGAGCGTCTACACCGAGGGCGAAGGGGAACGCACCCTTGTGTTCATGGCGGCTTCGGCGGTAGCGGCACCGATTCTTGAGTACAAGCCTTTGTACACGCTGCTCGGTGACGATTACAGGATCGTCGTCATTGAGAAGTTCGGCTATGGCTTCAGTGACGTGGTCGATGGTGAAAGATCGTTCGAGACGATGCTCAGGCAGGATCGGGAAGTCCTTTCAAAGGCGGGCATCGAAGGACCGTTCATTCTCTGTCCCCACTCGATGTCGGGAATAGAAGCGATCCTCTGGGCGCAGAGGTATCCGGATGAAGTCGAAGCAATCATAGGACTCGATATGAGCGTGCCGGGTGCGTACGGTAAGGAAGACTTCAGCTGGAAACGGCATCTGCTCGCATATCTTCTCGCTACCGGACGTGAAATCGGAATAGTCAGATTATTTTTTACCGACAGCACCTTCTCGGATGCCCTTACGCACCATGAAAAGGATATCTACCGAGCCGTTGCCAGCTCAAATTACTGCAATAAGAACGTCCGTTCCGAGGGGAAACATATCCCAAAAGCCATTGATCTGATAAACAGCGAACCCAAGCCGGATCTCCCTATGCTCATGTTCATCTCGGACGGTTCGGAAACAGGGGGAGAAAGCTGGATCGAGGCACAGAAAGAGTATGCTTCCGATCTGACGGATGCTCAAACGATCGACCTTGACTGCGGACACATGATACACAAGTACAGACAAGAACAGATAACCGAGGAGATGAGGGCGTTCATTGAGAGCCTGAACGGATTGGAAAGGTAACAATGACAACACATCAAACCATCACCCACCCGCTCATGCCTGTTTTCGGACCGATTCGAAGATCCTGATCCTGGGTTCCTTTCCCTCCGTCAAAACCAGAGAATACGGCTTCTTCTATGGACATCCCCAAAATCGTTTCTGGCCGTTGCTTGAACGGATATTCGGTGTGAAGCCGCTTGCGGGCATTGAAGAAAAAAGAGCCTTTCTGCTGCAGCATCATCTTGCCCTCTACGATGTCATTTACCGGTGTAACATCATCGGATCCGGTGATGCCAGCATCCAAAACGTGGTTCCCTCGGATCTAAGCCCCATTTTAAAAGAGGCGGATATCCGGCACGTCTTCTGCAATGGCGGAACCGCTTACCGTTTTTATCAACAGTATCAGGAGCGAAAAACGGGATATAAAGCCATTCAACTACCCTCTACCAGTCCGGCCAATGCACGATATTCCATGGATGATCTGTATGATCATTGGAAGATCCTCAGAGAGCTGTCCGATCCTCCTTTTAATCCTGCATCTCTTTGAGGAAATCGTCTGAGAATATATACTGACATTTGTTCTCGGGAATGGTGTCGAGCCAAGAAATGATAAGGATTGAAGGTGGATGATATGGATTTCAGAAACAAGGTGGTGGTCGTAACGGGCGGGGCTCAGGGCATCGGAAAATGCATTTGCGACGAGTTCGAGAAGGCCGATGCAACGATATGCGTCATCGACGTGCAGGACAACCGGTATTTTAAAGGAGACCTTGCCGACAAGCCCACGCTGGAGCGTTTTGCGGACAAGGTAATCCGCGAGTACGGCCGCGTCGATTATCTGATAAACAATGCGGCGCCGCTTTCCGCAGGAATCGATTCCGCCACGTATGAGGATTTCGAATATGCTTTGAGAGTGGGGGTGCTCGCTCCCTTTTATCTTGCAAAGCTGTTCAAGCCGCATTTTGCGGACGGTGCAAGCATCATCAACATCTCTTCATCCCGGGACCGCATGAGCCAGATGCAAACCGAAAGCTATACGGCGGCCAAGGGTGGAATAGCCGCCCTGACCCACGCCTTGGCGATCAGTCTGGCGGGAAAGGTCAGGGTGAATTCGATCTCTCCCGGCTGGATCGACACCACAGATGCGATACATGAAGGCCCGGATGCCGTCCAGCACCCGGCAGGCAGAGTCGGAAACCCCATGGATATCGCGAACATGGTGCTCTTTCTCTGCTCCGACAAATCCGGTTTCATTACCGGCGAGAACATCTGCATCGACGGCGGGATGACCAAACAGATGATTTATCACGGCGATCATGGGTGGACGCTGGACGAGAGAAAGAGGCTGTTTGTATAGGATGCGCTATAGGTAAATGTCATCTACCGCATAAACCACGGATCATCGCATATCATGACGGCAACGAATGTCTTTATCCTCGATCTTACCTCAAGATTCGGACATCCCAACCCGCCCCTCTTGTTGGATATGATGCGAATGATTATCATGACCATATGAAAAAAATTACCGTATCAATTGGTTCCGAACATCACAGTGTAGCGATCGGGACAACGGTCGAAGAGGTTCTGGCCATCGCGAACCTGGTCAGTGATTGCAGAACCCAGACGTATAAGGACAACCCCTATATCGGGGCATTGCTGAACGGCGAGCTTCACTCCTGTACCCGTAGCCTTCTTGCCGATTGTTCGTTGGAGCCAGTTCATCTCTTCAGCGACATGGGCAAGCGGGTCTATCGCCACTCGATCTCTTACTTACTCTGTGCCGCTGTATCAATGCTCTACCCTCATCGAAGATTGATCATCGGCCACGCCTTGGGCGACGGCTACTACTTCCGTTTTGATGACAAACTGACCTTGGGTATCGATGATATTTCCACCATTGAAAAGACGATGCGAATGC
>SHOI01000198.1 GCA_004294855.1 Sphaerochaeta sp. | reverse complement strand
GCTTCCTCCTCTTTTCGCTGAAGGATCCGGCCTCCTCGTTGGCCGCCGGAACCATCCAACACGTGATCGACCGATTGTTGGATCAGCAATCAGCGACCGTTGATTACACGCACGGCGAAGATGTCACGCTTCGGCTGGGCTCGCTTCCGGGCAACGCAGCGGTCATTCTTCCCAATTTTCCCAAATCGGCGTTTTTCAAAACCGTCAAGGAAGAAGGCCGATTGCCGAGGAAGACCTTCTCGATGGGACACGCCCATCAAAAGCGCTTCTACCTCGAAGCCCGAAAAATCACCCTCTAAAGCGGCGCCTGCCTATGACATAGGCAAGCATGCCTGCAAGAAATGCGGGGAGCAACGCCCAGAGGGCCAGCACACTCCGCCCGACTCCTTCAAAGTACTCCCGCCTGCCTTCAATCGGCCGGTCTTCAAGAATGTCGGGGGATTCGCGCTCTTCCAAGGGGAAGTAGTATACGACCTCTCCTTCGCTCTGGTAGCCATACTTGAACGCGGCGTCCCGAAGGGCATCCTCCTTGTCCATCTGAGCTTCCTGGCGTTCAAGGGCCTGTATTTGAATCTGAAGAAGGTTTTGATTATACGAAAGACGCTGAATTTCCGCTTCGAGTGCTCGGTTGTGCAGGTATCCTCCTTGACCGAAAACAGCCAGAAGAAGGAGAAATGTGAAAAAATACGTCAATAAACCCGCCAGCAGGCTTCTCTTAAGCATATAAATCTTTAATATTTGTGGTAAAGTATGATACTATGGGTATTATATAGGAATCTGACCTTGTTGTGGAGGTAGGAATGTCTGAAAAGAAACGGTATGGGCGCCAAATTTTTATAAGTTTCATTGTCACGATTGTCATCCTCCTCGGGGGAGTGTATCTGGCAACCCAGTATCTCCTGCCGCACGTAAAGTGGGATCAAGATCAACTGTTTTCTTTCTTCGTGAAGCTGTTTCCCCTCCTCATCGGCTTGATCATGATTGAGATAGGTGTTGTCATATCTAAGAAGCGGGATGAGGATTTCGCCGACGATATCGACAAGCTTCCCCCCAACGCCTACGATCGACCTTTCTACGCCCTGCCCCAGGATGATCCCGCGTTTATCCGAAACGATGAAGTAATCTACGCCCAAGCTCCCGTCCTTGAAGAAGCAACGTTCACCGAAGCGGTTCTCAGTGAAGAGCCGATCGTTGAACGGGCCGCCGAAGTGATCCTTCCCCTCGATCTTCCCCAGGTCGAAGAAGAGCCGGAGGTTCTGGTCGCCGAGACCGTCGCAACTGAGCTTGAAGAACCGATTCTCGAGACCGTCGCAGCAGAGGAAAAAGAGCCGGTCGTCGGAGAAGCGGCACCGGTTGTTCCCCCCTATCAAGCGCCGCGTGACGAGATTTCCATCGCCATCGAGGAAGGAATCCTTCAAGTGTACGAGATGGATTTCGATTCGATCCTGGAGCTTGAGCTTGAGAGCGCGAACGATCTGAACTATGACCTCACCGTCGTGATCGTTCGGGTTACCGAAGGACCGGTTGACGCGATCGCTCAGAAGCTGATTCGCCAAAGCGGGGACCTTTCCTATACGTTCACCCTCGAGGACAATACCATCGGCATCATCCTCCCCTTCTACAACGGAGATGAAGCCCGCACCTTCACCCTTTCCCTGATCGAATCCTGCCAACAGGAGTTCCAGGGAAGCGAATTGGAAATCGGGTTCGCATCCCGGGGCGGTCGAGCCGTCGAGAAGGAGGAAATCCTTCAAGAGGCGTATA
>SHOI01000197.1 GCA_004294855.1 Sphaerochaeta sp. | reverse complement strand
CCATGGACACGATGTCCATCGATTTCCGATCATCCCCCATCATGGGATATTGGCCATTTGGTTGTAGATTTCCCTAAGCGATTGCAAATCACATATAATATAACGGCATGTATCCAAAAAGTAAAAAAAATTTGAAAAAAGTTAAAAATTTTTGAAAAAAAAGTTCAAATCCTTTTAAAGGCTGTATTATCAAGAAACAATTTGTTGCAAATTGGAAGTTTCATCCCATTGACGATACAATCGATCGTTCCGGAAATATCTATGGTGTAATCATGTGGGTATGATGGACAGGAAAAAGATGTTGCAGTTCGCAAAGACCCACGGATATGACTCCATTCGCAAGCTCAGGAAGACATGGACATAGATACGATGTGTATGATCCGCTTTTCAAGACCGCCGATCCGTGCAATGAGACCGTTTGCTTCTAAAGACCGGGAAGCGGTCGAAAAGCCCTGATTCCTGTTTCATGCTCCGCAAACCGAGATTGCGAACCTTGCGGAATTCATCCGATCGCCGCCAGGATCGGTTCGAGATATGCCTTGTCAGTCCAGTCGCACTTCTCATCCCCTGCGGCCATCAGCGCTTTTTCCCATATCTCGTACTCTGCGGGATCCTTCTTCGCCACAACATTTCTCAGCAGCTTGCAAAGATTCCTATCGACGATGCTCATGCCGTCCATGTCCCATCCGCCGCGGCAATAGAAGCAAGGTATGCCTGCCAAGGCACCTTTCATATTATGATCGACAATCTGCTTGAACGCATTCTCTTCATACGGTGATGCTCCGACACAGAATACGATGATCTTTTTGCCTGAAAGCCGGTCTCCATGCTTCTTGAGAAATGACAAGCCCGCAATGCCGGAAGCATAGATGCCGCCACCGAGGATGATCGGGTCGTATCGTTTCACATCCTCTATTCTTGCCTTCTTCGTCTCTAGGCGATCAAATCCGGTCTCTTCGGAAAGCCATTCGGCATACCGTCTCGTCGAGCCGTATTTTGACTGATACAGAATAATCCCTTTCATGTCGCCTCCTTATAGGTATTTTATATCCACTATCGGGATTTAACAAAAGTCCCGGATCACGGTGTAATGAGGTGATCCGCTCTTGTCGTCGACGCAATGTGCTTCGTCATCAGAGCATTGAAAGGCGGCACGTCGTCCTATGAATAAAAAAAGAACGTGGCTTTCATCTACGTACACAATTCCTGTCGCAGTCAAATGGCGGAAGCGCTTGGAAAACGGTTCGGCTCCGATGCATATGGATTCCATTCGGCAGGAACGGCGACGAAGCCGCGGATCAACCGGGATGCGGTGCGTCTGATAAAGGAACTGTATGGAATAGACATGGAAGCAACCCCGCATTCCAAAACGATCGATGAGATCCCCGAAGCGGATATCGTCATCACGGTGGGGTGCACCGTGCAGTACCCATCATCCCCTCCGAGCATACCGAAGACTGGGATTTGGAAGACCCTACAGGAAAAAGCGATGAGGCGTTCATCTAGGTGATCGGGACGATGGAAAACAAGATCAAGGCCAAATTCTCATAGATCTTTCGCTTTGAACACCGAAGCGATATGAACCCGTCAGCCCCCGCCTTGTCGATTCCGATGTCTTCTTCACAAAAGAATCCGAGGCGATTCACCGTAAAAAGCTTGATGTGTGACCTCAAAGATAGTTTGACGATGCACCCGTGAACTCATAATCTATGAGCTCCATGCCATGCTTCAGGCAAAACTCCCGAACCAGTTCCTCGTAATTACCCCAGTAGTCTTCAGTCACGGGCGGAT
>SHOI01000071.1 GCA_004294855.1 Sphaerochaeta sp. | reverse complement strand
TATTCCCAAAGGGACGGTCTCCTCCTCGGTGTTTCACATCAAAAAACTTTTATACACCTATATAGACGAAAGAGGTGTCAATGACTATCCTTAGTTAATGGATATTCTGCTTGCGTCCAACAATGAACATAAACAGGAAGAGTTTGCTCGATTGCTTGCCCCCCATCGCATCGTGATGCCGAAGGATCTGGGCATTGTGTTCGATGTCGAGGAGGACAGGCCGTCCTTCACGGAAAACGCCCTGCTCAAGGCAGCTACTCTGAAAGCCCTTGCGCCCTCCTACTGGGTTCTGGGTGATGATTCGGGATTATGCGTCGACGCGCTGGGCGGAGGCCCCGGGCTTCAGACCGCCCGCTACGGCTTTGAAGTCCACAACCATCTCATGGACAGCAAAGAACGCAACGCCTTCCTGCTGAAGCATATGGAAGGCATCGAGAATCGGAGCGCCCGGTTTGTCTGCGCCCTCGCTCTGGTGGTCAGCGACTATCGGGTGTTCACGGTGTGCGAAGAAGCCAAGGGCTCGATCGCCCGCCATGAACGCGGAAGTGAGGGGTTCGGCTACGATCCGATCTTCATCGTGGAAGGCAAAGACCTGACGATGGCCGAACTGGGGATGGAGATGAAGGATGAGCTGGGACATCGGGGGAAAGCAAGCAGAATGCTTATGGAGCTGGTAAGGAGAGTATAGCATGCAGGTGTTAACAAGAAGTGAACAAAAGACGATGGATACATGGGATCTCGGTTCCCTCTTCGAGAATGATGCGGCGTGGGAGGCAGCGGTCGAAGAACTTCGATCATTCATCAAAGAGATCCCCTCCTACAAAGGCAGCCTGAAAGCCGGCAGGGAGTCGTTGCTTAAGACGATGGCGTTTCATGCCAAGGTCGGGATCCTCGCCGAACGGGTGTCTTCCTACGCGTTTCTCAACTGGGCGA
This sequence comes from Sphaerochaeta sp., assembly GCA_004294855.1. Lineage (GTDB taxonomy): Bacteria > Spirochaetota > Spirochaetia > Sphaerochaetales > Sphaerochaetaceae > Sphaerochaeta. The sequence goes on along the minus strand of SHOI01000071.1, from coordinate 8,632 downwards.
GCGACACCTCGAATCCGGCCAACGTCGAACGCTCCTCAATCTCCAGCACCTTGATGACCGAACTCGGGGCGGCGCTTGCGTTCTTCGATCCCGAACTGCTTTCGATTGATGAGGAGGTGATGAACGGCTATCTGGCGGACGAGGCGTTCGAGCCGTACAAGGTCTTTCTCATGCGGAGCATGCGCTACAAGGCCCACGTCCTCAGTGAACGGGAAGAGCGGATCATGGCGCTTCAGCGGGAAAGTGCGCAGACGCCGAGAAACGCGTTCAGCGACCTGACGAACATCGATTTCGACTTTGGCCGGATCGGAGACAAGCCGCTGACCCAATCCACCTTCTCCTCCTTTCTGATGAGCGAGGATCGGGCGCTCAGGAAGAAGGCGTACAAACAGTTCTATTCCAGATACAACCGGAACCGCCACACCCTTTTCCGCCTCTACGAGGGTCAGGTGAAACAGGATATCTTCAGGCACACCGTTCGTTCCTATCCATCCAGCCGGGAGATGTCGCTCTTCGCCGATGACGTGCCGACCGGCGTCTACGACCGGTTGATCGAGAGCGTCCATGCTGGCCTGCCGGTCCTTCATCGCTATTACGAGCTACGCAAGAAGATCCTCGGAGTACGGAACCTCGCCCACTGGGACGTGTACGTCCCCCTGGTCAGCGGAGTCAAAGCCCATACGCCGTACGAGGAGGCGGTGAAGATCATCGGCGAGGCGCTCAAGCCGCTTGGCAGCGAGTATGTCGACACCCTGACCCGCGGTCTCACGATCGAGCGGTGGGTCGACCGCTACGAGAACAAGGGGAAGCGCAGCGGCGCGTTCTCCTCCGGCTCCTACACCGGGTACCCCTATATCCTGATGAACTACAAGGAGGATGTGCTGCGCGATCTCTTCACGCTCGCCCATGAAGGGGGGCACTCGATGCACTCCTACTACTCGGCGCGCAACAACCCCTTCCACCACTGGGATTACTCGATTTTCGAGGCGGAGGTCGCCTCGACGTTCAACGAGCAGCTGGTCGCCAACTACATGATCGAGTCCACCGATGATGTTCAGACCAAACGCTACATCATCGCCAAGCAGCTGGATGACGTGGTCGCCACCCTCTTCAGGCAGACGATGTTCGCCGAGTTCGAGCACAAAATCCACAAGAAGGCGGAAGCTTCCATCCCCTTGACGCTCGATCTGGTTCGCAGCACATATGGCGATCTTCTCCGCCAATACTTCGGACCGGGGGTTACGTTCATCGATGAAAGCAATCTGGAAGGTTTGAGGATTCCACACTTCTACTCCCCCTTCTACGTCTACAAGTACGCAACCGGCCTCAGTGCGGCGATAGCGCTCTCCAAAGAGGTGCTTGGAGGAGGTGAAGAGGAGCGGGCCCGCTATCTGAGGTTCCTTTCCAACGGCGGACGGTATTTCCCGATCGAAAACCTCAAACAAGCAGGCGTGGACATGTCGACCGGCAAGCCGGTTGATGACGCAATCGCCCATTTCGCCCAACGGCTGGAGCTTTTTGAAACGCTCAGTTAGGATTCGGAAAAAGGGCTTGACCTTCAATTCGTCTTCATTGTAAGGTTGCCCTGTTCAACTAATTCATGTGCGGTAGTGGTGGAATTGGTAGACACGCTAGCTTGAGGTGCTAGTGGGAGAGATCTTGTGCTGGTTCGAGTCCAGTCTACCGCAGATACGGCAAAACGCTCCGGAACCCCCGGAGCGTTCATATTGCAAAGAGCTGATTTTAAAAATCAGTATGTCCTCGGTCCGTTGGCCAACGCCGCTTCAGCCAAGTCGAAGAAAACGCCTACAGTGATTGTGGCTCCGGCGATCGCGTCGGTCTTTCCGTCCGCCTTCAATGCGATTTGCTTGGGATCCTGAGTCTTCAACAGGTACATTTCCGCTTCCAACGCTTGCTCGTGCCACTCTTTCTTGAGAGAACTCACCTTGATCATCCCATACTCGCCGGAAGCGGCAACCTGACGCTTGTCCCGACCGTCCTTATCAACGGCGCTCCAGTTCGCATGAACGATGTTTCCGTTGCGGACGAGCAACGAAACGAAATACTTCCACCCCGAACTCCCGAAGGCCCCTTCTTCAGCGTAATACTCACCGTCCGCATACGGACCCCGGACGGCCGGAGGTGAAGCGAGGGCCTGTTTCACCAATGCTTTGAATTCATCGAAGCCGATGGAAACCCCGCCAATTGCATCGGGAAGATCCGCTGACTGCGTTTTGATCAGCTGTTCTTCCACCTTCTCGGCCTGCTGGTACCACTCCGCCTGAGCACCGCCATACTTGACCATGTTGTACTGGCCCGCCTTGTCCACCGTCTTCTTGTCCATGCCCGCCGGATTGACCGCCGACCAATTCACCTCGGTGATGGCGCCGCCGGAAACAGCCAACTCGACATAATAGCGCCAATTCGGGGCGGCTTCACTTCGATCGATTGCGAAATAGTTTCCGTCCGCCAATGCTGCTTTGGGTGCCGCCGTCGCCGGAACCGGAGAAGCGGAAGCCGCCGGTGCTTCCTGCTTCTTTCCACATCCGCTGAGGATGAGCACCGCCGCCACGGTTAAAGCGGCAATGAGAACAATCTTGCTCTTTTTCATCGTATACTCCTCGTATCCATATTTCTCTTTTTGATGGTTGGGACCCCTAGACATTATAATACTATTGTAACGAGAATTTGCAATACTATTAAAATACTATGATTTTCCCGCCAATCCGGTGAAAGGCATATAATTCCCTATCTATAAATATGTTATGTTGGAAAGAAGATTGGCATCAACCATATAAATTGTTCTTTATCGATTTCACGTTTGATTTCAATCCGGATTCCTGAATACATTGAAGATGCTCTTTTTATTGAAAAATCAAGGCATTTCTTCCGTTTCGGACGGTGTGTTGAGCTCCTTTCAATTGAAACCGTCGTATCGATATAAAAACAAAGAATTGTACTATCACCTGCACTTGTGGTAGAGTTACCACGTCTATAGAGGATATTGGTCAACTACATTTGGCAGGGTTGAAACCCTGTTTTCTTAAGGAAGGTAGTACTATGAACAAGAAGAAGATTGTGGTCTTGGGTGGAGGCTATGCCGGAGTCCACGCCGCCAAGACACTGAACAAAGCGTTTAAAAAGCATCAGGACAAAGTCGAGGTGACGCTCATTGACAAGAAGCATCACCACATCCTGCTTACTGAACTGCACGAGGTCGCAGGGGCTCGGGTAAGCGAAGATTCCGTCAAGATATCGTTTGACCGGATCTTTGCCGGGAAAAAAGTGAACGTGGTTCAGGACACGATCGTCGAAATCGATTTTAAAAAGCAGCAGCTTATCGGCCAGCGGGCAAAATATGGTTACGATGAACTGATCATCGGCACCGGTGCCACCACTGCCGATTTCAATATTCCGGGGGTAAAAGAACACGCTTTCTATCTCTGGTCCTTGGAAGAAGCGATCAAGATCCGCTGTCACATTGAAGAGACGGTTCGATTGGCCGCCCTTGAAGCGGATGAGAAGAAGCGCAAGCAGATGCTTACCTTCGTCGTTGCCGGCGGCGGCTTCACCGGCGTCGAGATGGTGGGTGAACTTTTGGAGTACCTGCCGATCCTCTGCAAAGCGAACAAGATCGACTACGAAAAAGAAGTTCAGCTGATTCTTTGCGAAGGCTTGGGCACGATCCTCAACATGCTCCCCGAAAAGCCGATGAAGAAAGCTTGGGAGTATATGGAAAAGAAGGGTGTGAAGATCATGGTCAACAACCTGATCACGAACGTCACCGCAGATGGATTCACCACCCGCCAAGGTGCCGACATCAAGACCAAGACCCTCATCTGGACCTGCGGAATCAGGGGAACCGAGTTTGGCGAAAAGCTCAAGATCACCGACGGAAAGATCGGCCGCAAGCTCGTCAACGAATATATGCAGACCCCCGACTATGAGAATGTCTACGTCGTTGGGGACGGAATGTGGTTCCTTGAGAACAACCGCGCCGTTCCCCAGATCGTTGAGGCCGCCGAGCAGACGGCGAAGACCGCTGCCCGGTCGATCATCTACAAGGTAAAAACGGAACTCGGTCTGAAGGCGAAAGAACCGGTTCCGTTCAAGTCGAACTTTCACGGCTTCATGGTTTCCATCGGCGGACGCTATGCGGTAAGCCATACTGCAGGGATCAGCCTTTCCGGCTTCTTTGCAATGGCGCTTAAACACTTGGTCAACGTCTACTACCAAAGCGGGGTGTGCGGTATCAACGGTGCGTGGGCATACCTGAAGCATGAGATCTTCAACATCAAGAACAACCGTTCCCTCATCGGAGGATTGGCGGCAAACAAGGTCCCGGCGTACTGGACCACGTTCCTCAGAATATTCCTCGGTGTGATGTGGCTGATCGAAGGCGGCGGAAAGATCGCCGACGGCTGGCTGACCGATACGACCGGCTCCAAAGTCTATTGGGGTTCAGCGGATGGCGTTGCAGGTGCAACCGGTGCCGTTACCGAGGCTGTTGCATCGGCAACAACCGCCGCAACGCAAGCGGTTGCATCGGCGACTCAGGCAGTTGCGGATACCGTTTCAGGAGCTACCGGCGAGGTTGCCCAATTCGCTCCTCCCCTCTTGAAGGAGCCGCTGGCAATCTATACTTGGATCAACGAGACGTTTGTCGCTCAGGCGCCTTACTTCTTCCAAGTCGTAATCGTTCTCGTCGAAGTGGCGATCGGATTAATGTTCATCGGAGGCTTCCTGACGTTCCCCGCTGCGATCGTCTCCCTTGGCCTCTCCATCATGTTCCTCATAGGAGCGTTGGCCGGAAAAGAAATTCTCTGGTATATGGCAGTTTCAATCGTCATGCTCGGTGGAGCCGGCAAGGCTTTCGGCCTTGATTACTGGGTGATGCCTTGGTTGAAGAAGATTTGGAATATGACTCCTCTGGCCAAGAAGACCTACCTCTACCTTGATGAGCCGACCTTCTCACGCAAGCAGATGGAGCGCAGACTCAACAAGAAAAAGTAATGGCGGAATTCTGGGAAGAAGAACCGGCATTGGCCGAACCGCTGAACCGGGTGAAGGCTACGATTGAAGAGACGATCGCAGCTTCCCATCCCTTTATTCGCCAAGTGCTGTTGGACTACGTTCGAACCTGCGGCAAGATGTTGCGTCCTGCCCTGGTTCTCATCATGAGCACGCTTAACGGAAACAACATCGACCAGGATGCGATCAATACCGCTGCAGCGGTTGAATTGATCCACCTCGCTTCGCTCGTCCACGACGATATCATCGATGGAGCACCGACCCGTCGCGGGAAGAAAACCCTCTTTGCCTCCCTTGGAGCGAAGCAGGCCGTGTTGGCGGGTGATCTCCTGCTTTCAAAGGCACTCACATTGACCAGCCGCCTCGACACGAAGATAAACCGGGTAGCGATGGCCAATGCGATGGCCCGCCTCTGCGAAAGCGAGCTTGAACAAGATGCGAATGTGGGCAACTTCTTTATCACCCGAACTGCCTACACCCGACGAATTGCCGGTAAAACCGCCAGTCTCTTCGCCCTCAGCTGTTACCTTGGTTCAGCGTTGGCAACCGAAGATCAATTGGTAAGAATGCGCGCTCATCGTCTCGGATATGCGCTCGGGATGGCGTTTCAAATTCAGGACGATAATCTCGACTATGACGGAGAGGCGGTCCTTCTGGGAAAAGAGATCGCCTGGGATCTGAAAAACGGGATTCCTACGCTTCCTCTCTTGCTTGCATTGCAGGAGGAAAAGAAAGCCGGTTCCGCCCTCCTCCATTCGTATCTCCATGAACCGAAGTTGCCGCTCTCAAAGAAGAACATTAACACCATCCTTTCCTTGGTGGATCACTATCGAGGTGTTGAAAAAGCCCAAAAAATCGAGCAGCAGTATCGCAAGCGGGTTGAGCGTGATATTGAAGCTTTGGATACCCCTGAAATTGAGCGGATGCTCCACAGCCTGATCAGCCGTCTCTCGTTGAGGAGGAATTAGAATTGGGCGAATATGATTTTTCGGGTGAGCAACGAGTATTCGACAACGCCTATGATTTGATGATTCACCACCTTGAATTGAGAGCCCGAACCACCCCCTTAAGCATCCATGATCTGGAGGGTGAACTCCATCACTTGACGATCTATGAGGGACAGGACTGGGATGGTCGGGGCAGCCTGAAAGCCGCCGAGATCGACGGTCAGATCCAAGCGTATATCACGATGATCAATCGGATGAAACAGGACCGGAATAATAAGGATGACCATAGTAAATGAGGGCTGAAGCAACCGCCCCAGCCCTTTTTATTTCATAATTGACACAATCGCATCTACGCTGCTCAATCACCGCGTTGAGCTTGAGATTTCCATTCTACGCGCATCCTAGTAGGCGCTTGTGATATACTGCTCCAATTCTCCGATCTGGAAATCCTTGGCATCAAGGACCGCCTTTACAACGTCCCCGATGGATACCATGCCCATGACCTTCCCACTGTCGTCAACTACCGGCAAGTGCCTGAAGCGACCGACAGTCATCAATTGAAGACAATCCTCAAGGCTTTGGTGCCGCTTTACGCAGGTAACCCCGGCAGTCATCACTTCTTTGACTTTAATTTCAGTTGTGTTAACGTGTTGGATTCGGCGAGAGAAATAGCGGACAATGTCGCGCTCGGAAAGAATTCCTTTAATATCCCCTGCCTCATTGAGAACCAAAAGAGCTCCGACTTTTCGTTCATTCAACTGTAAGAGTGCGTGAGCTAACACATCATCCGGTGTAATGCTAAAGACTGAACTGCCCTTCTGATCCAAAATAGATTGTACGTTTGACATCTGCTACCTCCGCTGGTGATTCTCTTTCTATCGTACATCACCAAATACCCAAACGCAATAATTTCTACTGTTTTCGTGTTTCGACCATAAAATGTTAAGGGTTTTAGGGTTTTCATTTTTCAGAAAGCTGTTTTGTCTGTAACATAATCTTTCCAACTATGGTATAATCCAGCAGAATATCGAATCCATGCGAATGGTCAACTATATTTGTTAAACACTTTTACACCTTCCTGTTATCTGAATTAGGAGTGATTATGCCGGAGAGTTATAGCATTTATTGTGATGAAAGTTGTCATCTTGAGAACGATGGCTTTAATACAATGGTTTTGGGTGCTGTTTGGTGTAGGCGGGATAAGGTGTCCGAAATATCCAACAGATTAAAAGAAATACGTGTAAAGCATGGATTATCACCATATGCTGAATTGAAGTGGATTAAAATATCTCCTGCAAAAGAGCAGTTTTACCTCGATATCATTGATTATTTCTTTGACGATGATCATCTACATTTCAGAGGTATCATCATTCCTGATAAATCGATATTACGTCATGAGGAATTTGGCCAGACTCACGATGAGTGGTACTATAAAATGTTCTTTGATTTATTGAAAGTAATCATCGCTCCAGATAGTTTTTATGATATTTATTTAGACTATAAAGATACTTGGGGAAGCAAGAGAGTTAAGAAACTGCATGAAGTTCTTTCAAATAACAATTATGATTTTTCTCAAGAAATAATTAGGTCTGTTAAGCTTGTCAGGTCAGATCAAGTCCAATTAATCCAATTATGTGATCTCTTGATTGGCGCTATTTGTTATAAAAATAGAGGGCTCACATATAGTAAAACGAAATTAGCCATTATTAAAAGAATCCAAGATCGCACGGGTTATACGTTGGAAAAAACTACTCTTCTTAGAGAAAGGAAAATGAATCTTTTACGATGGAACGGGAGGGAGCTATGAGCGTTCAAGCGCCTAGTTGGCTACCTCTTGAACTATCTTTGAATAATAAACCAATAGACCAAATTCTTGCATCTTTGTATTCAGTTTTTCAAATGGATATTAAAACAGGGAACTTGTACTTTGACACGACTCCTGTAGGTTTCTATCCAGAATATGAACCCAATGGAAGAGGGTATGAAAAAATTTTTTGGCATCTTATAACAAAAATGGATGAAACAACAAATGAAAGGCTGATAGACTACCAGAGAGCAAAGAGACTTCCATGGGTTAAACCAATGATTGAAAACTATAGATCTCCTCTCATCAAAGCATTTGATTATCAGGAGAGTAACGCTAAGAAAGGAATCAGAACGTACATCTGGCTTGAAACATATGACTTTCTTATAGTCATGAAAAGGGTTTTTCTTAAAAACACCAGAAAGGAAGTGATGAATATAATTACCTCTTTTAATCTTGAAAGCGATTCGTACAGAAAATCAACACTCAAGAAGTGGGAAAAAAGAGTTCGTGCGTATGCATAAAAAGGGGAGGGCGCCGTAACGACCTCCCAGTTCCTCCTACATCTTGGTAGGTGAACACAATGTAAGATTAGTACTTTTTTTTTCAGATGTCAATAACGGTACATTGATCCTGGTACATTGATGGTACATGATCCGGTGCCTTAATCCTGTATCCCACTTTCCGCACCCATCGTGGAACAGCTTCGACAACTATCCGTCAAAGCGCTCGAGCCTTCAGTGTTGCTCATGTAGCAAGAGAGGGAAAACATCGATTAAGGCTACCCAGATACATTACCCCGAAAACTCCCGATTCAGGGTGCGGAACGTGGGCTGTATGATCCAGTATG
>SHOI01000070.1 GCA_004294855.1 Sphaerochaeta sp. | reverse complement strand
CGCTCCGGACCGACGGAGATGTACTTGATCGGACAGCCTACCAGTTCTTCGATCCGCCTGCAGTACGCCTGAGCCTCCTTGGGCAGGTCATCCCAGGAGCGGGCGCCCGTCGTGTCGCTCATCCACCCCTTATGCTCTTCATAGACCGGTTTGGCCAGCTCCTGAAGGGCGGTTTCCGGAAGGTGGTTGTAGTATTCCCCGCCGATCATGTACCCGGTGCAGATCTTGATCGTCTCGAAGGTGTCCAGCACGTCCAGCTTGGTCAGGGCGAGGGCGGTGAAGTCGTTGATCCAGCAGGAGAACTCCGTGGCCACCGCATCGAACCAGCCGCACCGGCGGGGCCGGCCGGTCGTCGCTCCGAACTCCTTTCCGATTGAGCGGAGCTTCTCTCCGACGTCGTCAAGCAGCTCGGTCATGAACGGACCGCCGCCGACGCTGGTCGAGTAGACCTTGGTGACCCCGATGATCTCGTCGATCCTTCGCGGACCCAGGCCGCTTCCGACCGCCGCTCCGCCGCTGGTGGGGGAGGAGCTGGTCGTGTAGGGATAAATTCCCCAGTCGAGATCCCTCATCACCCCGAGCTGCCCTTCAAGCAGGATCTTCTGCCCGGTCTCATACGCATCCCGGACGACCGGAAGGGTGTCGATGATCTTGTCCCGGTAGGTTGCCGCCCATCGTTCCAGCAAGGTCATCAATTCCTCGATGTCCGCTTCCGGCAGGCCGTAGAAGGCAAGCTCCCGGTTCTTCTGGGGCAGTAGCATCTCAAGGCGGGTTCGGGCGCGCTCAAGGTCATGAAGATCGCCGGCCCTCAGGCCGCTTCGCGTCGCCTTGTCGCTGTAGCAGGGGCCGATCCCCCGGCCGGTGGTGCCGATCTGGGCTTTCTCGCTCTTCGAGCGCTCCTGGGCGCCGTCGAGCTGGCGGTGGTAGGGCATGATCAGGTGGGCACGGACATCGATGAAGAGGTTGTCCACCTCGACTCCCGCTTTGGTGATCGAAGCAAGCTCTTCAGCCATCGTGTCGAAGTTCACCACCGTTCCCGCCCCGACGATGTTCATCGTATCGGGATTGAAGATTCCGGAAGGAATGATGTGGAGGGCGAACTTGCCCTTGTCGTTGATGACGGTGTGACCGGCGTTGTCCCCGCCCTGGAAGCGGATCACCACCTGCGAAGACTGGGCAAGGTAATCGATCATCCGACCCTTTCCCTCATCGCCCCATTGGGCTCCAACGATTGATACAACCTTGCTCATGCTTCCTCCTTGGCGGTGTGCTCTTCGATCTCCACCGCATCCCACGGATACTTGATCCAGACATCATCGGTTTCCATTCCGCTGAAATAACGTTTGATTTCGGAGGGGAACTCCACGTCCTTCTCCTTGCGCTTGTTGTGCAATACCAATACGGCGATCTCCTCGGGCTCATACTTTAACAGTTCGCCGATGCAGTACGCCAGGGTGACCCGGCTGTCATCGACTTCGTCGATCAGCAGGACTTTTTTTCCCCGAAGCTGGCTTTTCACCTCGTCGATCCATTGGATCTTCGTCGGATGGTCGCGGTGCTTGTTGTCGACTCCGTAGTAGGAGATGCCCACCGCATAGATCGGGCGGTTGATGAAGGTCTTCATGATGCGGGCGGGGATGAAGCCGCCGCTGCCGATCGCGACGATCACCTCGGGGTCATACCCCGAATCGAGCAGCCGCTCACTGAGCGATTTGACGAGCTTGTGAACGGTGTTGTAGGAAACATACAGAGCGTTGTCACTCATGCTTACCCCTCCTGAGGTTTCATCTCGGCGATGTAGGGAAGGGTTCGGTAGCGTTCGTTGTAATCGAGGCCATAGCCGACGACCCAGACGTCGGGTATCGTGAAGCCGATGTAATCGACCTTGATATCGACCTCGTGCCGCTCCGGTTTGTCAAGCAGGACGGCGGTCTTTACCGAACGCGGGCTTCGGGTCATGAAGCTCCGGGTCAGGTAATCGAGGGTGTTCCCGCTGTCGAGGATGTCTTCGACGATCAAAACATGCTTGTTCTCCATGTTTTCACGGGTGTCCATCAGAAGGCGGACGTTACCGCTGGTTCCCCCGTCGTAGGAGGAAAGGGCGATGAAATCGATGACGTGTTTTTTCATCATCTTGCGCGCCAGATCGGCGATGAAGATGAAGGAGCCCTTGAGGACTCCGACAAGAATCAGATCTCCCTCCAGGTTTTGGTAATCTTCGGTGATCTGGCGGGCCAACTCATCGACTCGACGTTCGATCGTGGCGGCGTCGATCAGGACGCGGACCAAGTCTTTGGCTAGTGGCGGAATGGACAAGCTGTTGTTCATAGGAACCCCCTTGGGTACGATGTAAGGATTATATAAAAAGAGGCTGTTGTCAACGAGAGCTCATAAAACGATTCCTCAACATTGACAGGGGAAGGATTGGCGCGTACGATACAAAAGACCACCAACTCATGTGGGAAAGGCGGGACTGCATATCCTGCCGGGGAGCACAGATGAGACTGACAAAGAACCAGGCGCACAAAGCGCTTTCGATCATGGTTCGTTCGCGCCGATTCGAGGAATTGGTCGCTCAATTTTTTCACCATAAAGAGATGCATGGGACCACCCATCTTTCAATCGGGCAGGAGGCCGCTCAAGCCGGTCTCTCCCTGGCGTTGAAAGAGGGGGATTGGATCGTCCCCACCCATCGCTGCCACGGTCATACGATCGCCCGGGGCAGCGGTGAAGAGGCGATGTTCAGCGAGATGTTCGGCTCGCGCCATGGGATCGTGAAGGGCCTCGGCGGCTCGATGCACATGACGGATGTCCAGACGTGGAACACCGGCTCCTCCAGCGTGGTCGGCAGCGGCGTGAACCTTGCGACCGGCTTGGGCTTCGCCCTCAAGCAACAGGGATCCGATTCCCTTTCCGTGGCGATCTTCGGCGACGGGGCGAGCAGCCGGGGGGCGGTGCACGAATCGATGAACCTTGCTTCCGTTTTGAATCTGCCGGTGCTTTTTTTCTGCGAGAACAACGGCTACGGGATGAGCGCTTCCCGTGATCGGATGGTCAGCGCCCCCTCGATCGCCAAGCGGGCGGAAGGATACAACATGCCCCACAACACCGTCGACGGCAATGATGTCGAAGCGGTGTACGCGGCAGCTCGGGAGGCGGTCCGATCTATCCGTTCCACCGGCAGGCCGTATCTTCTGGAAGTGCTTACCTACCGCCTGTGCGGACACTCCAAAAGCGATGACTGTCACTATCGAACAAAAGAAGAGGAAGCGGAATGGGAGGCGAAAGACCCCATCACCCGTTTTTGCCGGACCCTCATCGAAGATGAACTTTTCAGCGAAGACGAGGTTTCCGAAATCATTCTCTCCGGCCGCAAACAGGTCGAAGAAGCCGCCATGAGGGCTCGAGCCGTCAAGGACGAACACCTCACCTTTGAAGAAGCCGAGGCGTTGGTCTACGCTCCGGAAGATCCTCAAGTCTATGGCGTCGTCAATCAGACGAGCCGCTTGACCTATCGGGAAGCGATCCGCTTTGCATTGGCCGAGGAGATGGCCCGTGACAAGGCGGTGCACCTCATCGGGGAGGATATCGGCCTCTACGGCGGATGTTTCAAAGTGACCGGCGATCTGCATGCGAACTTTCAGGACCGGGTCCATGAAACCCCCGTCAGCGAAGAAGCGATCACCGGGATGGGGGTCGGCGCCTCGTTTCTCGGGATTCGACCGGTCGTCGAGATCATGTACGGAGACTTCGCCACCCTTGCCAGCGACCCGATCATCAACCACGCGGCGAAAGCCCATTTCATCAGCGCCGGCCAGCTCTCCGCCCCGGTCGTCGTCCGGATGCCCGTCGGCAGCGGCACCGGCCACGGAGCTCAGCACACCCAGTCCCTCGAATCGATGTTCACCAACGTTCCGGGCCTGATCGTCGTCGCTCCGTCGTGCCCGGGGGATGCAAAGGCGCTCTTAAAGAGCGCGATCCGCTCCAACAACCCCGTGCTGTTTTTCGAACACAAGGGCTTGTACGACACCATCGGGCCGGTCGGGGACAAGGAGTATCTCATGCCGCTGGGCAAAGCGATCGTGAAGAAGCGGGGAAGCGACGTGACGATCGTTGCATACTCCAAAGCGGTGACGACGGCCTTGTCCGCCGCTTCGATCCTTTCCGCTCAGGACGAGATCGAGGTCGAGATCATCGACCTTGCCACGCTCAAGCCCCTCGATACGGAGACGATCCTCAGGTCGGTCAAAAAGACCGGCCGATTGCTCGTGGTTCATGATTCGCCCGAGTTCGCCGGCTTCGGTGCGGAGATCCTCGCTGCGGTCGCCGGCGACGAGCCGACTCTTCGTTCCTTGAAAACCGCTCCGAAGCGCCTCTGCGGCAAAGAACTGCCGATTCCCTTCGCCCAGGAACTGGAGAAGGGTGCGACCGTATCGAAGGAGGAGATCGTAAAGAGCGTCCGCTTGCTCTTCACCGCCGTATAGCCTTTCCTTTTTCCCGCTCAATCGATAGAATACAAACCACTTGGGCCATCCGGTCCGAAGAGGAGTATTGATGATGGATATCGATGTGAAGAACCTCCATCCCTTGGAGGTCCGTCTCCTGAGGCATGTGTCCTTGGGAGAGGCGATCGACGCCAAACGCCTGATCGGCGAGCTCGGGTACAATGTCGGCCAATGCAACCAGAGCTTCAGCTGGCTTGAAGCGAAAGGCTTTATAAAAGAAGAAGCGCGGATACGGCGGACCTTGTATGAACTGACCGATGTGGGCAGGTTCCAAGCCCAAGAGGGCACCCCGGCCGAGCGGATCTTTCATTTCCTCAAGGAGCATGGCCCCGCTCCGCTGCCGAAGATCGCCGAGAGCCTGAAGTTGGAGCAGAGCGAAGTCGGTTCCTCCTTCGGCCTGCTTTCCAAAGGCGGGTTCGTCGGTATGAATGAAGCAAACAACGCCGAAGCCAAAGCTCAAGAGTTGGAAGGAATGATTCTTTTGACCCGAACAGTGCTGAAGAAGGGCCTCGATGGGCTCCTGGATGACGATACCCTGACAAGTGAAGAAAGAACGGCGGTCTCCCGGATCGCCAAGAAGCGCGGGGCGGCGACCTCGCCGTTCAAGGTGGTTGAGCGGGAGGAGGTTACCTACACCCTCACCGAAGCGGGAGAGAAAGCCAAGGAGGCGATCATCGCCCTCAAGATCACCGGCGAGGAGCTGGGGTTGGTGACATCCGAGATCCTTTCCACCGGATCGTGGAAAAACTCGACGTTCCGGCCTTATGCCTTGAACGCTCCCACCAGCCGCCTCATCGTCGGCCGGCACAATGCGTACGCCGACTACCTGCAGTGGGTGAAGAACAAGCTGATCAGCCTCGGCTTCGAGGAGTTCGACGGCTCGCTGGTGGAAAGCGAGTTCTGGAACGGGGACGCCCTCTTCATGCCGCAGTTCCACTCCGCCCGGGACATCCATGACGTCTACTATGTCAAAGAACCCCGACACGCCAAGACGATCGAGGAGCCGTGGCTCAGCCAGGTCGCAGCGACCCACGAGAACGGATGGAAGACGAACAGCCGGGGTTGGGGCTACACCTTCGACCGCGAGTTCACCCGCCGCCAGATCCTTCGCAGCCAGGGGACGGTCCTTTCCGCCCGCCAGCTTCCCAAAGCGAAGGTTCCCGGCAAATACTTCGGCGTCGTCCGGTGCTTCCGGTACGATCAGGTCGATGCGACCCACGGAGCGGATTTCTATCAGACCGAGGGAATCGTCCTCGGCGAAGAGGTGAACCTGAAGAACCTGCTCGGTCTCTTGAAGATGTTCGCCGAGGAGATCGCCGGAGCCGAGGAGGTCCGCTACGTGCCCGGCTATTTCCCCTTCACCGAACCCTCGATCGAAGTGCACATCAAGCACCCCACCTTGGGCTGGTTCGAGCTCGGCGGCTCGGGAATCTTCCGCCCCGAGGTGACCGGGCCCTTGGGAATCGATGTTCCCGTTCTTGCCTGGGGGCTTGGAATCGACCGGATGGCGCTGATGCACCTCGGCCTGAACGACCTTCGGGAACTCTTTACCCCGAACATCGAATCGGTCCGCTTAAGGAGGGGAAAGTAATGCCAAAGATTGAAACCAATGCCCGCTACTTCTACGAGCTGGTGGGAAAAACCTTGACCACCGAAGAGCTTGAAGCGATCCTTCCCGTCGCAAAAGCCGAGTTGGATGACTATGACGGGGAGATCCTGAAGATCGAGCTCAACGATACGAACCGCCCCGACCTCTGGTCGCCGGCCGGGATCGCCCGCCTGTTGCGATCGTATTGGGAGATCGAAGCTCCCTTGTATGATTTCTTCTCCACGTCGGAGGAGACGTTCGACCATGAGGGGAGGGTGGTGATCGTCGATGCGTCGGTCACCCCGATCCGCCCCTATGGAATCGGGTTCGCCGCCCGCGGCCACAAGCTCTCGGGCGCCGATCTGGAAGCCTTGATCCAAAGCCAGGAGAAGATCTGCTGGAACTTCGGGCAGAAGCGCAGGTCGATCGCGATGGGGATCTACCGCTCCGCTTTGATCACCTATCCGGTCCACTACCGGGGGGCCGATCCCGACAAGACGAGGTTCGTCCCGCTGGGGATGGATGAGGAGCTCTCCCTAAGACAGATCAGCACGGTCCACCCCAAGGGGAAGGAGTACGGACATATCCACGCACATGATCCGCTTTTCCCATACCTGCACGATGACAAGGACCAGACCCTCTCCTTCCCGCCGGTGATCAACAGCGCCTCAATCGGGGCGGTTGAAGAGGGGGACGAGGAGCTCTTCGTCGAGTTCAGCGGAACCGAGCTGAAAGACCTCCTGCTTGCAGCTGCGATCGTCGCCTGCGACATGGCGGACATGGGGTATGAGATTCTTCCCGTCAAAGTCGTCTTCCCCGAAGAGACGGAGTTCGGCAAGGAGATCACCGTACCGTACTATTTCCAAGAGCCGGCCTCCTGCACTGTCGAGGAGATCCACAAGACGCTCGGCGATCCGCTCACCGACGATGAGATCGTCCGAGGGTTGAGGCGAATGGGAATCTACGCGGTGGTCGACGAGGGCAGGGTCTATGCGACCGTGCCGGAGTGGCGCAACGACTTTCTTCACGCCGTGGATCTGGTCGAAGACGTGATGATCGGCCACGGGCTCGAGCGCTTCGCTCCGGTGATGCCCACCGACTTCACCGTCGGCCGCCTTACGGAAGCGGAGGAGCTTGGGCGGAAGATCAAGGATCTGATGGTCGGTCTCGGTTTCCAGGAGATGATGTACAACTACCTCGGCTCAAGGCGCGAGTACATCGACAACATGCGGTATCCCGCTGAAAAGTGCATCATCATCGCCAACCCGATGAGCGAGAACTACGAGGTGGTCCGCCCCTCGATTCTTCCCAGCCTTCTGGAGAGTGAAAGCGTCAGCGCCCATGCTCCGTTCCCCCACCGGATCTTTGAGGTCGGCAAGGTCGCCTACATCGATGATTCGACGAACAGCGGGACGATCACCCGAAACAAGCTCGGCTTCCTCGCCAGCGATTCGGTGATGGGCTACAACGAGGTCTCCTCCTATGTTTCCACTCTCTTCTACTTCCTCTCGACGGAGTACACCCTGGCGGAAGCGGGCGAGGACGGGCGCTTCATCCCGGGCCGCTCTGCCCGCATCATGGTGGATGGGAAGGAGGTCGGCATCTTCGGCGAAATCCATCCCCAGGTGCTGGAGAACTGGAAGAGCGACATGCCCACCGTCGGGTGCGAGATCGACCTTGACACGCTTCTGGGACACTGAACACCGGAACCATGATACTGTCGGTATACGGTTCCATCAGTCTGTTTGGTAACGATAGAGTCAGGCCCGGGATTTTCCCGGGCCTGACAGTCAATCTGTGAATATCGGTTTATTGTACAATCAACGTGAACGTCTTCGAGAAGGAGACTCCATCCTCATCGGTCACGGTGAGGGTGAACGGCAGCTCGCTTCCGCTCGGAACGGAACCGTCGATGACGAAGGTGAACGAGTCCTCCGAGGTCCTTCGACCAAAGAAATCCCGATGATGATTGCTTTCGTTGGGCCGAAGGGTTCTGCGTTGCGGTTGAGGATCGAGGATTCGAACAAGACCATGATCGCATTCCAACGAGGCGGTGATGTCGTTCATTACGAAATCGCCCCGATTACGGTAAGCAAAGGACAAGCTGAGGGCGGTATTCCTGGGAACCGCATTGCTGTTGTACGAGTGCAGAGCGATCCGGGTGAAGACGAGGCTCTTATACACCGGCCTGAAGCAGGCGCCGCTTGTAGTCCGCTCGTAGGTGTCTTCGGTAAGAAGGGTATCGCTTTGGCGATCGTACCACCCGACGAAGACCCGGTCCTCGTCATCGTCCGGAACAGAAGGAACGGTAACCACCCGATCGGAGCTGTAGTACTCGATTTCGTGGATCGGGTCGTAGAAGAGGACCCCCTCTTCGTAGGTCGCCGTAAGGGATGTATCCTTATCCGGCATGGTAATCGTTTCTCCCGCTTCGTATGTGTTCTTCCCGTCGCTCCAGGATGCAAGGAATCCGATCTGGCCCGGGTTGAAGCGGATTTGGCTGCGGGAGGGCAGGCGAACCGGCGTTCCCGGTGCCTGAATGATCTGTTGAGTATAGGAGTACCGGTAGGTCTCGCCCTCGGCGGTGAAGTCAAGGGTGAGGGTGACCGGCGAACGCCGGGATGATTCGACGATGACAGCGGGCGTTTCCTGAACCTGTTCGACAGGTTGCTCCGAAAGGGGGGCGGCGAACAGCCCGAAGGTTCCTATGGTGAGGACAAACGCAAAAAGAAAGGATCTTTGAAGTATTCTCATATGGTTGACTCCTTGCTGCTGATCTACCCAAAAAGATAGCAAAGCCTTCTCTCGTTGACAAGAATCGCCGGGAAAGGTACACACACTCTCCACAATCGGAGCCCGGCGGTATCGTAGCCTTGACTTTTGCAGCATCCCACCCCCAAATAAGGCCATAATCAATTGTCCCGGATGAAGTTACCACCCGGGACATCAAACATGGGATTGTGTTATGTTCAGGAGCTCTGCTTCACGTAGGCCAACAATGAGCGCACTTCACCTGCCGCGGGGTGTTGCCCGGAGAAATCAATTCCGAGATTCTTGCCGATATTCTTCAGAGGCTCATCAATCGGAAGATCCTCTCGCCCACATCGCTTTTTATCTGACTGTCCGGATGGCGGATCCGACCATTCTGGCTCGCTCTCGGGACATTGAACACCAAGCATGCGGTGCTCAGGAAGGTTGTGTTGTTCGGATAGAGTCAGGCCCGGGGTTTCCCGGGCCCGACATTCAATCTATATGTATCGACTCACTAGGGTAGCCGTCTCTGCCTCACCAGTGAACGGGTTCCCGTCCCGTACCCATCCTGCCAGTACTCGCAATCCTCGGTTCGAAGGGTCTGGCGATCGCGGTCGCGCTCGAGGGTTCGAAGTCCGGCTCCGAAGGCTGCGCCGGCATTGTTTCCTCTCACATTGCTCTGCCGGGTTCCCATGAAGGCGGCTCCTTGGCCATTTCCGTCCTGATAGTACTCGCA
>SHOI01000003.1:1263-46964 GCA_004294855.1 Sphaerochaeta sp. | reverse complement strand
GGGTTCATCCTCATTCCTTTGGTTTTTTTCAGCTTCTCCGCCGGCATCGCTTCCTTGCGGAAAGACGGCAAAGGCTGCACGTTTGCTCGAACCACCGTGTTCTGGAGTGTTTTTTCCACCCTGCTCCTTGTCTTGAGCGCAGCGGCGGTCTTCCGCTTCCTGCCCTTGCCGTTCCCCGCCTCCTCTTCGGCGGGAACGGACCCCGGCACCTTTTCAAGTGTCGGATTGCAATCGTTCTCCACCTTTCTGGGACACCTTACGATCGTCAACCCCTTCTACACGCTGGTGAAAGCGGAGGGTTTTCTCCTGCCGGTGATCATCATCGCCTTCTTCCTCGGGTGGTTTTTAAAGCCGAACGTCGAGATCATCCGTCCCGCCTATGTCGTCATGAACTCCTTCAGCGAGACCTTCTTCCGGCTCGCCAGAGCGTGGGCCCAATGTGGAGCGATCTTTCTCTTCTTCATCTCTTCCCATTGGCTGATCTCCGTCGCCAAGGAAGGCACCGTCTTCGTGATGTTGCCGTTCTTGATGATCTTGGGTCTTGGGGTGCTTCTCGCCCTCTTCGTCATTCTGCCGCTTCTTCTTGCGATCTTCTCCCTCTTTTCGGTGAACCCCTATCGGATTCTGTACCGGATGCTCGCTCCCGCCCTTGCCGGGATGTTCACCGGCTCGATCTTCTTCACCACCCCGGCCACGATGAGCCTAGCAAGACAAAACCTCAGTGTCCAGAAGCGGGTCAGCGGAACGGCGATTCCGATCTATACCTTGATCGGCAGGGGCGGCTCCGCGCTCGTCTCGACCCTCGCGACGCTGACGATGATCTATGCGGCGACGGGAAGCGTGCCCGAAGACATGATTCTTCTCACCATCGCCCTCGCTTCGGCGCTCTTCTCCTTCGTCAGTCCTTTGTACGTGGGGTTTGAGGTCTTCTTCATCACCACCCTCACCCTCAACTTCCTCAAGATCGATCTCTACGGAGCTCACATGTCGATGGTTGCATTGATGCCGATTCTCAACGGTGTCGGCATTCTCATCGATACATACGTCGCCTCCTTCGGAGCGGCGTACACCTGCAGTCGAATGGGTGTTCTGGTAAAGACTCCTCATCGTGACATCGTATGAGCAAAGGGGTCCGGTTCACGTTCAACCTCATTCAGGGCCTGGTTACCATGGCCCTGAGTTTTGTCGTAATCGTCACCCTCATCGCTTCACAGGATGGGCACCTTGTCCTTGAGGCTCGCGCCCACCTCTGGCCGGCGTTGATTCATATATGGATCACCTTCCTTGTCTCCCTGCTTCTGGCTACCCGATATCGGGCGAACCTCGGCAGCGAAGCGGAGCTCCTGCCGGTGCTCTTTCTCACGATCGTTCTTGCGAACATTAAAATCCTTCCCCTTCATCAGGCGATCACCGGAACGTTTCTTCTGGACGGAGGAGTCCTGACCTTCATCTACCATGGAAGCCTGCTGTATACCTCGTTCCTGTTTTTGATCGGGTCGCTGCTGTTTCTACGGTTAAGCCCCTCGCGCATCGGTTTCATAACCTTCGTGGGGGCGGCAGGCTCCGCGCTTCTGGCCCTGCTGGTTCCCAGCAGCCCCAACGACCCCTCCTTCCTCCTGGAGGCAGGAGTAAGCGATTCGCTCTTCCTGTCGATCTGCATCACCCTCACCGTCGTAGCTGCCCTATCCTATCTCGTGATCGCGCTGGGCGAACACACCAAGCGGGATACCCGCTTCAAGACCGTCGCCTTCCTGCTCCTTACCGTAGGCAACGCCTTCGTCTCGATCAGCCAACGGACCTTCTACAACATCATCGGCCTCATTATCTATGGAGCGGGGGCGACAATCCTCGTGCTGGTATCGCGTTCATACCATATCTAAAACGCGGCGATCAACTCCCTGATGATCTCCTCTTTCGGACTGACAAGCGTAAAGACGTTGAGATGATCGATCGCCCGGGTCATCGTTACATACAGGAGCTTTCGAATCAATTCATTGTTGACCGATTCATCATAGGATTCATTCACTCGGGGGAGAAACGGCAGATAGAGCAGCACGACGGGAATATCGAGACCTTTGGCCGAATGCAGGGTGGAGAGGCGAAGATGTCCATGGTATTCCTCACCAAACGTGAAGCGCTCATCATTGACGCGGACGCTTGAAATCCCCGCCTTCGTCAAAGCCTGCTCAAGCTCCGGATAACAGGAGCTCGAGGGGCACATGATACAAATGTTTTCTTCCTCGTACTCAAGCCGTTCGATAAACAACATTGCCCGCTCGACGACCAACTTCTGCAACACCGATCCATCACGACCCCGGTGAAGTTCGGGGTTCGGACCATCGCGCAGCGCTCTTGATTGCTCGCTTTCGCTTCGCCGCTCAAACCGTTGGGCAAGCCGGTGGATCTGCAACGTGGAGCGATAATTCTCTTGGAGGATTACCCGATTGTCGGATACATCGATCCCCGCTTGAGTGAAGGAAAAGCCCGGCTGATAGATCGCCTGCTCCCCGTCGCTGGCAAGAATGATCGATTTGGAAACGAACCGCTTCAGGGCGGTGAGCGTCATGACGGTGGCATCTTGCGCCT
Source organism: Sphaerochaeta sp. (assembly GCA_004294855.1). GTDB lineage: Bacteria > Spirochaetota > Spirochaetia > Sphaerochaetales > Sphaerochaetaceae > Sphaerochaeta. Next base: position 44,378 of record SHOI01000003.1, on the reverse strand, counting down.
CATCGATAAACAAGTGATCGAAGATGGTAACGGGATGCTCCTCGGCGACCTTCAATGCTTGGATCGGGAAGTATTGAAAAGGAAGCTGTTTCGTCTTCTCGATGAACGCTTCGACAGCCTCCTTCGCCTCCCAGATCCGGCTTCGCATCGCTTCATCGAGCTCTTTCTCCATTCCGGATCGTTGAACCAGATCGATGCAGTAGCGCTGGCGGGTATGGCCGAACGCCCAAAGAACGTGAACGATTTCATCGTAGATATCTTTGGCGGTCCACTGTAAAGAGGCGTACGGCTCACAAAGCCTGATGAGAATGTCCGTATCCCCTCCGGCCAGCACCTTGATGCTTTCTCCTTCTTCTATCCGCTCCCGAAGAAAGTGATGGATCGTCATGATCTGCCCCATTTCGATGCCCAGCAGCCGAGTCAGATATTGATCGTATTTGGCAAGGGAGTTCGTATAGGTGAGAAGGGCGACGTTGCTCTTTTCCGATTTCTTTCCGATCGCCTTGAGAAGAACGAGGGTTTTCCCCGTTCCCGGGCCACCGGTGATCAAAAAATCGCTGCTCAGATCGATTCGGCGAAGCGCCTCCTCCTGCTGAGCGGATAATCGCAGGATAAGGTGTTCATAATCCCGGCGGGTCCGGGTGTAGGAGGTCATCGTCCGCATCACGTGCAGATACTCCTCAAGATCGCGGGTCTGCTTTTCCAAAGAGCGGCGCTGTACTTGCAGCGCATGCCGTTCATCCCGGAGTTCTTTGATCTTTTTTTCGTTTCGATCCCTGTCTTTCAAAAGGTTCCGAATCTGATGTTCCAATGAATGGATCCGATCATCAACCTGCTCTCGTTCCTCCTCCCGTTCCGTCAACTCGGCAAGCTGGTCGGAGAGCGATCCTTTCTCGGCAAGTATTTTTTGGAGCTCCATTTGGAGGATTTGATTGCTTGTTATCAGTTCGCCCCGGCTCTCCGAGCGGGTCCAGGTATCATCCAATTCCCGTTTGATCTTATAGAGCGTCTGCAGAGCCCCTTCATCGATATCGATAAAGTAACAGAACATGTAAAGATGAGCCGCCGCCATCAACGCGTGGTCGACGCCGAGAGCATTGAACTCATGACGGACCTCATTCACCGCCTTGTGGGCGGCTTTGAGATTCGCCAGGAATTGCCGGCTTTTTTCGCCCACTTCTTCGACCAGTCGGTCGCTGAGCGCATTGAAGCTCGGCTCCTCTTCATAGGGAAGGTCGTACCGCCGGCGCAGCTCCCCTTCGATGAACGAATGGACCGCCAAGGCGAAGATCCCCGGATCTCCTCCTTGAAGGCGGCTCAGGCGCTTCAATCGATCGTTAATACCCATCCGATCCTCCTGCTTCCATCTTAGCAGGTTTCAATCGGAGGATGTATCAAAAGATCTTTTACTTCATCGTGACGATCGAGCTGTCGTAGAATTCGGGTGGATCGAAGTCAAGGAGATTCATCACCGTGGCGGCGACGTTGCTGATGCCCAATCCTTCCTTCAATGTCGGTTCATATTCACCCTTGTAGAGCGGATCGACCAGAATGAAGGGAACCGGGTTGAGGGAGTGGCTCGTCTTCGCTTTCGGTGTGCCGTCCTCTTTGCGGGCGACCTCGCCGGTCTTGGTATGCTCATACATATCATCGGCGTTTCCGTGATCGGCGGTGATCATCAACACTCCTCCGGCATCTCGAACCGCTTTTTCGATCCGTCCGATCTGCAGGTCCATCCCCTCCATTGAACAGACAACCGCCTGATAGACTCCCGTATGTCCGACCATGTCGCCATTAGGAAAGTTGAGCTTGATCAAGTCCCACTTGCCGCTTTCGATCTCCTCGATCACCCGGTCGGCGATCTCGGCGCACTTCATCCATGGGCGCTCTTCAAAAGGAACCGTGTCGGAGGGGATCTCCACGTACTCCTCCAGGGTTTCGCTGAACTTGCCGCTGCGGTTTCCATTGAAGAAGTAGGTTACGTGGCCGAACTTCTGCGTTTCGGAGATCGAGAACTGCCGCACTCCGCTCTTCGTGAGGTACTCGGCCAACGTCCGATCGATCGCCGGGGGAGAGACGAGGTATTGGGCCGGGACGTGCAGGTCTCCGTCATACTCCATCATTCCCGCATACTCGACGTTCGGCCTCCGCTTTCGGTCAAACTCAACAAGCTCCTCCGCCTCGAACGCCTTGGTGATCTCAAGAGCCCGGTCGCCGCGGAAGTTGAAGAGGATCACGCTGTCGTGGTCCTCGATCGTTCCGACCGGCTTGCCCCCTTCGACGATGACGAAGGGCGGAAGGTCCTGATCGATCGCTCCGGTCTCCTTCCTCAGCGTCTCGATCGCTTCCGTCGGGGAGGCAAAGAGCCGCCCCTCGCCGAGAACATGGGTATGCCACCCCTTCTCGACCATCTTCCAGTTGGCGTTGTAGCGATCCATCGTGATCACCATTCGGCCGCCGCCACTTGCAATTCTTGCATCGAAGTCTTCGTCGTTCAACTCTCCCAGAAACGCTTCAAAGGGCTGGAAGTACTCCAATGCCGAGAGTTCCCCGACATCCCGCCCGTCCAGAAGGGCGTGGACCCGAACTCTCGATACCCCTTCGACCTTGGCTTGGGCGACCATCGCCTTGAGGTTGTCGATGTGGGAGTGGACGTTTCCGTCGCTTAAGAGTCCGATGAAGTGGAGCGTCGAATCGTGCTCCTTGACATTCCGGATGAGCTTCTTCCACGTATCCCCTTCATACATCGCTTTGGTTTCGATCGAGTTGGCGACCAGCTTCGCCCCCTGGCTGAAGACTCTTCCGCACCCCATCGCATTGTGACCGACCTCGCTGTTGCCCATGTCATCGTCGCTGGGGAGCCCCACCGCCGTTCCATGAGCCTTCAGCTTCGTCCAGGGATGCTCCCGGTAGAGGCGGTCGAGGGTCTGCGTCACGGCGGCGGCGACCGCATCCCCTTCCTTGTATTTACCAAAGCCCACCCCGTCCATGATCAACAGGACAACGGGTCCTTTGCGCTTGATTTTTCCCAGTTTTTGTAACGGTTTTACCATCTTATTCTTCTCCTAAGAAGCTCTGTGTCGCATATTCAAGATATTCGATCGCCTCGTCGTCTATCAATTCATACAGTTCGTCATATACCCATGCGTGGTACGCATCAACCATCTCGATCTCTTCTTCAGTAAGCATCTCCGGGTCGATCAGGTCCCGCTCAAATGGGCAGAGGGTGAGGACCTCGAAGCTGTAGAAGGTTCCAAACTCCGTCTTTTCATCCTCTTGAACCGCCAGCAGGTTTTCAATCCGGATTCCATGCGATCCGCTTCGATAGATTCCGGGCTCGTCGCTGACGACCATTCCCTCCTTGAGCGGTGCGACGATCGGTTTGGGGCTGATCGACTGCGGTCCTTCATGGACGTTGAGCCTGAAGCCGACGCCGTGACCGGTTCCGTGGAAGTAGGAAAGCCCTTCCCGCCAGAGATGCTGACGGGCAAGCACATCCAACTGATATCCGTTGGTGCCCTCGGGGAAGCGGGCGGAAGCAAGGGCGAGATGACCCTTGAGCACAAGGGTGTAATCGCGGATCTGCTCCTCGGTCGGCTTTCCGAACAGAATCGTCCGGGTGACATCCGTCGTGCCGAACGCATACGTCCCTCCGGTATCGAGGACCAGCAGGCCGTCTCCTTCCACCTTGGCGTTCGATTGTTCATCCGCCGCATAGTGAACGATCGCCCCGTGGGCTCCGAAGCCGCTGATCGCGTTGAAGGATTCCCCCAGGAAGTGCTCGTTTCTGGATCGTTCATCAAGCAGCCGCTTTGCCAGCTCCAACTCCGTATAGGAGCCGTTTTCCCTGTCCAGCCGACCGAGGAAGTTGACCAGTGCCACGCCGTCCAGAAGGTGGGCTCTTCTCATTCCTTCCAGTTCCACCTCATTCTTTTGAGCTTTCAGGTCGGTGGTGAACTCCCGTCCTTCGATCTTCTCGTAGGGACCGAAGCTCCTTTCGACCATCACACTGGTCTTTTGGGGGTTGTAGTAGAGCACGGCGTGCTTCCACAGGTTGGGAAGATCGTCCTGAAGTTGGGTATACGGCCGAATCGCAAGATCTTCTTCCAATCGTGCCCTGAGCTGTTCCGTAAAGCGTTTTTCGCCGGTATACAGGCACGCCCGTTCGGTGCTGATCAGCATATAGCTCATGAAGAGCGGATTGTAGGGAATGTCGCTCCCGCGAAGGTTCGTCAGCCATGCGATGTCATCCAGTGTGGAGAGCAGCAGGTGGGTCGCTCCCGCCTCGATCATCAGAGAGCGAACCTGCTTAAGCTTCTCCTGCATGCTTGAGCCGGCATAGTTGACGGGAACCTCGACGACCTCATGCTCCGGCAGCGCCGGGCGATCGGTCCAGACGGCATCAAGGATATCCTTCATCGGTTTGAGGACGAGGGTGTTCTGAAAAACTCCTTCGATCCGCCTCCGTTCGCTGACGGGGATCGTCGCCTCGTCGATCCCGATGACCGATCCCTTGGGGAGGTTCATCTTCAGATAGGTGTACGGATCGGGATGGGAGGGAGTGTCGATCTTCATCATCTCGAAGACCGTGCCGGCGATCTGATCCTCCGCTTGAAGAAAGTATCTCGAATCCACCCAAAGAAGCGCTTTTTCCTTGGTGATCAGGGCCAATCCGGCACTGCCGGTGAACCCGCTGATGAACGCCCTGCTTCGATATCGTTCGGGGACGTATTCGCTTTGATGGGGATCGGTTCCGTTGATGATCCAGCCATCAAGTCCGGCATCGGCCATCGCCCTCCGAAGGCTTTCGACCCGTGCATTGATGATATTCACTGTTTGGTGCTCCTATAGTGGGTGATGAGGCGGATCGCCACTCCGAGGACGATCATGATCAGACAGAAGATCTGCCCCATCGATATGTTGAAGACGGATTGAAAAAGGGCAATCGTATCGGAACCGCGCCCCCAGGCGATGATGTACCCGAGGTGTTCATCCGGCGAGCGGAAATATTCGATGACGAAGCGCACCGTTCCGTAGCCGATCAGATACCACGCCAATCCCGTTCCGGCGGGCTTCTCCCTTCGCTTCGGCCTGATGACGAACCAGAGGAAGAAAAAGAGGAGGACTCCCTCGAAGAGCGCCTCATACAGCTGGCTGGGATGACGGGGAAGGTTGATGTACTGACCGAGCTCATAGGGGATCTTCAGCTCATCGGCGATCCTTCGCACCCACTCGTAGTTTGTGGAGAAGGATGGGGCGTCGGGAAAAACCATCGCCCATGGTTTCGTCGAGACCCGCCCGAACAGTTCGCCGTTGATGAAGTTCCCCAGCCTTCCGAAGGTGTAGCCCAGCGGAACGCTGTAGACGACCGTGTCGGCGATCTCCAAAAACGGTATCCGCTTTTTTTTTGAGTACAGCCATCCTCCCGCTGCAGCCCCGAAAAGCCCGCCATGATAGCTCATTCCCGGCAGACCTACGAACTTCCCGTTGCGGAACGGCCAGAATATGAGGTGAGGATGGGTCAGATAATACGCAGTGCCGTCATAAAACAGGACGGAGAACAGCCGGGCTCCCAGAATCAGGCCGACGACGCACCACATCACCAGATCGAGGGCATCCTCCCTAGTCAGGGCGATCTCGCCGTTCTTCGCTTGGATCACGATGAAAAGATATGCCGTCGCAAATGCGAGGATGTACATCAGCCCATACCATCGAATCGGCAGGAATGAGAAAATTTCCGGTTTAATCCAGCTTGGGAAGGAGATGTACATTGCCATGCGGCAAGTGTAGTAAGCTAAATGGCCCCGGTCAATACCGGGAAACCTAGTCGATGACGACTCGTTGCAGTATACTTGCTGTATGAAAAAATTCAGAGCTTTCCACATATTTGTGTTTATTCTTATTGCGCTCACCCTTGCCCCGGTTTTTGCAGGGGGGGATCCCGAGCCGCTCATTACCGGTCTGACCTCGGGTCGATTCGCTCAGGATAAGATTTCCACTGACATCTCCGCTCTTGAGCGCCTGTATCGGTACATCGATGCGATCTATATCGAAGAGGTCGATAAGGACAAGGTCTTCACCGATCTCGCCACGGCGCTCGTCGCCTCCCTTGACGATCCCTACTCCTTCTACGTCAAACCCTCCGATGCGAAGGAGTATGAAGAGGGAACCAGCGGAATATACGGAGGAATCGGGACGTACCTCTCCAAGCCCAACCCCGACTCGATCGATCCGGACGATCCCGAGACATACATGATCACGATCGTCTCCCCATTTCCCGGCTCCCCCGCTCAGCGGGTGGGCTTGCGGGCCGGCGATCTGATCAGCCACATCGACGGCGAGCCGGTCGATGCCCTCACCAGCCTTGAATCATCGCGCAAGCTCCGAGGCGAGCCCAATACGAGCGTAACGATCACCGTCTATCGGATGGGAACCTCGTTCGATTTGACGCTCCGCCGGGAGCTCATCACGGCTCCCACCGTTGATTCGATGCTTCTGGAGCGAGACCTTCTCTATATCCAGATCTCCGAATTCAGTCCTCAAACCGGTAAACAGCTGCTTGAGCACGTCCGCAAATATGATCTCAATGAAATCAAAGGGATCATCATCGATGAACGGAACAACTCCGGAGGAGCGGTTGACGGGGCGATGCAGGCGGCGAACATCTTCCTTGATGCGGGCAAGACGATCGTGACGATCCAGGGCAAGCGCGGCTCCAGCCGCGACCAGCGCTACCTTTCCTCGAACAAGGCGGAGGTCAGCGAGGAGATTCCGATCGTCGTCCTCACCAACGGCGGCTCCGCCTCATCGGCGGAAATCTTCGCAGCGGCGATGCGGGACAACAATCGGGCAACGCTGGTAGGCGAAAAGACGTTCGGAAAAGGAATCGTTCAGGATGTCTTCAGATTCGGCGAGGGATTCGCTCAGATTACCACCGCTCATTACTACACCCCCAACGGGGAAAACATCCACAAGATAGGAATCGAGCCGGACGTGTTCGTGGAAAGCCTGGTGATGTCGGAGGAGGAGCTCGAGCCCTTTGCCGAGCTCATGGAAGAAAAAGTCGTCTCATCCTTCATCGCCGCCCATCCCGAACCGAGTGATGCGAATATCGCTGCCTTCGTGAACGCCAACCGGGAGCGGGGAATCCGTGATGAGGTCCTGGCGATTCTTCTCCGCAATGAGTATCAGGCGAAGATTCCCTATGACGAACGCAAGCTGGCCGATCCCGCCTTCGATCCTCAATTGCAGGCGGCGATTGACGTGATTCGAGCCCGGCGATGAGAGTCTACCGCCTCCCCTCTACCTATGACGGAGAGGAGGAGATAACCCTGAAGGGCAAGGAAGCGCATTATCTAACGAATGTGTTGCGCCTCAAGGCCGGCTCACGCCTTCTCGCCCAAGATTGCAACGGGGTGCGTTACCAAGGCGTCATCACCGCTTCCGCATCCGCCTCCTGCACGATCAGGCTCACCGTCGCCGGAGACACATCGGCCTCCACCGACGCCCTGCCCTCCTACGAGGAGCCCTTTACTCCGCTGGTTCTCCTGCTCTGCCTGCTCAAAGGCAGGAAGGAGGAGCAGGTCGTTCGCCAGGCCACCGAGCTCGGCGTCGGCAAGATCGTCCTCGTCTCCAGCGAATATTGCACCGTCCGGCTGGATAAGAAGAATCCCCGAACCCGGTTCTCCCGGCTCGAGGCTCAAATCACCGAAGCGCTTCAGCAGAGCGGGTCGAGAGTTCCCACCACATTGCTTGACCGGGTGCTTGATCTTCGGGAGCTTGCCGAATGGTGGGCCGGCAGAGGCCCCCTCCTCTTCCTTCACCAGTCCTCCCGCACCCGAAGCAAAGACCTCTCGACATACGCCAAAACGTTCGATCCGAACGCCCCGATCGGTGTCCTGATCGGTCCCGAGGGAGGGTTCAGCGAGAAGGAGTGCGTCTTTTTGGAGAAGGCGGGGTTTCTCCCTGTCTTCCTGAAAAGCAACATTCTTCGCAGCGAAACCGCGGCGATCTACGCGCTCGGCAGCCTCCAAGAGCTTCTTCACCGCTAAAAACCTCTCAAAATGATAGTAGATAGCCGTTGAATGTCTTTGGTAAGACTATGGTAGGGTTGCGTTCTACTCCTTTGCCTCTCCTTTACACCCTTAAAACAAGATAGGAGTATACGTATGTCTCTATTCGTACTCTCCTTGGACTGGAGAACCAAGGAGCGGTTTAAGCTACAGTTTACCCAACCATATCTTCAGCTCTTCAACCTGCCGGCTGCGCTCTTTGAAGCCCTTGAATCCGAGACTCCCGACATGATCATCATCGACACCAAAGAGCCGAAGATTACCGCCGGCCAAATTCTCCGCCACCTCGGTGAAAGTCGATGCTCCGCCCCGATTATCATCTTCACCCGGGATGAGCCGGTTCAAAACTTCCGCAACCCCTATGATCTGAAGATCCGGTTGATGCACAAACGAACCGTCAACTGGGAGGAGGTGTTCCAAGAGATCTGCCGAATCGGAAAGACGGAACTCGTCAAAGAATCATCTCCCGTCTGGTCCAGCGGTCTTGTCGGTGAGAGCAAGCTGATGGTCGAGCTGAGAAGCCTGCTTGAGTTCTATGCGACGAAAGATTGCCCGGTGCACATCTACGGCGAAACCGGGACGGGAAAAGAGCTCGCCGCCGAGTATCTTCACCGCCGTCGTTTTCCCCAGCGGCACATCATCGCCATCAACTGCTCGCTGCTCAATGACGCTGTCGGCAAATCGGTGTTCTTCGGACATGCCAAAGGAGCGTTCACCGACGCGACCAACGAACTCATCGGCCTCCTATGCCAGGCAAACAACTCCACCCTCTTTCTGGATGAGGTGGAGAATCTGCCGCTCATCTTCCAAGCCCATATGCTTCGTTTGCTGGAGAACGGGGAATATCGGCGCCTCGGCGATACGAAGCTCCGCTCAAGCGATTTCAGACTCGTCACCGCCAGCAATGAAAAGCTCTTAAGGCTGGTCGCCGAAGGACAGATGCGCAAAGATTTCTTCTACCGGATCACTGATGCCCAGATCCATATGCCGCCGCTAAGGGAGCACAAGGAAGACATCCCCCTGCTCATCCGGCATTTTTATTCGACCCTCTCCGAACGACGCCCGGTAACCGACACATCGATCAAGCTGCTTCAAAGCTACCACTGGCCGGGAAATGTCCGCCAGCTTTTTTCAGTCCTGAGGCGGGCATCGCTTCATGCAAAAAACAATCGCTGGATCGAGATCGATGAACAGGAGTTTGCCGAAGAAGAGCAGTAGGGACAAGCTATCCACATGTTATCAGATGAACAAGACGGCGGGATCCAGCGGGAAAGTCACCTCTAACTCTCGCTATCAAGGTAATTACATGATGTTTTTCTCTTCTGTACAGCCTGTGGACAACTTGTGGATACGCTGGGTAGAGGGAGTTCCGTTAAGTTGTGTCCAACCTACTAAAAACCACATAAAACTTATATCGGTTTTAGAGTAAAACAAACCACTAAACAAGAGTTTATTTTTATTTAATATAAAAACTTAACAGATAGCTTATCTCTGTATTTTTAGACGGCGCCCCTTTTGTTTTTCTTATCTGTTTCTTGGGGGTTATAGGGTGTTTAGTATCCTTGTGGATAACTTGTGCACAAAAAAGAAAAAACGTCTAACCGCTTCGAACCATGTCGATTCCCAACGAGGTCAGCTTTTCACTCAGATTCTCATATCCCCGCTCGATCTGGTAGATATTTTGAATGACCGACTCCCCCCGGGCGGCGGCCGCTGCGATGACGAGGGCCATCCCCGCCCGGACATCGGGACTGCTCAAGACCGATCCGATCAGAACGCTCGGCCCCTGAACCACCGCCCGGTGAGGGTCGCAGAGGATGATGTCCGCACCCATCCGGATCAGCCAGTCGATGAAGTACATCCGCGACTCGAACATTTTCTCGTGGATGAGAATCGAACCGCGGGATTGGGTCGCTGCAACGGTGAGGATGCTCAGCAGATCCGCCGGAAATCCCGGCCACGGAGCGCTGTCGATCTTGGTGGTCTGCCCTCCCACCTCTTTGACAAGAACTTTTCGTTGTTTTTTGGGGACGAGAATCGAAGAGGGTCCGTCATGTTCCCAAGCGATGCCGATCCGCTCAAAACCCAGATGGAGAATCCTCAAATGCCGATGATCGATCCCCTTGATCAGCACTTCGCCCCCGGTGGCGGCGGCCAGGCCGATGAACGAGCCCGCTTCCATGTAGTCGAAGCCGAGCGTATAGGAAGCTCCAGTGAGCTTCTTCGATCCGGTGATGATCAGGCGGTTTGAACCGATCCCCTCGATCGAGGAGCCCATCCGCACTAAAAGATGGCAAAGATCCTGGACATGCGGCTCGCACGCCGCATTGAAGACCGTCGTTTCTCCTTCGGCGAGGGAAGCGGCCATGATCACGTTCTCGGTGGCGGTCACCGAAGCTTCATCAAGGAAGATATCATTCCCGATCAGGCCTCTCCCGGTAATCTTGAAATGAAGCGACCCGCCTTCATTGAGCTTGGCGCTTGCTCCCAATGCGGACAACCCGATAAAGTGGGTGTCCAATCTTCTTAAGCCGATCACATCCCCTCCGGGGGGAGGAATCGTCACTTCGCCGTTCCGAGCGAGTAGCGGCCCGAGCAGGAGGATCGAACCGCGGACCGCTTGGACCAGATCTTTTGGCAGGCTCGCCCCGCCGCTTCCGGATTGGATCGTATACACCCCTTTGCCTTCGCGGACAACGGAAGAACCCAGACTTTCCAGCAGGGCGATCATCACCTTTACATCTTCAATTTCGGGAACGTTGGAGAGACGGATCGGATCGTCGGTGAGCAAAGTCGCCGCAAGGCAAGGAAGGGCGGCGTTCTTGTTGCCACTGATCAACACCTCGCCACTTGCCGCGTTTCCGCCGATGATCCGATATTCGCTCATATCTCTATCGTACTTCCGTCCCGCCCTCCAATCAAGCGTTGTACGAGGCTGCTTTATGGTGTTAGAATGAGCGCGGACAGAGGAGACGGTAATGGTCTACGGAATTGGCAATCCCCTCATCGATATCATCATCAACGCGAGCGACGAAGATATCGCCCGGCTCGGGATTCATAAGGGTACGATGGCTCTGATCGACGAAGAGCGCCGGGAAGAGCTTCTGCAGATGGTCGAGGATCGGAATGTCTCCTACTCCTGCGGCGGATCGTGTCCAAACACGATCATCGCCCTCGCATCTCTGGGAGTGGAAACAACGTTGGCGGGGAAGCTGGGCAACGATTCCTATGCGACGATCTATCGGGAGCGCCTTGCCTCCTTGGGGGTTCGGGACGAACTCGTTTGTACCGACAAGCAGAAGACCGGTTCCACGATCATTCTCATCAGCGAAGACAGTGAACGGAGCATGAATACCTTTCTGGGGGCGAATCGCCTGTATGAAGCGGCCGACGTCTCCGAAGAGTCGGTAAAAAACGCCGAGATCTTCCACTTCACCGGCTATATGTGGGATACGGCATCCCAGCGAAGGGCGATCGAACGGGCTCTTATGATCGCCAAAGAGCACCACACCATCGTCTCCTTCGACGTGGCGGATCCCTTCGCCGTCGGGCGTTACCACAAAGCATTCCTTCACTTGATCAAAGAATCGTGCGACATCGTCTTTGCGAACCGGGAAGAAGCCCGAATCCTCTTTGACAACTACGACCCCTACGAATGCTGCCGCTCGATGGGCAAACTCTGCAGAATCGCGATCGTGAAAGACGGAAACAAGGGTTCGTTCATCGCTCATGAGGGAACGATCATAAAGATTCCACCTAAGGGAACCCCCAACCCGATCGACACCACCGGAGCGGGCGATGTCTATGCGGCGGGGTTCCTCTATGCCCGGACCAAGGGGATGGACATCGAAGCCTCGGGAATGATCGCCTCGATTCTTGCCGGCGAGATCGTCACCCAACGGGGAGCCCAGTTCAGCGAGGAGAAGGCGAAGGAGCTGAGAATCCTTCTTGAAAGCGGAGGATGGCGGTACCGCTAGGGTTCTTGCCCAAAGAGCTCAAGCGTGCTACTATCTGTCCATGACGTCGATTTGATGGCCTCCCGGCTTGCTGGCGTCAATAAACAACGATGCTAAAAGGGGAGCGCAGCAGATTTTGCTTTGAGTTCCCCCTTCCGCATGCAGGAAGGGTTTTATGTTTTTAAGAAACCGTGTTCTTACTTCGGAGTCGGTCGGTGAAGGACACCCCGACAAGGTCTGCGACCTGATCGCCGATGCGATCCTGGATGCATGTCTGGAAGGCGATCCGAACAGCCGGGTCGCCTGCGAGGTTTTCGCCACCACGAATACGGTGATCGTCGGGGGGGAGATCACCACGAATGCGGACATTGATGTTGATGCAATCGTCCGCGATACGGTACGGCGGATCGGCTACACGATCGAAGGAATCGGCTTTGACGCAGAAAGCCTTTCCGTCACCAATCTGATCGGCCGGCAATCGGCGGACATCGCCCTGGGGGTGGATCACGACGGGGCCGGCGACCAGGGGATGGTGTTCGGCTATGCGACCAAAGAAACCCCCGTCCTGATGCCCGCTTCGGTCTACTGGGTGCACGAACTGTTGAAACGGGCAGCTTCTGTCCGCCGGAAGACGGACTTCCTTCGCCCCGACGCGAAAGGCCAGATCTCCCTCGCCTACCGACACGGCAGACCCCACCATATCGACGCGGTGGTGCTCAGCCACCAGCACGGCGAAGAGATCGCCCATAAGGATCTCGTGGACTTCCTCAAAAAGGAGGTCATCATCCCCACTCTGGAACCCAGCGGCTTCTTCGACAGGAACACCGCATTGTACATCAACCCCACCGGCCGCTTCGTCATCGGAGGGCCGGCCGGCGATACCGGTCTCACCGGACGCAAGATTGTCGTCGACACCTACGGCGGAATCGGGCATCACGGCGGCGGCGCGTTCAGCGGCAAGGATCCCTCCAAAGTGGATCGAAGCGGAGCGTACCTGGCCCGGTGGATCGCGACCAATCTGGTTCGCAGCGGCCTCTGTACGGTGTGCGAGGTTCAGCTCTCCTATGCGATCGGGATCGCCGAACCGATCTCGATCGCCGTCGAGACGTTCTGCACGGGAGTGATGAGCGAAGATGAGTTGATTCGGATTATCCGAAGGAACTTCGACCTCACCCCCAAGGGGATGATCGAAGCGCTCAATTTACGGGCTCCGATCTACAGGCGGACGACCAACTACGGACACTTCGGAAAACCTGATCTACCCTGGGAGCGGGAACGAATCTTGTCGCTACCCTAGGCACAAAGCGGGATGAAGGGGCAAGAGTCCTTGTAATTCATCTTTACAAAGATACTTTTGATGCACCCGGTCCCGATCCTCCTCTTTGAAGGTTCTCGGGACCCGGTACTCGTTGAGAACCCATCGGGGGACCTCTCCCACAATGGAGGCCAATTGTTCAATATCCTCCCTCCCCAACGTCGAGGCCATCGTGGTCCGGATCTCGAAGGAGAATGTCTTCTTATGTTCCCTGTGTCGCTTCAGCAGGTTCAGCGATTCAAACACCGGCAGGAAGGAGCCGCCTGAGATCTCCCGATACCGCTCCGGCGGCGCCTTGATGTCCAGAGCCACGTAATCAAGGAGATCGGCTTCCAAGAGGGTTTTGAGGATCTCGGGCCTTGAGCCGTTGGTATCCAGCTTCGTCAGATACCCCAACCCTTTTCCGATCGAAAACAATGATGTGATTTCCTTGTGCAGCGTCGGCTCTCCTCCGCTGACCACCAAGGCATCGAGCAGGCCTTTTCGCTCGGCGAGAAAGGATTCGACCTCCCCGAGTGAGAGAACTTCCTCTCCCGGTTGCAGAAGAGAGCGATTGTGGCAGTAGAAGCAATCATAGTTGCATCCTCCGAGAAAGAGGACGCAACTGAGCAAGCCGGGGTAATCGAGGAAGGAGACGCCCTCGATCCCCCGGATCATACCGCCTCCGCCTTGAAGAAGGAGCGCTGGGAGTGCTCCTCCTGTTTTCCCGGATGGAAGTCCTCAACCGGCCTGAGATACCCGACCACCCGGGTCCACACCTCGGTCGCCTTCCCGCAGTGGGGGCACGTCTTCCGTTCGCCGACGAGATACCCGTGATCGGTGCAGGTGGAGAAGGTCGGCGTGAGGGAAAGATAGGGCAGCTTGTAGCGGGAGAACACCCGTTTGACCAGAAGCTTCGCCAAGGCGGCCTCCTTGATCCGCTGGTCGAGGTAGAGGTGGAGGACCGTTCCTCCGGTGTACTGACACTGCAGCTCATCCTGTTTCTCCAGCACTTCAAAGATGTCTTTGGTGGAAGAGACGGGCAGTTGGCTGGAGTTGGTGTAATAATGTTCCTTCTCCCCCGCTGTGACGATCTCGGGATACGCTTTTCTGTCGAGGTTCGCCAGACGGTAGCTCGCCCCTTCGGCGGGGGTGGCTTCCAGATTGTACAGGACTCCGCCGCTCGTCTCCTGGAAGCTTTGAATGACTTCCCGAAGATAGGCAAGGGTTCTCAGTCCGAACGCCTGCCCTGCATCCTCGAGCAGGCTGCTTCCCAGAAGGTTGATGCACGCCTCCTCCATTCCGAGCACCCCGATCGTGGAGAAGTGGTTCGCCCAGTAGGTCCCCTGGCTCTCCTTCACGCTCGAAAGGTACACTTTGCTGAAGGGATACATCCCCCGATCCGTCTCTCCTTCGATGATCTTGCGCTTGATTTCAAGGCTCTCTTTGGCCAGCAGGGCGGCAGACAACAGCTTTTCCCTGAACTCATTTTCATCGGCGCTTTCCCAGGCGAGCCGACTGAGGTTGATTGTCACCACCCCGATCGAGCCGGTTAAGGGGTTCGAACCGAAGAGCCCGCCTCCGCGCTTGCGCAATTCGCTTGTATCGAGGCGAAGCCGGCAGCACATCGACAGAGCGTCCTCGGGGCTGAGGTCGCTGCTTACGTAGTTGGAGAAGTAGGGAATCCCGTATTTGGCGGTCATCGAAAAGATCGCGTCGACGACCTCGCTTTCCCACGGAAACTCCTTGGTTACGTTGTAGGTGGGAATCGGAAAGGTGAAGACTCGGGAAGAGGCGTCCCCCTCCTCCATCACTTCGCAAAACGCCTTGTTGATCAGATCCATCTCCTCCTGATACTCGCCGTAGCAGGTGTCTTGGAGCGCCCCTCCGATGATCACCGGCTGCTCGCTGAGGGTTTTCGGCGGGGTGATGTCGAAGGTGAGGTTGGAAAAGGGACATTGGAAGCCCACCCGGGTCGGAACATTGAGGTTGAAGACGAACTCCTGGATCGCCTGCTTCACCTCCTTGTACTCCAGGCTGTCGGAGCGGACGAAGGGAGCGCAGTAGGTATCGAAGGAGGACCACGCCTGAGCTCCGGCGCACTCCCCTTGAAGGGTGAACGTCGCGTTGACGATCTGGCCTAAAAAGGAACGGAGGTGCTTCGCCGGTTTCGAGGAGACCTTCCCCTCCACCCCTCCGAAGCCCTTCTCCAGAAGCAGGCGAAGGTCCCATCCGCAGCAGTAGGGTCCGAAGAACCCCAGATCATGCAGGTGGAGAGTTCCTTCCAGATGAGCTTCCCTGATGGTCTTTGGGTAGATGTCGTTCAGCCAATAGCTTTCCGTCAGCCGCTCGCGGATATAGTTGTTCATCCCGTTGACGCTCTTGCGGGCGTTGGCGTTTTCTTTGATCTGCCAGGTTTTGTCTTCAAGGTAAGAATCGAAGAGGTTCCGGGTCGCCTTGATCAGGGCGTTCCCTTCCCGAATCCGCTGCCGCTCCTTCCGGTAGAGGATGTACGCTTTTGCTGTCTTGGGGTAGTTCGCTTCGATGAGCGCCTCTTCGACGAGGTCTTGAATTTCCTCGACTTCAACGGCGGTTCGATGTAAGATTCGCTCCAGCACCCGATTGGTAAGAGCGACCGAATCGATCGGCTCGCCGGCGGCGTGCGCCGCTTTCGAGATTGCGTCGGTGATCTTCCGTGCCTCGCAGAAAACCTCCCGTCCATCACGCTTGATAATGGTAACCATGATTGCTCCTTGCCCGAAGCGACAAGAAGACAAGAGCCTGTCGGCTCTCACGCTCCTGCCATGCTCCGTGGCGGCGTGACCATATAGGCAAGGTCTTCTGGCTTAGGATCGCAGCTCTTGGAACCTTCCCGGATCGCTCCAGTGGTCATCTCCAATCGCTCCCCATCACAGCGGCGGGACCGCGTGGGCGTTTCACCCAACTTCCCTTTTCCTATACACTCAACATATAGTGTAGTGTATCATGCGATACACCACTCATGGTAGATTCACCCGGTACGCTTGTCAAGCGTCAAGTCAGTTCGTGGCGATGATTCGCACCTGTTTGTAGAGGCCGTCCCCCTCGCTCTTGGTCTCCACGCCGCCGAAATCGTTCAGGGCGGTGTGAACCAGACGCCGTTCATAGGGATTCATCGGCTCAAGAAGGCGGCTTTGGCCGCTTCGGGCGACCTGTTCGGCGGTGCGGTACGCAAGGCGGATCAGCTGCTCCTCGTGGCGGATCCGATAGTTTTCACTGTCGACAATCACTCGAACGTTCGAGTTCTGCTGTCCGACGAAGACGTTCGTCAGCAGTTGGAGCGCATCAAGGTTCTTGCCCTTTCGGCCGATGATGATGTTGGAGTTCTCGCTGTCGATCCTCAAGCCGATCTTCCGCTCCTTCCTGAAGGCGATCGAGACGTTGCCGGCATAGCCCATCTTTTCGAGTACCGTCGCCACGAACGTGAGAACCTTATCCTCGAGATCGCTGTCAAACGGCTCGTCCAGATCCTCGCCCTCGTCATAGTAGGACTCTTCCCCATCCATTCCGTCATCAAAGTGAATTCTGATCTTCACGCTGTTCTTCTTGAACAGCCCTTTGCGAGCAGGCTCGATGATTTCGACATCAAAATCTTCCCGCTCGATGTTCAGTTCCTCGATCGCTTTCGCAATCGCTTCCTGTTCCGTTCGTCCTTCGAATTCTCGTATCATATATGGTACCTCTTCGGTGTTGATCTTTTATCGTTTCTTTCCCTTTGCTTTGGGCTGGAATTGGATGACCTTCTCCTGCTCTCCTTCTTTTTGTTTCTTCTTGTTGGTGTAAAGCTGCTGAACGACCGAGATCACGTTCATCACCGACCAGTAGAGAATCAAGCCGGAGGGAGCATTGTAGAGAACGAAGAAGAACATGATCGGCATGCCGTAGGTCATCATCTTCATCATTCCCTGTTGACTGGCCGCTCCGCCGGAAGAGCTTTGGGTGATTTTCATCGAGTAGATCATGCTCACGGTATAGAGAATCGGCAGCAGGTGGATTTCATTCCCGAGGAACGGCAAATTGAACGGCAAGGTCGCCACCGTCTCGGGAACGGAGAGGTCGGGAATCCAGCCGGGGATGAACATCGCTCCCCGAAGCTCAAAGTGTTTGTTGAGCAATCCGTAGAATGCGATGAGAATCGGGAATTGGAGGAGCATCGGCAGACAACCGCCCATCGGGTTGATTTTCTCCCGCTTGTAGAGCTCCGCCATCTCCTCGTTCTGCTTGGTGGGGTTATCCGGATAGCGCGCCTTGATCTCCTCCATCTGAGGCCCGAGGGCGCTCATCTTGGCGGTGGACTCCATCCCCTTCTTGGTGATCGGGTGGAGAATCAGCTTCAAGAGGAAGGTCAGGATGATGATTCCCACCCCATAGTTGGGAATCACCTTGTAGAGAAGGTTGAGAATCGTCTTCAGTATCGTTTCAAGCCACCCCAACCACGAAGAGGAATCAAGGGTATCCTCCAGGAACAGGTTGGAAAGCCCGAAGCTGTTGCTCGCCCGATCGTTGTAGGGAACCATGTCCGCTTTCAGCTGGGGTCCGATGTAGAAGCGATAGGTATCCGTCTGGTCGGCGCTCCGAATCGCCGGTCGGCTGAAGAACACGTTCGACTCGAGGGGAATATCGGTTTTCGTGTCTTCGCTCAGCGTGACCGTATAGTTGGTCGCATCGGGAATCGCGATCATCGAGAAATACTTGCCGGTCAAGGCGACCCAGGAAAGGGGTTTTTCCGTGGTGTAGATTCCGTTCTTCACCGTGATCGTGGCTTTTTTCTTCGCTCCGTCCTCTCTGATGTAGAAACGGCGGTAGGAGTAGCGGTTGTCGATGCTGGTGAAGGAAGGCCCGATCTGCGGCTCAAAGCCGATCGTATACGCCGTATTGTCGAAGGAAAGGGGAATCGCCTTGTTTTCGCTGTTGACGAGGTTCACATCGATTTGGAAAAGATACTCGCTCTCTCCGAAGGTGAACGTCTTTGTCAACGTGAATGGAACATCCTCGCCCTTGATCGCGAACGTCTGGGTGAAGATCACCCGGTTACCGGCGATCCGATAGTTGAACGGAGCGTCAATCGGTTGAGTGCGGTCGGATCCGGCATACATGAGGAAGGCGTTGTTGGCATTCGAACCGCCGAAGAGCAGCTCCACCGGCTCGCCCTTGTCCAGGTGCTTCTTCAGCTTGAAGGATGAAATTGAAGCGCCTTTGGGATCAAAGGTGATCAAAAAGATATCCGTTTCGTAGACAAACGGGGAGGAGCTGGCGGGACTTTCAAGAGCGATCAACGAACCCGGCAGATCGGTTCCCCACGCCAAATTGCTCGGAAGTTTGCTGTAGGCCTCCGGTTGAAGATAGATCTCTTCGACGTTGGCAGCCTCTTCGGCAACCTCTTCTTGCGCACTCGGGGCAAAAAATGTCGCTTGGATCGTCATCCCCACGGTGATGACGAGCACGCTGAGAATGACTGCTAATATGGTGTTTCGGTCCATGACTACTCCTGCTATCGGAAGAAGGTGCTGTTCAGGAATAGGTAGACTCAAAGAAATCAGGGAGGATTCATCACCCCGGCTTGCTTGCACAGAGTGAGTACATGTCGCCTTTGAAGAGCATGGTCTACATTTCTTCCTGGGTATACGACAAATGCAAAATCGTAGCCCGGAAGGAATCGATCTTTTTCAGTGCGCCAGATCTCTTTGATCTGTCGACGGATCCTGTTGCGCTTTACCGACGAACCATACCCTCGGACGGGAATGACCACGATCCGGCTGAACGGAAGGTCATTGGTCGTCACAATCAAGTTCATGCCCCGGCTTGAAATTTTCTTCCCGGTTTTAAAGATTCGATCTATTTCCGATCTACGTTTTACAATTTCACTCTTAGAAAGGCTTTTTCTCATCTGCAACAGAAAGCTTGTAGCGACCCTTTGCCCGGCGGCGAGCGAGGATGAGCCTTCCTCCCTTCGTGGCCATACGAGCGCGGAACCCGAACTTTCTGTTTCTTTTAACCCGGCTGGGTTGGTAGGTTCTCTTACCTTTGTAACTCATGGGAATTCTCCAATTTACATCGCTTAACGCGGATTATTCATATCAAGCGGGGGACACTCCCCCCGAGTGGTGCAGTATATAGAGAGCGCTGTTTTCCGTCAAGCGCCAAGCACATGAAGGGTTGTGATCCCGAGGCTCGGGTAACGGTTTTGAATCGCCTTGATAATCCGTTTTTTTTGCAGCAGCACGAGGTTGGCCCACGAGGGATGATCCGCTCGAAGAACCAGCGATTCATGCTGAATATCCACCACTTTCACATGGAGATACAGCTCAGGCCCTACGATCTCCGCCCAACTTGCAGCAAGACCGTATCTCGGCTCTCCAAGATCGACATCAAGCGTTTTGAGGACGATGTCCAGAACATCTTTACCATGCAGGGGATCATCGCTTTTGCTGAGGCGGGGTTTTTCATCACTGGCCAAGAGTAAATGCTCCTTCATTGACATGATACACTTTCCGATCGGAGGTTTCAAAGGAGTGGATATACCGTTCTCCAGGTAGAAACGTGAAAAACGCCTGACTATAGCCGGAAAGAATGGTCAGAAACCGCTCGCGCTTTGGAATATCCAACTCCAAAAGAACATCATCGACAAGGATGACCGCCTCTTTGTCCGTTTTTTTCGTGAAGTACGCCATCTGGGCGACCCGGAGCGCCAGCGAAGCCAAGCGCAGCTGGCCCGTCGACCCTTTGTTGGCGAACGGGTAGCCATCCTCGGTGATCATGAATTGGTCACGATGGATCCCGCTTGTCGTCGTTTGAAGCTTGATATCCCTCCGACGATGAGATTCGAGGCAGTGAACGACTTCCTCCTCGGTGGCGCACTCCTCCCAGGATGGCCGATACTCGATATCCAGAAGGGTGTCGCTCCGGGAGACCTCCTGATAGATTTCCGGAAAGATTTGTAGAAACTCGTAGACGGAACGAATCCGTTCCCGTTGAATGGCTATTCCGTGGCGGGCAAGCTGTTGATCGTAGATCGGCAGCAAGGAGTACTGCTCATCCTTGATGGCCTGGTTTCGTTGACGCAGAACCTGACGATACCGGCGGTGATCGTCGAAAAAGAGCGGATTGTACATGCTCATCGTCTGATCAAAAAACTTCCGTCGATATTCCGGCTCCCCTTTGACAAAAAAGATGTCATCGTGGCTGAAGACGATCGTCGGAATGTTGTAGATCAGTTCTTTCCGGTCACGGATTACCGTACCGTCCAAGGTGATGACCCGTTTATTGTCCTTGAACGTGAGGGTGAGGGTATGAAGGAGATTCCGTTCATCCCGATACGTTCCTTCGATTCGAAAATCCTTGAAGCCATACGTTGCCAGCTCCTTGATCTGGGCGGTTCGAAAGGAAGAGCCGTAACACAGCGTGTACAGCGCTTCAAGCAGATTCGTCTTGCCTTGGCCGTTGGGACCGATAAGGAGAACCTTGGAAGCGTCCACTTCCAAGGGTTCCTCCTTGAGATTTCTGAATTGGTTCGTCGTAATCGTACAAAAGCGCATCAAGGATTAAGCTGCATCGGCATGATGATATGCATGTAGTCACGCCCGCTTTCCGGCTTCACCGTCATCGATCGGTTCGGCTCGGTGAAGTTGATCGAGAAGTACTCCCCCTCCATCACCCTGAGCGGAGTGAGAAGATAGGTGTAGTTCAAAGAGATCTTGCAATCCGGTCCTTCATACTGGCAGGGAACGATCTCCTTGGCTTCTCCGCTTTCGCTGACATCGCTCGTCAGAAGGACGCCGCCTTCACTGATATCCAGGAACAACCGTTTCGCCTTTGACTCGATAAGGATCGCCACCCGCCTCAGCGCATCTTCCATATCCTGAATTTTCATCGTGCACCGGTAGCTCTGCTGCTCGGGGATGACCCGGCGGAAGTTCGGATACTGCTCCCTGATCAACGTGATATAGAACGTCCGTCCTCCAATTCGGGCAAAGAGAATCGACTCGGTGATTGCAAGCTCGACCGCCCCCTCACCGGTGCCGATCTTCCGAAGGATTTGGAAAAACTTCGGCAGCACGATGATCGGTGCGAAGGAGGGCAGTTTTTCTTCGAACACCCGCTCGACGATCGAAAGTCTTCTCCCGTCGGTCGCCACCATCGTTATTCCGCCTTCGCTTCGTTCAAGATAGACTCCGCAGAGAAAGTATCGGGATGTATCATCGCTGACGGCGAAAATGACTTGTTCACTCATCTCAAGGAAAGAGCTTTGGGCGATGCTGAAGAATCGATCATTGTCAATCGTTTCAAGAGCCGGAAACTGATCGGCTTCAATCATTCGGATCTTGAAATCAATCCCATGACCGACGGGTACGATCGTGAAGAAGCCGTCCTTCATCGAGAAGTTGATATCTCCATCCGGTAGAACACGAAGAATCTCCAACAATTTTTCCTGAAGAACAAGAGCTTTTCCTTCTTCCTGAACATCGACGGTGATTGAAGTGGAAAATCCCACTTTGCCGTCGGTGGCTTTAATCAACAGCTGATCGCCGAGAGTTTGAAGGTATACGTTGCTGGTAATCGCAAGACTATTCTTCTGAGTGGTGAAATCCACCGTGTATATGATTTCTGAAAGAATCGCTTCTTTTGTTGAGATGAACTTCATCTTACTCTACTCCTATTTTATTATTAATCAGTAATAATAGTAATAATAGCACAGAAACTGTGGATAACTGAGACAATTCATTGTAAAAGAACCTATTAAATTTTTCCAGCTTGTGAATAGGTTCAAAAGATATCCACAGTTTATCCACAAGCAATAATAAGCTATCCACAGGCTTGAAGCGTTGTCCACATTTTCCCAAGAGGTTATCCCCAGGATATACGGCTCAGGAAGAGGTCAATTGACGACGCAGTTTATTGACAGTCGCCGCGTACGCCTCGTCTCCTTTCATCAGCGATTCGACCCGGTTGTTCGCATACATCACCGTGGTATGATCTCGGCCGCCGAATTCCATCCCGATCTCCGTTGTTGAAAAGTCGGTGATTTGCCGGGCGAGGTACATCGCTATCTGCCTTGGCTGGACCAGGCTCTTGTTTTTCTTCTTCCCTTTCATCTCGAACGTCGAGACGTTGAAATAGTCACCGACGGTCTTGATGATCTCGCCGATGGATAGAGTATCCCGGGCGATGTTGGCCATCGCGGGAAGAATCCCCAGAAGCTGCTTTGCTTTCTCGAACGTCAACTCTTCCCCGATCAGGTCCATGTAGGCGACAAGCTTCGTCAGCGAGGATTCAAGGTCTCGAACGTTGGTTACGACATTGAAGGCGATATAGTTGATGATATCCTCTGAGAGGGATGAACCATGTTCTTGAAGCTTCTTCTTAAGGATTGCGACCCTCGTTTCATAGTTTGGCGGTTGAAGATCGACATTCAATCCCCGCTCGAACCGGGAGGAAAGGCGATCGGTGATGTTCTTCAATTCGCTGATCGGGCGGTCGCAGGTGAACACCATCTGCTTCTTCGCTTCATAGAGGTTGTTGAAGGTGTGGAAGAGCTCTTCCTGGGTGGAATCCTTCCCCTGAAGAAAGTGGATGTCATCGATCAACAGAACATCGACGTTTCTGAACTTGTTCTTGAACTGCTGGGTTTTCTGGCTTCCGATCGACTCGATGAATTCATTGGTGAATGTTTCGGCGGTGACGTACATCACCTTGCATTCGGGGGTATGATCGAGGATATAGTTTCCGATCGAGCTGAGGAGATGGGTCTTCCCGAGGCCCACATCGCCATAGATCAAACAGGGGTTGTAGCTCGAACCCGGATTTTTTGCGATCGCCAGACTCGCGTTGTACGCAAAGGCGGAGTTGTCGCCAAGCACGAAGGATTCGAATTCATAGGAGGGATTCAGATTCGCCTCGCTTTTCCGCTTGGAAATCTTCTTGGCAAGATCATCGGCTTTTTTCTCTTTCCGATCTTCTTCAGCGGTTTCATCGCCGTCCGTCGGCCGGACGGCTTTTTTTCCTTTGTCGGAGACGACAAACTCGACGGCGATCTCCTCACCGGTAAGTTCACTGAGGGTGTTCGCGATGATCGATCGGTAACGGGTCGTTACGGTATCGAGGACGAATTGGCTGGGACCTGCGAGGGTGACCTCTCCTTTTTTGGAGGAGAGATAGGAGATTCGGCTGAACCAAGTGGAAAATTCCTGAGGCGGAAGGGTTTCCTGAATCCTCTTTGCCGTCTCCAGCCAGAACTCATAATATGATGTTTGTTGGTCGCTCATACCACCTATTCTACCGTTGAGTGAACGACGGTGCAAGCATTCTCCATATGAGCAGTTTCATGTGAGCATAAATCATTATCTTGAAAGTATATATATTTTGTGAAAAACTGCGGGGTCCGCTTGCAACACTTTGCCATTTCTGATACAATTTATCGAATGGAATTTATAGATTTTTTTATTATTACATAAGGATATACCAATGAATGATGGGAGTTTTTCCAATGGGAATGCTGACCTTTCCGCGGGTGCAAAAGCAACGGGTGCAGTGAAGCCCCCGGATCAGTATTCCGCTTCCTCGATTCAAGTCCTCAAAGGGCTTGAAGCTGTCAGAAAACGACCGGGGATGTATATCGGTTCAACGGGAATTGACGGACTTCACCACCTCGTCTACGAGGTCGTGGACAACTCGATCGATGAAGCGATGGCGGGCTATTGCGACACGATTACCGTCACACTTTCCCGAGATGAAGAAGGACGGCAGTTCTGTACCGTCGAAGATGATGGACGGGGAATCCCCGTCGCCATCCACCCGATTGAAAAGAAGAGTTCGCTTGAGATCGCGATGACGCAGCTCCACGCCGGAGGGAAATTCGACAAGAACTCCTACAAGGTCAGCGGAGGGCTTCATGGCGTCGGTGTTTCATGTGTGAACGCCCTCAGCATCTGGATGGAAGTGATCGTGAAGCGGGATGGCGGAATCTTCCGCCAGCTCTACAGCCAAGGCAATCCCACCAGTGAGGTTCAGCGGATCGGCGATACCGACGAGACCGGAACGAAGGTTACGTTTTCACCGGACTATACGATCCTGGAAGAGAATGCATTCAGCTATGAAACCCTTGTAACCCGGTTCCGGGAACTCTCCTTTTTAAACAAAGGAATTACCATAACGGTATCCGATACCCGCTTTGAAGAGCCGAAAAAGCAGACCTTTTACTCGGAAGGGGGTATCGTTGAGTTTGTTAGCTATCTTAATGAATACAAGCGCACCCTCGGCGAAACGCCGATCTCCATCGAGGGGGAGCGGGACAACATCAAAGTTGAGATCGCCCTCCAATACAACGACAAATACGATGAGAAGGTTCTGACCTTCGTGAACAATATCAACACGAAAGAGGGTGGAACGCACCTGACCGGCTTTCGAACCGGGCTTTCCCGGGTGATCAACGCCCAGCTGCAGAAGAACCAGAAGCTTTTGAAGCGGTATGAGGACCGCCTCGAGCCGAGCGATATCTCCGAAGGGCTCACGGCGATCGTGTCGATCAAGATTCCCGAGCCTCAATTTGAAGGTCAGACGAAGATGAAGCTGGGCAACAGCGTCGTTACCGGCGTGGTCTTTTCCCTGGTCTATGAAAAGCTCGGCAACTACTTTGACGAGTTTCCGGCCCACGCCGAACTGATCTTGGGGAAGATCATCAACGCGGCGCTCGGACGGATCGCCGCTCGAAAAGCGCGGGAACAGATCCGAAAGAAAAGCGAAGGAGGAGGTCTCCCCGGCAAACTGGCGGACTGCTCCGAGAAGGATCCGGCGCTCTGTGAAGTCTTCATCGTCGAGGGAGACTCCGCCGGAGGATCCGCCAAGCAAGGCAGGGATCGGCGCTTCCAGGCGATCTTGCCGCTGTGGGGCAAGATGCTGAACGTGGAAAAAGCTCAAGAATACCGAGTTTTGGGCAACGACAAGCTTCAGCCGGTGATCAGCACGATCGGAGCGGGGCTCACCCGCTACAACAACATGGGAAAAGACGAGGATCTCGACAGCGATGTAACGTTCGACATCACCAAAGCCCGATATCATAAAGTCATCATCATGGCGGACGCCGATGTCGACGGCTCGCATATCCGAACGCTTCTCTTGACGTTCTTCTTCCGCTATATGCGTCCGTTGATCGAAGCGGGATATGTCTATTTTGCGATGCCGCCGCTGTATAAGATCACGATCGGGAAAAATGTTTCCTACGCGTATGATGAAGAAGCTCGGATCAGGATTCTTGAAGAAGCCGGTCCTGATGCGGCAAAGGCCTCAATCCAGCGCTACAAGGGCCTTGGAGAGATGAACCCCGAGCAGCTGTGGGAGACGACGATGAATCCCGAGACCCGCCTGATCAGCCAGGTGACCCTCGGCGATGCCGAGGAAGCGGACCGGGTGTTCTCGATGTTGATGGGCGAAGAGGTCGAGCCCCGCCGGGCGTTCATCGATGCGAATGCGGTGTATGTCTCCAATCTTGATGTGTAAACAAGGATAGAATTGTGGATACGATGGAAAACAGGACGATTAAAGTAGATGTCGCAAGCGAGATGCGCACGAGCTATCTCAACTACGCGATGAGCGTGATCGTCAGTCGGGCCCTGCCCGATGTGCGCGATGGACTGAAGCCGGTTCATCGGCGCATTCTCTATGATATGTATGAGATGGGCCTCAGGGCCAACTCCTCCTATAAGAAAAGCGCCCGCATCGTCGGAGACGTTCTCGGTAAGTATCACCCCCACGGTGATGCTTCCGTGTATGACGCTCTGGTCCGGCTCGCCCAGGATTTCTCGCTTCGATATCCGGTAGTGAATCCGCAAGGCAACTTCGGATCGATCGACGGCGACCCTGCGGCGGCGATGCGGTATACCGAAGCGAAGATGAGCCGCATCGGTGAAGAAATGCTCAGCGACATCCAAAAAGAAACCGTCGACTTCAAGCCGAACTATGATGATTCGCTGACCGAGCCCTCCGTTCTTCCCGGCGCGTTTCCCTTCCTTCTGGCCAACGGGTCGAGCGGAATCGCAGTCGGCATGGCGACGAACATGGCTCCGCACAACCTTCAGGAGATCTGTGCCGCCGCCAATGCGTTGATTGAAGATCCCGAGATAACGTTGATGGAGCTCATGGAGCACATCAAGGGGCCGGACTTTCCGTCGGGAGGGGTGATTTGCGGGATGAGGGGGATCGTGGACGCGTTTTCAACGGGTCGAGGACGAATCATCACCCGAGGGAAGTACGAGATCGAAGAGTCCGCCCGCGGAGGCGATGTCATTGTCTTCACGGAAATCCCCTATCAGGTGAACAAAGCGGATCTGGTGAAGAAGATCGACGATCTTCGGAAAGACGGCTCGATTCCCATGATCAGCACGATTCGGGATGAATCCGACCGCAACGGGATCCGGATCGTCATCGAACTGAAGATGGGCGCTGAAGTGATGGTCGTCTTGAACCAGCTCTTCCAGCGGACCGCTCTGCAATCGAACTTCAACGTCAACAATCTCGCCTTGGTCGATGGAAGGCCCCAACTTCTTGGATTGAAGGATATGCTCCACTACTATGTGAAGCATCGCAAAGATGTCGTAACGAGGCGGACGACCTACGACCTTCGCAAAGCTCAGGAGCGCGCCCATATCCTCCGCGGGCTTAAGATCGGTCTTGAACATATCGATGAAGTGATTCAAATCATCAAAGATTCGCCTGACAACAACATCGCGAGCCAGCGGCTGATCGCCGCCTTCGCCCTTGATGAGATTCAAGCCCAGGCGATCATCGACATGCGCCTCGGCCGGCTCAGCCACCTTGAATCTTCCAAGATTCTTGAAGAGCTTGAAGATCTGGAGGCGAAGATCGCCTACTACAACGAGCTGCTGTCCGATGAAGGAAAGCTGATGGGTGTTGTTCAGGCGGAGATCAATGCGCTGCCTCAAAATCTTGCACCGAGGGACAAGAGAAGAACCGAGATCACCGTCGAGGAGCTCGGCCAAGCGACGATGGCCGACTTCATCAAAGAAGAGGACGTCGTCGTCCTGATCTCCAACAAGGGCTTCGCCAAGCGGGTGCCCACCGAGGAGTATGAGGCACGCGGACGGGCCGGAATGGGCGTTCGCAGCGCGAAGCTTCAAGACGGCGACTTCATCGACCACATGTTTGTCGCCTCAACCCACGATTACGTCATGTTTGTAACCAACATGGGCAAGGCGTATTACACCAAGGTCTTTGATATTCCCGAGGCTGGAAAATATGCCAAAGGCGTTTCGATCAAGAACTTCATTCAAATTGAAACGGAAGAGAAGGTAACTTCGATCATCTGCTTCAAGGAGTTCACCGATGAGCAGTACCTGATGATGGCCACCCTGTATGGAGTAACGAAGAAGGTATCCCTTCATAACTTCGTCAATGCTCGATCGCGAGGCATTTGGGCGATTGTCTTGGATGAGGGTGATGAACTGCTCTCCTGCGAGCTGGTGGAAGATGGCGATGAGGTGATGTTCGTTACCAAAGGCGCCCGGGCTCTTCGTTTCCAAAGCGATCAGGTCCGAGCGATGGGAAGAGCGACCCGAGGAGTGCGCGGCATCCGCTTGGTGGATGATGACCAGCTTGCCGGAATGGTGAAAGTCGAAGAAGGGAAACATATCCTCGTGATCACCGCCAACGGACAGGGAAAACGGGTTGAGTTTGATGCGTTCATCCCGCATAACCGGGGAACCCAAGGTCAACGGATTCTTCGGCTGAGAAAGGACGACGAGATCATCGGAGTGCTAGGCGTCAGCGAAACGGAAGATGTCGTCTGTGTTACGCTTTTGGGCCAAACACTGAGAATCCATGTCGATACAATCTCGATTCAAGGCAGAAACGCCGGCGGCGTCCGGGTCGTCCGGATGAAGTGGGATGATGACTCGATCGTTGCGATCGCCTCAACCGATCGCGATGATGAAGCTGAAGTGGAAACCCCCGACGAGGAAGGCGATCAGGCTGACAGTGATATCGATGTCGAGGATGATGACGAAGCCTAAGTTCTGATCAGTCTCTTCAAACCATACTATTACCGCGTCGTCAATCAAGTCGGCGCGGTTTTTTATAGGAACTATCGGGATGAAAAGAGAATATAGCTTATAGCGATATATGCATACAACAAATGGGCGGATTGCTCACACGATTCTGTTTCTGTTTATAGAAACCGGGTTGAAAACCTTTAAACTACGCTTTTAAATGCAGGTTTTGGAGTGTTCAGAATGTTTTTGAAATAAACCGGGCAAAACCATACAGAAAAATCTCTTGAATTGCTCAAGAGACATATGGATGCTATAAGTTCGCACTGATCCCAATAAATGTTTCACGTGAAACGCACCCCTTCTTCATTTCGACTTCACTACACCCCAGTGAAGATCCTCTCTATACCTAAAACAAACAAACAGGATAAACGTTACCGAATTTGAACATTATTCGAAAATGATGGATGGACCAATCTCCCCGCCTACCCTTCCGTTCGTTACAGAACCACTATATCACGAAACTAAATAGTGTACAACATAATTGTTTTAAAAAGACAAACGATTAAATAGGAGAAAAGGAGGAATGTGGTTGAAGACAATGGAAATCGCTATGTGTAGGAATATAGGGATATTTTTTAATGAACGTGTTTATAGGATAAGGAATGTTTCACGTGAAACGTTCTTCGCAAAGAACATGAACAGATAAGGACTACCGTTCATTGACAACCGTAAGTTGGGGATCGACGAAGTTGCGCAAATAGCGCTCCACTCCTCCCTTAAGAGTCATTTGTGACATTGGACAGCCGGCGCATGCTCCGACGAGGCGAACTGTGACCTCCTTGCCTGCCAGGCTGACGAACTCAATATCTCCACCGTCATTCTGCAAAGCGGGACGAATATCCTGAATTGCTTGTTTGACCTTATCTTCCAACATGGAACACCTCCTATCGGGTAAGAGAAAGATACCGTGTTCAAAGATAACGGTCAAGGCGGTGACAGATTGGAGACATTTGAGTATAGTATCAATCATGAAGACAAAGATCATCTTGTTTTTGAATCAAAAAGGAGGAGTCGGGAAAACGACTTCGGCGATCAACCTCGGCGCCTCTTTGGCAGAAATGGGAAAGAGAACCTTATTGATTGATATCGATTCTCAAGGAAACCTGACCAGCGGTGTCGGTTTGGACGCTCGAAAACCCGGAGTGTATGAAGTGCTTGCCGGGAGCGCCGCATTGAACGAAGTGATCCAGCAGACCGCCGTAAGAAACCTTTTTGCGATCGGGAGCAATATCCATATGGCCGGGCTTGCGATTGAGCTGGTGAATCAGGATCGGCGGGAATATTTCATTAGGGATGCTTTTTCACCCCTTGAAGGCAATTGGGAATACATCATCATCGATTGTCCCCCATCATTGGGCCTGGTGACGATCAATGCGATGGTGTGGGCAAATGAGATCATCATTCCTATGCAAAGTGAGTACTTTGCGATGGAAGGGTTGACGCTTTTGATGCATACGATCGGGAATATTAAAAAATCATTGAATCCGGAGCTGGAAGTACTGGGAATTCTCTTTACGATGTACAGCAAGCGAACCCGTCTCTCACGGGATGTCGTCGACGATATTGTCTCCTATTTTGATGATCTGGTGTTTGATACGATGATTCCTCGGAATATCCGCCTGGCCGAGGCCCCCAGCCATGGTTTACCGATTAATCAGTATGACGGCTCCTGCAACGGAGCGAAGGCGTATCGAGCTTTGGCGAAGGAGGTCATTAAACGTGGAAAGTAAACGAAAGATTGGATTAGGCAAAGGCATCGGTTCATTGATGCAGGATTTCTCCTATGATTCAGTACTGGACAACGCCTTGAGCTCAGCCAAAAAGGAAGAGAAGGGAGACCGGGTTTTGGAAGTGGAGCTTGATGCGGTTCGGCCCAACCCAAACCAGCCTCGGAAAGAGTTTGACAACGCAACGTTGGAGGAACTTGCCCAGTCGATAAAACGTGAAGGGGTCTTGCAGCCGATCCTGGTCGAAGAGATCGGTCCGAACCGGTATTCGATTGTAGCCGGGGAACGACGATACCGGGCATCCAAGATGGCGGGTTTGAAAACTATTCCCGTACTGGTGAAAGACGTAACACAGATGCAGCGCCTTGAAATCTCCCTGATCGAGAATATTCAACGGGAATCCCTCAATCCGATCGAGGAAGCGCAGGCGTACGCCTACCTGATCCAGGAAGCAGGAATCACTCAGGAAGAGCTTGCCCGACGACTGGGGAAGAATCGATCGACGATCAGCAACAGCATCCGACTGCTTCAGCTCAACCCCGTGATGCAGGATGAGCTTCTTAAGGGCAAGTTCACTGCCGGACATGCCAGGGCGATTCTCTCGGTTGTAAACCCGGCCGATCGGGAAATTCTGTATAAAACATTACTTGAAAGAGATTTATCTGTTCGGGCAACCGAGGAGATGGCCACTCAGTTCAACCAGGGCAGGCGAGTGGCGCATCAAAAGAAAAAGCGATCCAAGAAAGAAGCGGAAAAGAGTCTGGAGATCCTGGCCGCCGAGGAAAGCTTTTTGATGGCGTTCGGCACCCAAGTCGAAATCAAGGGTACGATCAAGAAAGGCAGGATTGAAATCCCCTTTTCCAGCACGGAAGAGCTGGAACGAATATATCAGATCCTTGTTCCCAATGAGCATTTATTTTGAGGAAGGAATTCATGGATACGAAAACTCTGAAAGACGGCCTCTATGCCGTTATGCATACGAGCAAGGGGGATATACTGCTCGCCCTTGAATATAAGAAAACACCGATGACCGTTGCAAACTTCGTCGGTCTTGCCGAGGGAAGTTTGAATAAGGATAAACCCTTCTATGATGGGTTGAAGTTTCACCGGGTGATCGCGAACTTCATGATTCAGGGCGGATGCCCTCTGGGAACGGGAACCGGTGGACCGGGGTACAAGTTCGGTGATGAATTCGATCCTTCCCTGAAGCACGATCGAGCGGGAATTCTTTCAATGGCGAACAGCGGCCCCGGAACGAATGGAAGCCAATTCTTCATCACTCATGTAGAAACCCCTTGGCTTGACAACAGACATTCGGTCTTCGGGCACGTCGTTGAAGGTCAGAAGGTCGTCGATTCAATTGCTCAAGGCGATACGATCAAAAAGGTTGAAATTCTTCGAGTCGGCAGTGATGCCGAAGCCTTTAAGGTTACGAAGCAAATATTTACATCATATATAGTTGAATCGGAAAACAAGCGAAAAAAAGCTCTCGAAGAAGCACGGGCGAACGTGGAGGCGGAACTGAAGAATCGATATCCTGAAGCGATTCGTACGAAGACCGGCCTTAGGTATGTAGTAAAAAAGAAGGGGGATGGGGAGCGTTTTCCGAAGATGGGAACCCGAGTGAAGGTCCATTACCAAGGCTCCCTGCTCGACGGCCGAATCTTTGACTCGTCGATTCAACGCGGCGAGCCGACGGAGTTTCGGGTAGGAGAAGTGATCGAGGGATGGAACGAGGCGCTTGTGACGATGAGCGCAGGTGAAGAACGGACTCTCATCATCCCTCCGGAGCTTGGCTACGGCGAGATGGGATATCCGGGAATCATTCCTCCGAACTCCTACCTGATCTTCGAGGTTCACCTTCTTTCCTTCTGAAGGCGGTTTGATATGGCGAAAAGAAGCGGCGATCTGCAATTCGTATGCTCAACCTGCGGCAGGACCGAAGCGAAGTGGCTCGGTCGCTGCCCCGATTGCGGCTCATGGAACAGTTTTGAAGAAGAACTCATCGTCGCTCCCTCGAAGGGAGCAAAGCCGCTCAGCACGGATGAAGAGCCGGTAAGGCTGGAGGATGTTGTCGTAGATCCTCAATTTCGCTATGCCAGCGGCATCAGCGAATTGGACCGGGTCCTTGGCGGAGGAGTGATGAAAGGCTCCTCGGTGCTCATCGGAGGCGAGCCGGGGATCGGGAAGTCCACGCTGATGCTCCAGCTTCTTCAAAGCGCCCGGAATACCTCCAAGGTGCTCTACGTGAGCGGAGAAGAATCACCTTCGCAGGTGAAAATGCGGGCCCAGCGCCTCGGCTTGCACCTAAGCAAGATCAATATCTTCTGTGATACCAGGCTGGAAGTCCTTGAAAAGGTTCTGCCAAGTTCAAAAGCTTCACTGGTGGTGATAGATTCCCTCCAAACGCTCAGCAGTGATACGCTGCCTTCGCCGGCAGGATCGGTGAACCAGATCAGACACTGCTCCAACGCGCTGGTCAGCTTGGCGAAGCGATTGGGGATCAGTTTATTCTTTGTCGCCCACGTTACCAAGGAAGGGACGATTGCCGGACCCAAGGTCATTGAACACCTTGTTGATACGGTTCTGTACTTCGATCAACTGCCTTCCGGAATCCGCCTTATTCGGGCGGCGAAAAACCGCTTTGGAAGCGTCGATGAGATCGGTCTGTTCTCGATGGATGAAAAAGGTCTTCATCCGGTAGCGAATCCCGCTTCTTTCTTTCTCTCCGACCGAGCGGAGGGGCCCCTGCCCCCGGGAGTAGCCTATACTGCGGTGGCGGAAGGAACCCGTTCCTTTCTGGTGGAGGTCCAAGCTCTTACCGTTCCCGCCAAAAGCGGCTTCAGCAGAATCTTCTCCGACCGGATCGACAGCGCCCGGGTTACCCGAATCGCCGCCGTGCTGGAACGGCACGCCGGCCTTAGGCTCAGCGATCAGGACATCTACGTGAATGTCGGCGGAGGGATGAAGGTGGGGGAGGTCGCCGTCGAACTGGCTCTTGCTCTCGCCCTGTATTCGGCGCTTACCCGGACGAGTCTGCCAAAGGATTTGGTGAGTT
Source organism: Sphaerochaeta sp. (assembly GCA_004294855.1). GTDB lineage: Bacteria > Spirochaetota > Spirochaetia > Sphaerochaetales > Sphaerochaetaceae > Sphaerochaeta. The sequence goes on along the minus strand of SHOI01000003.1, from coordinate 11,173 downwards.
TCGGCGAGCTGAGCCTCTCGGGGGAGATCCGTCCGGTCGGGTTCATTCAGCGCCGGGAGAAGACGGCCAAAGAGCTTGGCTTTACCCGATCCTTAGTTAGTAAGGCATCCAAACAATCTTCTTTGACTCAATATGGAGCCCGAACGATTCGGGATGCCCTCGATGCGGTCCGAGAGATGCATTGATACAATAATTAGTGAGCCTAACAATTGTAAATGGTTATACATAAACATATTAAAAACTGAGATATATGGTTGAATATATCGAAGATCCTATTAGTTATTACCCCTAACTATAGTATTTGTTCTTAAAGCTGAGGGAGTGTCGGAACGATGTTCGGATCAAAGACGAGCTCGGGATCCTTGCGCAGCTCGTAGCAATATTGGCGTAGCTTGTCGGCTAAGAGGCGATCACTCATCTTTGCTTCGTCGATCATCTCGGGCGTGATCGCAGATCCGACGACCATCCTGAGGGTCTTGCCTTTCAGCTTGAACATCTCATCGACCAGGAAGATCGTCTCGATTGAAAGCTTGATCCTGAGGAGCTTCCGAAACCGGGTCCACCGATGGACTTTCCTGCTCAGCTCGCCGTCGGTGTAGATGATGAGAATCGGCATCCGCTGTTTTCGGGCGATTCGGACGAACGAAGGTTGCCAGCTGTAGTCGAAGACCTCTCCGTTGGAAAGGATTCGCGAACAGTACCCGGCAGGGTAGAAGATCAGGCTGCTGCGGTTGTTCGCCGCTTCCATCAGGGTCTTCACTTCTTTCTTGTTGAACACGCACGCTGTTTCAATGGGCTTGATGAACTTCAGGAAGGATTGAGCTACCAGCTTCGCATCGGGAAAGAGCTGGTGGACGATGGAGAACAAGGCCATCGCCTCCGGTCCTCCATAAGGGTGGTTGGAAGCGAAGATTACCCGTTCCCCTTCAAGAGCGTGCAGGGCTTCGATCCCCTGCCCTTCGATGACGATCTGCAGATCGAGATGGGAGACCACCGCATCGAGAAACGTCCGGGCATCATCATCGTGATGAGCTGCAAAGAACTCGTTGATCTCTTTGACGTGAAGAAGTCTCTCCAGCTTTCTATACATGCAGCGAGGGATGACCTTTGCAAGCTTGGGATTGACCTTCTTCGCAAGGGAAGGAAGGTCAATCGGTGTATAGGACATCGAGCTTGTATTCATGGCGTGCATTCTAGCATGTTTTTGCTTTTATCTCACCTTTTTTATGATCGCCTTGTAAAAGTCGACCGCCGGCGGCAAGACCGCTATGTCGATGTTCTCGTCGGCGGCGTGGACCGTAGCATGCTGCTCATTGCTGATGGAGAGCGGAGCGAACCGAATCGCATTGTCCGTTACGATGCGGTAGTGATAGGCATCCGTTCCGCCGGTCATCACATAGGGGGTCGCCACGACGCCGGGAAAGAGCTCGTTGACGGTTTCTTCGACGATCTTGAATCCTTTGCCGTTGAAATCCACCGGCTCTTGAAGATCGCGGCAGTGATCTTCGATCTTCAGCTCGATATCATACTTCTTTGCAATGGGAGCGAGAATCGCCATCGTCTCCTCGACTCCCTGATGTTGGATGAAGCGGGTGTTGATATTCACCTTGGCGACTTGAGGCAAAACATTTCGGCCGAGCGATCCCTCGGCCATCGTGAACGCCATCGTCGTTTTCATCATCGCGGCGAGAACCGGGCTTTTTTTCGGCAGGATCCGTTTGAGCAGCGGTTTCAGGAACCGGGCGTTCCGAAGAACAAAGCCCAGAACTCCATCCGCCCTGCTTCCCATCCGACGGAACATCTCCATCAGGGTCGGACTGAGCTCGACGGTGTTGGGGTCGTGCTTCTCAAGCTCGTTCACGAAGCCGGCAAGGCGGGCAAGAGGGGAGTTCTTCGGCGGGGCGGAGGCGTGCCCGCCCTTTCCATGGGCGATGGCAATGATGTCGCCATACCCTTTTTCAACCGTTCCGATCATCGCAAAGCGGCCTTTGATCCCCTTGACCGGTTCATCGACCACCATGCCTCCCTCATCCATCAGAAGCTGGAGACGAACGCCATGGTCGTGAAGATATCGTGCAGCGTTCGGAGCTCCGGGTCCGCTGACCTCTTCGTTCCATGAAGAAGCGATGTAGAAATCGACTTCGGGGATGTATTTTTCTTCAAGCAGCTCCTCGGCCGCCTGAAGGATGCACATCAGCGCTCCCTTGGTGTCGACGGTTCCCCGGCCCCAGATCTTGCCATCGGCGATTTCGCCGCTGAAGGGAGGATATGTCCACTCCCCTTCGGCGGAAACCACGTCCTGATGGCTCATGAGCAGGACCCCTTCGCCTTCGGTCTTTCCCTTCAGGCGCATCAAAAGCCCGCTTTCGATCGGGAGTCTCTCAAACGACGAGAACACCTTGGGAAAGAGGTTTGCGAGAACCTCTTCGCTTTTGATGAACTTTTCTTCATGGATGATTCCCGGTTCGCTGATCGTCTCCACCTGAATCATCTTCGAGAGCAGCCGGGCGTACCGTTTTTCCCGTTCGGTCATTGGAGGGCTCCTTTCTTATGGAAGAAATAGGTGATGGCGATAGCGATTGCTCCGATAAGGATCATCATGATCGTCGTCTGGGCGATGAGGGCCGGAATCGCGATTGAAAGGGCGATCATCAGGATCAAAGGAATTGCGCTGACCTTCCAGCTCTTGAAGAAGTACTGGGCGCCAAGCGCTCCGAAAAGCGCCGGAAGCAGGTTGTCGAACGCGGGACGGAGGGTCGGGTTGTTCAGGACGGGTGTCAGGGGAATCAACAGGAGGACTCCGATGAAGATCACCAGCATCGTCACGAGGGATGAAACACCGACCGCCAACGTCGTGATGATCGAATCTTCCGGAGTTCCCGCCTGAGTCTTGGCGATCTCCCGGGCGTTGTAGGCACACGGCAGCTTCATGTTGATGATATTGCCGGTGATGAAGGAGAGATAGGATCCTCCCGGTCCGAGGATCGGCACATAGATCAAAAATTCGACGATCGTGATCGGCAGATAGGTGATGGCGACTCGGAGAAGGCCCTTTGCGAATCCCGACCAAGAGATCGAGGTTCCGAGTATCAACGCAAACAGGAAGGGCGTTGCCAGCAGGGAGAGGATTCCGATTGCGTTCGTGATCCGTCCGAGGCGGTGGATCGAGTCGTCGTACTGTTCATAATCAAACGATTTTTCCATTCCGTTCCTCCTACAGGGCAAGCAGAACCGCTGCGGTCATCGCGATCAACATCGAAAGGGAGAGGGAAAAGTTCTCCATCCACGCCAGATGCTTTTCTTTCACCAGATATTCACACCCTTTCATCACCAGAGCCGCGACCAATGCGGTGAGGAGCGGAAGGAAGTGTTTGAACACCACCGCTTCGGCGACGTAGGAACCGATGAACGTTCCGCAGAAGCCGATGAACATCGCGATCATCGCCCAGTCGGCGAAGCTCTTTCCCTCTTTCTTTTTCGACTTGTTGAGCAATTGGGTTGATTTGCGGGAGTAGGATTTTCCAAAGAAGATCGTAGCGATGATCCCCCAGCTGATCCCGGTGGTCATCACCAGGATGATCGTTACCAAATGGCCGGTGGTCAACGAGGCGGCGTCTTTCAGGGAAACGCCCATCGCCTGAGCGGCAGCCTCGGCGGCGATCGCTTCATAGGAGAGGTTCCCCACCACCGAAAGGCGAAGCCAGGAAGAGGGCACCCCCAACGATCCTGAAAGGGCGATGACCCCCAGCAGGATGGAGATCGACGGCAACACGGTGAACAGGGCGCTTGATGTGATCGTGGTTCTCAGGACGCTGCGATCCATTCCCATCTTGAGGCCGGCAAGATAGCTTTTTCGGATAAAGAGCACGCAGCTGATTGCGACGAAGAGTAGAACCACCCCGACCAGTATGTACAGCGGTGCGCTGTTGGCTTGACTGAAATAATCCATTGTCACCTCCATTGGAGGCAGTGTATCAAATTATGGGGATGGAGGCGATGAATTTTTACGCCAATCGCGCCAAGAGAAAGGGGAAAACGACCACATTCCCGATCGAGCCGCCAAGACTCGTGAGGAGGAACACCACAAGGATGTGGAGGACTCGGTTCCGATACCACCCCTTCAGCTTCGTCGCATCATCGTTGAGATTTTCAAAATCTCTGACTTTGGGTTTGCGGAGCGTGGCTTGCAAGAGGCCGCTGACCATTCCCACCCCGATCGCCGGATGAAGGCTGGTGATCGGACTGGCCAGAACCGAAACGATGATGTTTATCGGATGGGCCAGCGCCAGAATCGCCCCAAGCGCGGTAAACGACATGTTCACCGCCAACCAGAGCCCGATCATCCTGATCCCTTCGGTCCGGCCGAAGGAGAGGAATCCGTAGAGCAGGAGGGAGACGATCAGGACGGGGAAGACCCAGGAAAGCGCTTTGGATGATCTGGAGGAGTCGGGAACGACGGTAATCTCCGAGACGTCCGTATCGAGCCGGTTCGAGTCGAGGGCTTCCAACGTCTTGACGATTCCGCTCATGTGCCCCGCACCGATGACCGCCAGCTTGTTCTCACCGGGGGCAAGATAGATCTTCGTGGCAAGGTAGCGGTCGCGTTCGTCGATCAGAACCGACTTCACCGCCGGCAGCTCGGCGGCCATTTCGTCCATCATCTGTTGCATCACGTCCGCTTTCTTCAAATCTTCAAGATCCTCTTCGCTGAGCTTCTCGTTTGAGAAGACCGCACTGATGATTGTCGCGATCAGTTTGGCTTTATTCCAGAGATTGCTCATCCGCCAAGCCCGTTTGAAGGTTACCTGAATCTCCCGGTCGCAGAGGGAGAAGGGGATTTCTTTTTCTTTGGCCAGGTGCGCCGCCCCGAGGATCTCCGCCCCGGGCTGCGTCTCCGTCTCGTCCCCCATCCGTTTTTGGAAGGAGGCCAGGGCCATGTTGGCAAGCAGGAGGAACCCTTTGCCCTCCTTGAGGACTTTCTTGATGTCCATGTTCGACCAGGAGCGCTCCTCTTCCTTGTTCTTCATCCGCCCCTCGTCCAACTCAAGGCAGATATGGTCGGGCTGTTCGGCTTCGATCGCCTCGGCGACCTCGTCCACGCTGTGCTTTGAGACGTGGGCGGTTCCGATGAGATGGATCCTTCTTCCATCGGCAAGGGTGATGAGGCGGCGGGTGTCGCTGAGCTCCAAGACGGTCATATGCGCTAATATACCGAAGGTGGCGGTATTAAACAAGGGAATTTGACATTCCCGTTCGCTTTCAGCTAGAGTCTTTTTTATATGGACACCCTCATCTATCTGGCAAAGCTCACCGTGGCGCTCATTCTCGGGAGCCTGTTTTCCAAAGCGATCGGAAAGGAGCGACTGGTTCGATTCAGTGCGATCGGGCAGACGGTGTTGGTGTGGGTATTGTTGTTCTTTATGGGAGTCAACACCGGCCGGATCGAGAACATCGCCGGCGAACTGGGGCGCATCGGTCTCAGCGCGCTGGTTCTGACCCTCTTCGGTCTGGCCGGCTCGATCATCGTTTCCCTTGCCGGGTCCCGCCTGTTTCTGCCCAAGGATCTTGATACAACGATCGCCGTCGCCCGGCGAAAGGAAGGCTCTCTGCTTCGCTATGTGTGGGACCTTTTGAAAGAACCGCTGTTTCTGATTTCAATCGTTATTCTCGGAGTGCTTTTCGGAATGAAAAGCACCTTCTTTGATTGGTTCAAATCCTCCTATGTGTCGTATCTGCTCTATGTGATGCTCTTTTTCGTGGGGATGAACCTGATTCAGCGTTCCGTCTCCTTCAAAACGGTGCTCCGCGACCCGAGCGTCTTTCTTTTGCCGGTCTACACGATCGCAGGAACCCTTCTGGGGGCGTTCGGAGCGAGCCTTGCGACCTCCTTCTCCTTTCGGGAAGCCGCCGGAATGCTCAGCGGGTTCGGATGGTATTCGCTCTCGGGAATCCTCATCAGTGATCTGGGATTTCCTCTTTTGGGCTCAATATCTTTTCTCTCCAACCTGATGCGCGAAAGCTTCTCGTTCTTCCTTATCCCCCTTTTCGGACGATTGGGAAAACGGTACTACTATCCGGCGGTCTCCTGCGGAGGGGCCACGACGATGGATGTGCTGCTCGTGCTGCTTTCCAAGCATTTCGGTTCGGCGACCACGATCGGATCGATCTATCATGGGGCGGCTACGAGCCTCTGCGCCCCGGTTCTCATTCCGCTCTTCTTCTGATCCACAGCTGGGCGACCAAGGCAAAGCTTCCTTCCTTCAGGATTCGTACGTAGAGGAGATCCCCCTCCTTCAGGGCGAGGTTCTCCAAGGGGAGCTCTTCGATCGAAGCGGGCAGGGGGATCTGAATGAAGCGGTAGTGTCCCGGTTCAAGAACATGATCGCCCTCCGCCGGATCGAGCTTCTCCGCCTTAGCAATCTTTTTCAACGTTTCCTCATCCGGGGGAGCGCTCGTTCCAAGGAAGAGGACATTCATCTCAAAGGAGAGAAGAAGGACTCCTTCACTGCCGGCGGGAGCCTGATCAAGGAACGAGATCAATGCCCGATATGCATCCTCGGCGGAACTTCCCTCACAGGGGAGTTTTTGGTACGCTAGGCCTTGGCGGAGGGAGAGGTTCATCATGCTCATTGAGGCTACTCTAACAAAATGAAAAGCACCGGTAAAGTAGGGTCGATCCGGTACACTCTGCTCACCTCCCGGGCGAACCGCCGGATCACGATCCGGGTCGGTCCGGATGGAATTCTGGCGATCCGGGCTCCGAGACGGGTAAGCAGGCGGGTCATCGAGGATCTGATCACCGAACACAGGGAGCATCTCCTCAATCGAATCGATGAAGAAGTGCGGGACGCTCATACCTATGAGGACGGGGATCGGTTCCCCTATGCGGGAGGAATGGTCACTCTCCAACTTCGAACAGGAAATGATTATCGGGCATACATAGAAGATGATCTTCTCGTCGTTTCCGCCCGAAACATCCAAGACAAAGGGCGGATTCTTCACGCAATCAAAACACTTTATCGAGCGGAGGCGAGAAGACGGATCGGGCCCCTTGTGGAGCAGTGGAGCCGGACCCTCGGAGTATCAGCTCCTTCGTTCACGATCCGTGATTCAAAAAAGCGCTGGGGAAGCTGCTCCAAAGAGGGGCGGTTGAATTTCTCTCTCCGTTCTCAGGCGCTCGGCGAGGAGGAGCTTTCCTATCTTGTTCTTCATGAAGTGGCGCACTTGGTCCACTTCAACCACTCCGGAGAGTTCAAAGCACTCCTTCAAACCCACATGAGTGATTATAAGATCCGGCAAAAACGGATGTACGCCATGCAACGGGCGAGCCAGCTGATTCACTGATATACATCTACCAACTCTTTAAGGTATAGTCCCATAGTAGGAGGATTGTTGAGATGAAACCCGATCTGTTAACTGATCATGTATATCGCGTCGCAGCGAAAATCGGAAACCGTGATTTATTTGAAGGCATTTGGCCGATCCCCGACGGTGTGATGCTCAACTCATATGTCGTGAAGGGCAGCAAATCCACTGCGCTCATCGACGTGGTCAAGGATTGGGACGGGGCGCTTGATGCCATCAACAGGCAGCTTGACGAGCTTTCCGTAACGACGAACACTTTGGACTTTCTGATCATCAACCATATGGAACCGGATCATACCGGCGCCCTTCGGGAGGTGGTGAAACGCTATCCCGATGTCCAAATCCTTTGTTCGCCGAAGGCGGTTCCCCTCATCAAAGCGTTCTACAAGATCGAAGAGAACGTTCAGGCGGTTGCCGACGGACAGACGCTCGACCTCGGGGGAAAGACGCTTGTCTTCCACCTTACCCCGAACATCCACTGGCCGGAGACGATGATGACCTACCTTCAGGAGGATGAAATCCTTTTCTCGTGCGATGCGTTCGGATCGTTCGGTCGATATGATTTCTGCTTCGACGACGAGCTTGATGAAGCTACGATGGCTCACCTGCACAGCGAAACGGAGCGCTACTATGCAAATATCGTCTCTTCCTTCTCCCCCTTCGTGTTGCGGGGGATCGAAAAACTGAAGGGTCTGAAGATAGCGATGGTCGCTCCGAGCCACGGAGTCGTCTGGCGTTCCCATCCGGAAGCGATCATCAACCACTACATAAAACTCGCTTCCTACCTCAACGGGCCGCGGGAAAAAGAGGTTGCGCTGGTGTGGTCGAGCATGTATGGAAACACCCAGGCGCTGTTGGAATCGATCATCGCCGGTGTTGAGAGCGAAGGGCTGCCGATTCACGTCCTTCAGGTTCCCCAGACCCATGAATCCTTCGTGCTGGAGAAGGTCTGGCGAAGCGAAGGGCTCATCGTCGGAATGCCCACATATGAATACAAGATGTTCCCGCCGACGTATCACGTGCTGGACATCCTTGCCCGCAGCCACGTCAAAGGAAGAAAAACGCTGCGCTTCGGTTCCTATGGGTGGTCCGGCGGAGCTCAGAAGCAATACGACGAGTTCGTCACCGCGATGAAGCTTGAATGCGTCGCCGAAGCGATCGAGTTCCAAGGCTCGCCGACGCAGGAAGACAAAGACAAAGCGTTTGCCCGGGCGAAAGAACTGGCCAGGATCATCAAGGCGATGTAATCCTTACCGAATCGTCTCCAATAGATATCGGGTAAACTTGCTGATTCGTCCGGTCGAGGAGATTGAAACCCGCTCCTTGGTGGAGTGGACTTCCTCCATGTTCGGTCCGAATGAAACCGAATCCATTCCCGAAACCCGGCTGTTGATGATTCCGCACTCCAGGCCGGCGTGGATCGCCGTCACCTTGGCATCCTCATTCGTATACTCCTTCCAAGCCCGAGCCACCAAGGCGGCAAGCGGAGAGTGGATGTTGGGGGTCCAGGAGGGGTAGGCGCCGCTGTGTTTCGTCGTCGCTCCGGCCAGCTTGAAGATCGTGGCGAAGCGCCGGGCGACATCATCGCGGGCGGAGAGAATTGAAGAGCGATGACTGGCGCTCACATAAAACCCCTTCTCGTCCAAGGAGAGGATGGCGAGGTTCGTGGAAGTCTCAACGATGCCCTCAATCGACATGCTCATTGCATCTACACCGTGAGGAGCGGCATAGAGGGCATCAAACAGGGTATTTGCGACCACGCTTCTTTTAGGCGTCTCTACCTTTGTTACATCAATGGCGATATGGGGGTCCGCCATTTCGAATTCACCTTTGACTTCTTTGAGAACCGTCTCCACTACTTGGTAGAGCCGATCTTCATCCTCTTTGGGAATTGAAAAACCGATCGTGGCGGTGGAGGGGATCACGTTGCGCTTCGAGCCACCGGTCGCCTTGAAGACCCGGTACTCATCCAGCCGGGTCAGGATTCGGGCGGCGAGCTTGATCGCGTTGGCTCGCTGGGTGTGGATTTCCGCTCCGCTGTGTCCGCCCTTCAGGCCGGATACGGAAAGCTCAAACCCCCGGTGATGGGAGGGGGTCTCTTCCCAGAGGACATCCATGTACGCATTGGTTCCGACTCCTCCGGCGCATCCGATGTAGAACACCCCCTCTTCCTCGCTGTCGAGGTTGATCAAGAGCCGACTGTCGATGTTCTTCTCTTCAATCCCGAACGCTCCGGTCAGCCCGGTTTCTTCGGCAACGGTGAAGATTCCTTCAAGCGGACCGTGCTTGGCATCCGCATCGGCGAGGATGTCCAGAATCAGGGCGACGGCGATTCCGTTGTCCGCTCCAAGGGAAGTGTCTTTGGCTTTAATCCAGTCGCCGTCGCGGACCAATCGGATCGGGTCGGTTGCAAAGTCATGGGTTGAACCCTCCGTTTTGACGCATACCATGTCCATGTGGCCTTGAAGAGCCACCGAAGGGCGGTCTTCAAACCCCTTGGCCGCCGGCTTTTTTATGATGACGTTTCCAACCTCTTCCACGATCG
>SHOI01000003.1:0-1163 GCA_004294855.1 Sphaerochaeta sp. | reverse complement strand
ATATCGGCGATATTGCCCGGTATGAGCATTCCCATCTTCGAGAGGCCATAGATCCGGGCGGGGTTCGTCGAGCTCATCTGGATCGCATGTTCAATGGGAATTTCCCAGTCGATGACGTTTCGTACCCCCTGAAGCATCGTCAGTCCGCTGCCGATGAAGAGATCGGGGTCATCCTTTGCGACAAACGCTCCGTTCGGCCCAAGCGTTGCGGGAACTCCGTTTGCGGTCAGGTTTCCCCCCCGTTGACGCGTCGGTTTAAGGGAATCGGTAATCATCACGATATTATCCAGCGGCTTGTCCCTGAGGAGCATCTTCACCAGTTGAGGATGAACGTGGACTCCGTCGGGAATGATCTCGCACTGCATGTCCTTTTCGATGAGGATCGCTCCGACGGTTCCCGGATCCCGGTGGTGAAGACGGCTCATCGCATTGAAGAAATGGGTGGAGTGTAAAATTCCCACCTGCATCCCCTCGAGGATGTTCTCATAGCTGGCGTCGGTGTGTCCGGCAAGAAGAACGATGCCCCGCTCCCTGGCCAAGAGGGCCAATTCACGCATTCCTTTGAGCTCGGGGGCTACCGTCATGCAGATGATGTTGCCTTCGCCGGCATCGATGATCTTATTGAAAATCGCCAGATCCACCGGAAGGACCCCTTCCGGATTCTGGGCGCCGATCCGCTTCATCGAGATGAAGGGACCTTCCACGTTGATGCCGAGGATCTTGGCCCCCTTCTCTTGACCCATCGCGTCGCTGATCGCTTTGATCGAGCGGATCATCTCATCGAGGGTGTTGGTATAGACCGTCGGCATGAACGCCGATACTCCGACGTCCGCCAAGCGTTCACTCATTTGAAGGATCGAGTGGGGATCGCTGTCTTCCGTTCCGAAGCCGCCGATTCCGTGGAGGTGGCTGTCGATCATACCGGGGGTGATGTACCCACCGGCCGCATCGAGAATCGTGGTATCCGGGGGAAAGTGCTTGTTGTTGAAGCGGGACATGTTGAAGATATCTCCGATTTCCCCCCTTTCATTGATATAGACTCCACAATCCTTCAGTTTTCCATATCCCGTTACAACGGTACCGTTTATCAATACGGTTCTTTGGCTCATGGCATGATCCTCTTTCCTTAATAATAGAAAGAGAAGACTCAACGGTCAATGAAG
>SHOI01000069.1 GCA_004294855.1 Sphaerochaeta sp. | reverse complement strand
CCGGGGATGCCCAGCGAGGTGGGAAGGGTCTTCCCCGCATGCGCGGGGGTGTTTCCCACGGATCAGTATCCGGATCTTCCGTATAATCGTCTTCCCCGCATGCGCGGGGGTGTTTCTCGCCAGGATCCATATCGCAAAAAGTCGAGCGAGTCTTCCCCGCATGCGCGGGGGTGTTTCTCTGGACTTCTCGACGATCTGATCACAAGGCAGGTCTTCCCCGCATGCGCGGGGGTGTTTCTTACCGGCTTGATGCCCTGTGGGTCGCCGGAGAGTCTTCCCCGCATGCGCGGGGGTGTTTCCGACCTCGTCGAAGGCGTAGGGCGATCCATCGAGTCTTCCCCGCATGCGCGGGGGTGTTTCTATTTGTTTCGCCCTACATAATATGAACCACCAGTCTTCCCCGCATGCGCGGGGGTGTTTCCCTCATCACGGAGGAGCCGGGCGGGGTGCTGGAGTCTTCCCCGCATGCGCGGGGGTGTTTCCTTTATAATTGTTGGGATATTTTTTCTGATCAGGTCTTCCCCGCATGCGCGGGGGTGTTTCTGATAGCTTCTATGTGGTAAGTGATAATTTTTCGTCTTCCCCGCATGCGCGGGGGTGTTTCTGGGCGAGCTGGTGGAGGACTATGACCACGAGGGTCTTCCCCGCATGCGCGGGGGTGTTTCCCGGGCGACCAGAGAGGGTCATATCACCCTCAGGTCTTCCCCGCATGCGCGGGGGTGTTTCTGAAGAAAAAGAAAACAAAAACGTATTTGCACAGTCTTCCCCGCATGCGCGGGGGTGTTTCTCAGTACGGATGGCGGTGCAGCCATCCGATTACGTCTTCCCCGCATGCGCGGGGGTGTTTCCCGGGCGACCAGAGAGGGTCATATCACCCTCAGGTCTTCCCCGCATGCGCGGGGGTGTTTCTGAAGAAAAAGAAAACAAAAACGTATTTGCACAGTCTTCCCCGCATGCGCGGGGGTGTTTCTCAGTACGGATGGCGGTGCAGCCATCCGATTACGTCTTCCCCGCATGCGCGGGGGTGTTTCCCGACCAAAGGCCAGCCAGGAGTCCGGCAAGAGGTCTTCCCCGCATGCGCGGGGGTGTTTCTTGACGGTCGCCGGGCGGGTTGTGGAGATCAAGGTCTTCCCCGCATGCGCGGGGGTGTTTCTAAATCGTGTACTCTCCAACCAATCCTAGCATTGTCTTCCCCGCATGCGCGGGGGTGTTTCCCGACCAAAGGCCAGCCAGGAGTCCGGCAAGAGGTCTTCCCCGCATGCGCGGGGGTGTTTTTGCTCTATTGTTTCTTCCTGCTCGGGTTCACATGCACCATGCAGTGCTTGACCGTGGGGAAGGAGGCTTCGATCGTCTTGTGGACGCGTTCGGCGATTGAGTGGGCTTCGGTGAGCGTCTGGTTCGGGTCGGCGGCGATCTCCACATCGACATAGCATCTCGAACCGAATTGTCGTGTTCGTAATAAATCGACTTTCAAGACTCCTTCCTGTGCTTCGATGAGAGCTCTGACCTCTTTGGTGAAGGACTCGTCGCAGGCTCGATCCACCATCTGGTTCATTCCGTCCCGGAAAATCTCGACACCGACCCGGAAGATGAAGATGGCGATGACCACCGCTGCGACCGCATCCCCGATCGGATATCCCATCCGGGAGAAGAGGATACCGATGAGTCCTCCGGAGGTGGCGAACACATCGCTCAGCGAGTCGCCCGCCGAAGCCATCAGAGCGGGGGAGCCAACCTTTTTGCCGGCCCATTGAGTATATATATACATCGCTCCTTTGATGATGATCGAAGCCAGTGAAGCAATCACTGTGATGAATGTCGGAACGGGGGTTTCCAGATATGTCTTTTTGATGATCGACGAGATACCGCTGCCGAAGAGGGCGATTCCGACGAACATGATGATGCCGGACAGCAGAATCGCCGCCACGCACTCAAGGCGCTCGTGCCCGTATTGATGATCATCATCTGCCTTCTTCGAGCCGGCGGAGATCCCGACCATCGTGATGATCGAGGAAAGGGTGTCACCCAGATTGTTGATACCGTCGTTCAGCAGGGCGGCGGAGTGGGCGAAGTATCCGATGAGGATTTTAGTGATGGCTAAAAAAGCGTTGCTGATTAGATTGATCCGGGCAACGGTCGTTGCCAATGTGGATTTGCTCATATGTGGAAAGCCCCCGGATCGGGGGGCTTTTCGGTTACTCCTTCTTCTCAGGGTAGACAATCTTCAGGTGAAGCTCTTCAAGCTGCTTCTCTTCCACGAAGGAAGGAGAATCATCCATCGGACTGATACCCGCGGTGTTTTTCGGGAACGCGATCACTTCGTGGATCGAGCTTTCACCGGCCATGATCATGGCGATCCGGTCGATTCCCGGGGCGATCCCTCCGTGGGGCGGAGGACTGAAGCTGAAGGCGGTGAGGAGGAAGCCGAAGCGCTCCTGGGCGGTCTCGTCATCAAAATTGCAGATGCGGAAGATCCGCTTCTGCAGCTCAACGTCATGGATCCGGATCGATCCGGAAGCCACTTCATACCCGTTGAGCACGAGGTCGTACAAATCTCCCTTCACCCGACCCGGATCCTCTTCCATCGTATCGATGTACTCCGCCTGCGGCATGCTGAACATGTGGTGGGCGGCTTCCCATTGATCGCGCTCCTCGTTGTACTCGAAGAGAGGGAAGTCGACGATCCAGCAGAATTCGAAGCCCGGCCTGATCAGCTGGAGGTCTTTTCCGAGCTTGGAGCGGACTGCACTGAGGCTTGCACAGGTCTTTTTCCACTCATTGTGGGCGACAAAGAGGATCATGTCGCCCTCTTTCGCATCGAAGCGGTCGATGACCTCCCCTTGAATGCCCTCGAAGAACTTGGAAACGCCGCCGCTTGCGGTCTTGTCCGCTCCGACTTTCATCCACGCAAGGCCGTGAGCCCCATAGACTTTCGCAGCGTTCTCCAGATCGGTGATGTATTTGCGGGAAAAATCGACGATTTCCGAATGAGGTGCGCACAGCGCCTTGACGTGGCCGCCTTGGGCGACGATCTCCTTGAACGTGGAGAACGTCGATCGCGAAGCGAGATCATTCATATCCTGCAGCTCCAGACCGAAGCGCAGATCCGGCTTGTCGCACCCGTAGGTGTTCATCGCTTCCTCATAGGAGAAACGGCGGAAGGTGGGGGGAAGATCGTAGTCCATCACTTCCTTGAAGACATATCCGAACAGCCCTTCCATCGTGGAGAGGACATCATCCCGCGTCACGAAGCTCATCTCCAGATCCAGCTGGGTGAACTCCAACTGGCGGTCGCCCCGGGCATCCTCGTCGCGGTAGCAGCGGGCGATCTGGAAGTACTTGTCCATTCCTCCGACCATCAGGATCTGCTTGAAGAGCTGGGGGCTCTGGGGCAGGGCATAGAACTTGCCCACATGGATCCGGGAAGGAACGAGGAAGTCACGAGCCCCCTCGGGGGTGGACTTAATCATCGTCGGAGTCTCGATCTCGTAGAAACCGCGGGCTGAAAGATAGCGGCGGATCGCCCAGACCATATCATGGCGCAGCTTGATCCGCTTCTTCATCCCCTCGGTCCGAAGATCGAGGTATCGATACTTCAGCCGCAGCTCCTCCCGGGGAACGTTGCCGTCATCGATCTGGAAGGGAAGCGGTGCGCAGGTTGAAAGAATCTCGATTTTTTCCGCTTTCACTTCGATTTCGCCGGTCGCCATCTCGGGATTCACCATCGAAGCGGGGCGGGCCCGAACCACACCGGTAACGGCAATGCAGTCTTCAAGGTTCAATGAAAGGGCAGCCTGCTGCAGCTCTTTTGATGAATCGTCATCGACGATGACTTGGGTGATCCCGTAACGGTCGCGAAGGTTGATGAAATGAATTATCCCATGGTCGCGATGCCGGTGTACCCAGCCGTTTAGAACAACGGTCTTTCCGTCGTCGGCTTTGGTCAGACTGCCGCATGTCGCGGTACGCTTTGAAAAATGTTCAGCCATGTGAACCCCCTTCAAGTAAACAAATACTATACGATAGGGGGAAGTATGGCAATTGATTGAAACACTCTCATAGTTACCGGGGTGCTTGGGACCGGCAATATTGACAAAGCGTATGCAAGGGATCAATACTGGATTTGTACCGGCGAAGTGGTTAGGTCCGCGAACCTTTCAAGTACCCGGTTTGATGAAGAGCGCACTCCGAGGGGGTGCGTTTTTCGTGGCTTCACAAAAAACATCCCCGCGGGTGCGGGGAAGAGATCGAATGACCGGGTTTCTATGGACGAACGGAAATCGAACCGCTGACCGTTTGAAGGGTGATCTTGGAAGATCCGTCGCCTTTCGTCAGGGTGGAGCGCTGCTCGCCTCCGATCGTGATCGAGCCGCTGGTGGTGTGCGCATTGATGGTGTAGTGGTCGGCTCCAAGCAGATCCGCTTCCACCTGTCCGCTGGTGGAGGAGAGGGTGACATCGGAGGGCGAAGGCAGTGGAAGGGCCACGTCCACGCTTCCGCTTACCGAATTGACGGTGATTTTGGGCGCCCGAAGGGATTCCACCTCGATTCTTCCGCTGGTCGATGAGACTTCAATCGGACCATTGCTTGTAAGGTCGCCGGCATCCACCGAACCGGAAACCGACGAGAGGGAAATCGTCTTGTTCGCGGTGATGTCCAGAACGGAAACCTTCGAACTGGTCGATGAGATTTCTGCGGAGTTGAGGTCCAACGAATTGAGAACCGTCACTTTGCCGCTGATCGAAGCGAGTGAAAGATCCTTGATCCGATCCGGGGGAGCGGTAACGACCAGCGTCGACGAGGGGGAGCCGAAGAAGACGGGAAATATCCATATCCGCTTTTTGGGTGAAACCTTGATTGAAAGGTTCGAACCGTTCTTTGCAACGGCAAGCTGCTTCTTATCGATCCTCCCGATCTCAAGGGAGACCGAGGTCGCTTCCGGATTGATCTCGAGGACGATCGGGTTGGAAACCGCTGAAACGGAAAGGGAATCGCCTTTGGCGAAGGGAATCGCTTCAGTGTCGCGAATGGTTTTGCCGCGGAAGACCTCTCCCCGCACCCAGACAAAGCCTAGGGCGAGGAGGATTACCAAGGCGATCATGAACAATTTGTTGGCTTTGGTGTCTTTCAACATATCATTTTCCCGAGAAGAAGCGATCGTCCCAATCACGCTCTTTGTTGAGTACTTCGCTTTCCATCTCTTCAACCTTTTTCTTCAGGTTTTCATACTTGCTTTTCAGCTCGCTGTCGGAGACGGTCTCCCCGTGCCGCTGTTCAAACGTCCGTCCACCCGGGGCCATCGGGATGATCAGGGCGGCTCCGAGGTAAATCAGCGCTCCCGGAAAGATTCCGGTAGTCAGGATTGAAATACCTACGATCAGGCGAACGATATCCACGTTCAAATCGCGCCACTCAGCGATTCCTGCACAGATTCCAAAGACTTTACCATTCGGGGATCGGTATAATTTTCTTGTAGCCATCGTTCTCATTCCTTATTCCTTGTTGTAGGAGTTCTTTCGACTCCGTAAGATTTCTTCCAGATTGTTGAGACGCTCTTCAAGGTCGACGATCCCTTGCTCCATCTCAACCCGGGTGCTGCCTTTGGAGGCATACTGTTCATACGTTTCTCTGATCGATTTTTCAGCATCCTTGTTGGAAAACTTCTTCGACCACTTCGGGGAGGAGTAGGTTCCCGGGGGGTAGCCAAGCTCCATTTCCCGCATCCGAAGCGCCGCTTCGATCTTCCGATTCCGTTCCTTGGATGAATTCTCCAAGACATTGAGAATGATGACGAAGGTGAAGATCACCGCGAGGATCGGTACTGCCGTCATTTCTTGCCTCCTGCCAATTTGCGGAGCTCGTCGAGCTCTGCTTCAAGCTCTTCCATCTCTTCAAGCTTCCGGAACTGCTCATCGAGAGAGGCGTTCTTTCGATTGAGTTCATTGCTTGCCTGCATCCGGTCGATCTGATCCTGCATCTCGGCGAACCGGTCGTCGGTGCTTCTCCTCATCGTCGTGTTGACGACTTCCTCTTCCTTCGCCCGATTTGCCCGGTCGACCATCGTCTGGTACTTCTGCTTGACGGAAGCAAGCTTCTGCTCGATCTGGTCGATCTCGCTCTTGGCGACGCTGATCAGCTCTTCGCTGCTCGCGATCTGGGCAAGAAGCGGCTCGAGGCGCTCGGATATCTGGCGTTTTGCGAGCAGTGCCTCCCGGGCAAGATCTTCCCGGCCTTTGCTGATGGCCAGTTCCGCCCGAGCCTGCCAGCGCTTCATCTCTTCCTCGAACTCGTTGTACTCCCGCTTGCTTTTTGCAAGGGTCGCCATCTTTGCCGCGGCGGAGGATTTCAACTCGATGAGGGTGTCTTCCATCTCCTGAATCATAAGACGGATCATCTTTTCAGGATCTTCCGCCTTATCAAGCAGTGCGTTGATGTTGGCATTTACAATATCTAAAAATCTTGAAAATACTCCCATGATTACGCTCCTTCTTTAGTTTTATAGTAATTGGTATGCATGAAGCGTGCCAACCCTGAAACCGTCCTTTTTGAGCGTGTACTTCCGATTTTTATCTCCCTGTGCTATGGTAATTGTGGTTTTATATGCCAAGGATGGTAAATTACACCAAAGGAACAGGGTCATGGCGGCTCAAGAACGATATTCCCAACAACCCCTTGGAGAAAGCGAGGTGTTTCTCGATTTTCAGGCGAAGCTCAGCCGCGTAGCTGCGATAAACCGCCCGGTTCTGCTTGTCGGCGAACGGGGAAGCGGAAAGGAGATCGCCGCTCGAAGGCTCCACTACCTCTCCCCCCGCTGGGACAAGAACCTCGTTACGGTGAACTGCGCCGCCCTTCCTCCCTCCCTGATCGAAACGGAACTGTTCGGCTACGAACAGGGAGCGTTCACCGGAGCCCAGAAAACCCGTAAAGGCCGCTTTGAAGAAGCGGAAGGGGGAACCCTCTTCCTCGATGAGATCGGCCTCATCCCTCTGGAGGTTCAGGAGAAGATCCTCCGGGTCGTTGAATATGGAACATATGAACGGGTAGGCTCCTCCGTTACCCACGAAGTGAACGTCCGAATCATCGGGGCGACGAACGCGGATCTTCCCGCCCTGTGCGAAGAGGGGAAGTTCAAGCAGGACCTCTTGGACCGTCTTTCCTTCGAAGTCCTCTTTCTGCCCCCCTTGCGGGAGCGGGGTGAGGACATCCTCACCCTTGCCTACTTCTTCGCTTCGAAGATGGCGCAGGAGTGCGACCGGGAAGGGATGGTCACCTTCACCGACGAGGTGATCGACAAGCTCATGGCGTACCGGTGGCCGGGAAACGTCCGGGAACTCAAGAACGTGATCGAACGGGCGGTCTACCGTAGCGAGGACAACGTCATCACCGAGCTTCAGTTCGATCCCTTCGCCAACCCCTTCGAGGAAAAAACCGGACAGTCGAAAGAGGCTGAACTTGTCTTGGGGAACTTTGAAGCGGATCGGATCGAGTTCGAGATCCGCTACCTTGCCGAAGCGCTCAAGCAGGGGGAAGGGAATCAGAAGGAAGCGGCGAAGCTCCTTGGGCTCACCTACGATCAGTTTCGGGGACTGTATCGAAAGTATCAGGATCGCCTATAGAAAGAGAAACGGGCATCGCGTGATGCCCGTCCATGGAGAAATACGTCTGATGCTTACTCGGTTTTCGTCGGAGCCTTCTTTGGCAAGCTCTTCTTCAATTCGGCAAGCTCCGCTTCGATCGCTTCGTCGGTTTCCATCTGAGTGAACTGCTCAAGGACCGATGTGGAACCGCTGTAGGCGGCCATTTCCGCTTCCGCTTCCATTCGTTCGATCTTCGCCTCAAGTTCGCTGAACTTCGACGCAATGTTCGATGAGTCGCTTTCCCTTAGGACCGCAGCCACCTGACGGCGCTCCCGGGCGCTGATCGAGCGCTGGACGAGGATCTGCTGCTTGTCCTTCACTTCCTTCAGCTTGTCGCCGATCTGGGCAAGCTGGGTGGTCTGGGCGGCGATGATCCCTTCCAGATTGGTGATCTGCTCGGCTAGCTGATCGTGATGCTCCTGAGCTTTCCGCTTCTCCACCAGAGCCTCGCGGGCAAGGTCTTCCTTCCCGTTCGCCACCGCAAGCTTGGCGCGCTCCGCCCAGCGATTCACCGCATCCTGTGCTTCCTTCACCCGGTGGTTCAGCGCGATAAGCTCCGCTTTCTTTCCCGCGATCGAGGAGCGGGTCTTCGTCTGAAGCTCCTCCAGATTGGTGACCATCAGGGCGATCATCTTCTGCGGATCCTCAAACTTATCTAAAGCGCTGTTCACGTTGGAGCTGACGATATCTCTGACTCGTTTAAAAAATTGCATTGCATGCCTCCTGTTCTTCTTTGGTATCTTTCCTAATGCAGAAGGCGTGCCAACTCGTGAAAAAGAGCAATAAATGAGTAATTCAGAGGTGTATTTTTCTATAAGACCACCTTTTTGGTTAAATATACCAATGCCCGTGGTTATAAATACCACCATATGATCATCATGGGTTGTCTTGTTCCCTCAGCCCCGGAGGTGTAGACTGAAACAATGAGCACCCTCTATATCGTGGCGACCCCGATCGGAAACTTGGCCGACATGACCTACCGAGCCGTCGAAGTGTTGACGAACGTCGACATCATCGCCTGTGAAGACACCCGGCATACGCAGAACCTGCTGAATCACTACAAGATCTCCAAGCGCCTGATCGCGACCCACGCCCACAATGAAGACAACTCCGCCAAAGGAATCATCGGGCTGCTTGAAGAGGGCAAGGATGTCGCCTTTGTCTCCGATGCCGGGACTCCCGGCATCAGCGATCCCGGCAGCCGTCTCGTTGAACGCGTCCGCTCATCCGGCTTCGACGTGGTGCCGATCCCCGGCGCCAGCGCCTTCACCACCTTGGTGAGCGTGGCCGGTTACATCGGTCGAAGCATCCACTTCGAGGGGTTTCTTTCTCCCAAAAGCGGAAGACGGAAGAAACGTCTGGAAGAGCTGCTTCAGCGGGATGAAAGCTTCGTGTTCTATGAATCCCCCTTTCGGGTGGTGAAGGTTCTTGAGGAGCTTTCCACTCTGGATCCCGGCCGCCGGGTCGTGGCGGGGCGGGAGATGACCAAGAAGTTTGAAGAGTTTCTGACCGGATCGGTCGAAGAGGTGCTTGATTCACTGAAAGGACGACAAACCGTGAAGGGGGAGTTCGCCCTTCTCGTGGCGCCGAAAGGCGTGGGAGCGAGCGATGATTACAATCAGGAAACTGAAGAGCCTTAAGGAAGACACCCGCCTGCGCAAAGCGACGCTTCTTTTAAAGGAACTCAGCCGGCTCGGTGAGATTGATTCCTCATATGTGAAGGACCTTCTTCAGATCATCAAAGAGTCAAGGGCGGGTGGGGATAAACGGGTTGTTGGGCTTATAGATCGCATTGGCGGGCAGGAGGGAAGAGCCAGAGCGTTTTCCTTGGAAGACCTGCACTACCGGCTCCTTGACCTGCTTGGAGGACAGACCGCCGATTGGGATTTCGTCGACGAAGAGACGAGTCTCGACATCGGGCAACGAGTGGTTTGCGAGCGGTATCTGGTGGTCGATCGGATCCGCTCGCCGTTCAACCTCGGTTCGATCTTCCGCCTCGCCGACTCCTTCGGCATCAAAAAGATCTACATCGTGGAGGGTGGGGCGGAGCCGACCCATCAGCGAACGATAAAGGTCGGCAGAGGGACGGTGGAAACCGTCGAATATGAGGTTGTTTCGGAAGACTCCCTGCTTGCAGGCTTGAAGAAAAGCGAGCTGCCTCTCTTTGCGCTGGAGAGCGGGGGAGTTGATATCACCGAGTTCGATTTTCCCCTTGCAGGAATCTGCGTCATCGGCAGCGAAGAGCTCGGAGTCAGTCCCGCTCTCC
>SHOI01000068.1 GCA_004294855.1 Sphaerochaeta sp. | reverse complement strand
TTTTTTTCTACCTCTTGTTGACTAGAACCAAAGGGGGGTATATAGTTTTGACAACGATACCAATCAAGGAGCTTTCCATGGCTTACAAAATCACGGATGACTGCATAGCTTGCGGAACATGTCTACCGGAGTGCCCGACCGGGGCGATCAGCGAAGGCGATATCTATGTGATCGACGCCGACATCTGCATCGACTGCGGTGTCTGTGCAGATGCCTGCCCCACTGAAGCGATCATTCCCGAGTAAGGAGTATTGCTTTGCGATTGAGACAGCTTATCGGGGCTGTCTCTTTTTTTTCAAAGGATTGTTGACGTGGATGTTCCCACCATTACGGTTACCGAATTGACCCGCTCGATTAAACAGGTTCTTGAGGAAGGATTCCCCTTCTTTTCGGTCACCGGAGAAATCTCAAACTTTCGCCCCGCTTCCAGCGGTCACTGGTTCTTTACCCTCAAGGACGAGGGAGCTCAGATCGGCTGCGTAATCTTTCGCTCAAACGCGTGGAAAGTAACCTTCACCCCTCAAGACGGGGACAAGGTGACGATTACAGGATCGTTGGATCTCTATCCTCCTCGAGGAACCTATCAGATCAAGTGCGAGACGATCGTAAAAACCGGCTTCGGAAACCTGCTCGCTCTCCTCGAAGAGCGGAAAACGCGCTACCAGCAAAAAGGGTATTTTGACCGCAAGCGCCCGTTGCCGAAAACTCCGAGAAAGCTGGGCATCATCACAAGCGCCACCGGAGCGGCGTTGCAGGACGTGCTCTCGGTCCTTGGGAGGCGAGCCCCCTCCTTGGAGATCTTGATCTTCCCTTCCCCGGTTCAAGGCGCCGAAGCGGCTCAATCAATCGCATTTCGGATCGAACAGGCGAATCTGCTTTCCGACTGCGACGTGCTCCTGATCACCCGCGGCGGCGGCTCAATCGAAGATCTTTTGCCGTTCAGTGAAGAGGCGGTTCTGGAAGCGATTCATGCATCCGCGATTCCCACCGTCAGTGCAATCGGCCATGAGATTGACTGGGCCCTCAGCGACTTCGTCGCCGACCTGCGCGCTCCGACTCCGTCTGCAGCGGCCGAGTTGATCAGCAAGGGAATCTACGATTCCAAGACCGAGCTTGTTCGAATCAAGCAACGCCTGATCGCCGCAATCGAATACCGGCTCCTGCGGGCGGAAGCGGCGGTTGGGAAAGTCAGCGTTCCTGCACTCAGGGCATATCTGCTTGCCCAGGTCGACCGCAGGCAATTCCGTTTGGCAAATGTCCAGCTGGCCCTTTCCAACGGTATTGACGATCAGCTTGCCCGAAGAAGAAACAAACTGACGCTGCTGTCCAATCAATTAAGCGCCTTAAGTCCGCTTGCCGTCCTTGAGCGGGGATTCGCCCTTGTCTCTACAAAAGAGGGGGCGGTTCTTCGAAGCAGCAAGCCGGTGCACGATGGTGACAGGCTGAAGATTCGTTGGATCGATGGCGAACGATCGGTCCGAGTGGAGGAACAGGATGAACTTTGAAGAAAAGATTGCAAAAATCGAAACGATTACCAAAAAACTGCAGGATGAGCACACCTCGCTCGAAGATTCAATCGCTCTCTTTGAAGAAGGGGTAACACTGGCAAAAGAACTCGAGCAAGCGTTGGAAGAAGCAAAAGGAAAAGTGGAACAAGTGGTCGGTGAAAGCTTGGCCTCGATGGAAGTGGTGGAATTCGACGATGAACAATAAGATCGTCTTTCTGATCCAAAGCGAGGATCGGAAAGGAATCCTCAGCGCGACCACGACCTTCTTCAGCACCCTGGGCTTCAACATCCTCCACTGCCAGCAGCATACCGATGCCCGGGAAGGGCGCTACTTCATGCGCATCGAGCTGGATCTCTCCGATCTGCCGTCGACGAGGAGCGATCTGGAAAAACGGTTCGCCCGCTTTGCCGAGGAGCAACGGCTCACCTGGAGGTGCCACTGGGGCGACTACCGGAGCCGGGTCGCGATTCTCGTCAGCAAGACCAGTCACTGCCTGTATGACCTGCTCTTCCATGTCAGCGAGGGGGATCTCTTCTGCGACATCCCTTTGATCATCAGCAATCACCCCGATCTGGAAAGCGTGGCGAACCTGTTTCGGATCCCCTATTACCATCTGCCCGTGACGAAGGATACCAAGGAGGAGCAGGAGGCGGAGATCCTTCGACTTCTGGAGCGCTTCGACATCGATCTGGTCGTTCTGGCCCGCTACATGCAGATCCTCACCCCCTCCTTCACCGATCGGTGGTATGGAAGGATCATCAACATCCACCATGCGTTCCTCCCCGCATTCCAAGGGGCGAACCCCTATCAGCAGGCGTATGAACGGGGGGTGAAGATGATCGGGGCGACCGCCCACTATGCGAGCGAGGAGCTCGACCGGGGGCCGATCATCGAACAGGACGTGGTTAGGGTCAGCCACGAGCTCGACCCTTCAGGCTTGAGGAACCTCGGCAAGGATGTGGAACGGCGCGTGCTCACCAAGGCGGTGAGCGCGCATCTCGAAAGCCGGGTCATCATCTACAAGAATCGGACGATCGTCTTCGGCCCGATCGTTTAAAGGTTCAACATCGCAAGGCGCTCATCGACGAAGACCCCGTCCTTGCGGACAAGAACTCCGTCGAAGTAGATCTCTCCACCCCCAAACTCGGGGGTCTGGATCTGAATCAGGTCCCAGTGCACCGAAGAGCGGTTGCCGTTGTCGGCATCCTCGTAGGCGTTGCCCGGGGTGAAGTGGAACGATCCGGAAATCTTTTCATCAAAAAGCGTGTTGTCCATCGGATGGAGGATCTGCGGGTTGCAGCCGAGGGCGAACTCCCCGACGTAGCGCGCTCCTTCATCCCGGTCAAGAATCTCATTAAGCAGGCGATCGTCATCGGCGTGCGCTTCGATGATCTTTCCATCTTTGAAGGTAAATCGGATATCCCTGAAGAGATGTCCGCCATTGGTCGACGGTGTGTTATAGGTGATTGTTCCGTTGACCGAGTCTTTGACCGGGGCGGTGTAGATCTCCCCGTCGGGAATGTTCATTTCGCCTGCGCACGGCACCCAAGGAATATTTTTTACGCTGAAGCGCAAGTCCGTGCCCGGAGCTACGATCCTAACCTTGTCGACGGTATCGAGGTACTTCTTCGCCTCCGCCATCGCTTTCGCCATCTTTGCATAGTCGACGTCGGTGCATACGCTATAGAAAAAATCCTCAAACTCCCGCGTTCCCATGTTCGCCTGAAGAGCCATGACTTCGGTGGGATAGCGGAGTACGACCCACCGGGTCTTGGGAACCCGAATATCCATGTGGACCGGTTTGGAGTAATGGAGCGAAGCAAGATTGTTCTGGTTGGGGATCGTGGCAAGTTCGCGGACATTGGCGACGCCGCGAATTCCGATGAACACGTCCATCCGGTTCATCCGATACATATCGACATCCGCCCATGCCTTGAGCGACGCTTCGCTTGCGCCTTCGACGATCGCCCGTTCGATCCTCTGGTTCCAGAGGTTGACGATCGGAAACCCGCCCGCTTCATATACCGCCTTGATCAGCTCTTCTACCATCGGAACGGGAACATCCACCGCGTTGATCAAAACCTTCTCGCCTTTTTGCACTTTGGTCGAATACTCGACCAACAACTTGGCTAATCGGATCTGTCGTTGATCTGCCATCTCTTCTTACTCCTTTACTCGTACTTCTCTTATTCTTCCATCAAAGGGGAATTCAACCGCGGTCGCTCGAAGAAGAAGCTTCTCATCCGGTTTGCCCCCGTATCGATCATCACCGTCGATCGGATGTCCGCTCCACGCAAGATGTGCCCGCACCTGGTGGCGGAAGCCGCTGGTTATCCGGGCTCGAAACACTCCCGAACCTTGAGCAACGACTTTCGTCATGTACCACACTCCGCTGGTTTTCTCCAAGAGGTGGCGCGGCGATTCGCTGAGAACCGGGCGCACTTCCCGTCTTTTTTCTCCCCAAGGACGAAACAGCGAACCGATGACGACCTCTTTTCCTCCGGCAAACGCCGGATCCTCATAGGGATAGGCAGGAAAGCCTTTCGGCGGTTTGGCCCTTAGATGTGAACCGAGCCAATATTCTTTCGTAACCAATTCGGCTCGGGAAGCGGCTGTGAGGGCGTCAAACCCATATTGGGTCCGGGCGATGATGACCAGCCCGCTGGTGGGTGTATCCAATCGATGGAGCACTCCTCCTTCCCAAGTGTTTCGGCCGAACGGCTTGAGAGTTTCAGGATACTCTGAGGCGACGACCCCAAGGAGGGTCGGTTTGTCGGGAGGATCTTCCTTCAAAGGTACGGTGGCCAAACCCGCCGGCTTGTCCACAACAAGAATATGGGTATCTTCATAGGCGATTCGCACGCCCGTTTTGTCAAGCATGGCAGAATTAATTATATCAAATTACCCACTAAAGTACACAGATGATGTATACTATTTCCAATGTCAGAGATACCGATTAACACCCTAACCTCCTCCAGTGTGATTTTAGAGCTGATTCTTCGCCTCAAAATCAAGGATGTGATGTCGACAAACGTCATCACTGCGACGAAAGAAACGCCCCTTCGGAAAATCCAGGAGATTATGCGGGAAGAGCGGATCACCGGCCTGCCGATCGTGATGGGCAAACGTCTCGTCGGACTTGTTTCGATGGATGACATCATCAAGGCGCTCGATCAGGGGTACATCGAAGAGCCTGCGCAAAACCATATGAGTCAGGACCTCATCGTGCTGGATGAAGAGATGCCGGTCAGTTTTGCAATTAACTATTTCTCCCGTTATCGCTATCACCGTTTTCCCGTTCTCAACAAATACAAGCACCTTGTCGGGATGGTCACCAACCGGGACATCACCACCGTCCTTCTGGTTGAAATCAACAAAGAGGTCGAACGGCTGGAAAAGCTTGCGAAAGTTCAGACCCATGCCACCGATATGAGCGGGGAAGTGCACACCTATCCGATCATCAAGAATGACTTTGAAAATGCGGGCTCCGCTTCCACCCAGATCAAAAAACGCCTGAAGGAAGCCAAAATCGACAATGCGATCATTCGCCGGGCGGCGATCGCCAGTTATGAGCTGGAGATGAACATGGTGGTCCACTCCGACGGAGGAACGCTGAAAGCGGAGTACACTCCCACGACCCTGACGTTGACCGCCCAAGACCGCGGGCCGGGAATCAGCGATATCGATGGGGCGCTCACCCCCGGTTGGTCAACTGCCAGCGAATGGATCCGATCCCTCGGTTTCGGTGCGGGAATGGGACTGCCCAACGTGAAAAATGTCGTCGATACGTTTTTTATTGAAAGTGATGTTCGCGGAACAACGGTTTCCTGCATCATCAATTTAATCCCGAAGGAGGAAGACCATTCATGACCGTCAAGGATCTCAGCCAAGTAGAAGGGTTGAAAGCCCACCATGTCGCCGAAGGAGATCAAGCAGTGAAGGATATCTATTGCGGAGATCTGCTCAGTGATGTGATGGCCAATGCTCAAGAAGACAGCGCCCTGCTCACGATTCAGGCACATAAAAACACGGTAGCGGTCGCTTCCCTCCTTGGCCTCGGCGTCATCGTCCTCTGCAACGGGCGAACTCCCCCCTCGGATATGATCGAAGCGGCAAAAAGCGAAGACATTTCAATCTTCTCAAGTTCCGCCAACCACTACAAGACCGCGTTGGCAATTACGCCATTTCTTTAAGCGATGGGTCTGTACCGGATCGATCTGCACAACCACTCATCCCTTTCGCCGTGCGCCGAGGATGATTTCTCCCCCTTTCTGCTGGCGATCGAAGCGAAAGAGAAAGGAATTGACATCCTCGGTCTCAGCGACCATAACAGCACCGACAACCTCAAAGCGTTCGCCGAAGCCTGCAAAATCGTCGATCTCATCCCCTTCTTCGGCATCGAAGTGACCACTATCGAAGAGGTGCATGTGCTCGTTTCCTTTCAGCACATCGCCCCCGCCCTTGCCTTCGGCTCGTGGGTCAACGATCACCTACCCTACTATCCCAACAATGAAAAACTCTTCGGTCGGCAACTGATCTATGATGAAGAGGGTAATCAGACGGCGGAAGTGGAGCGGATGCTTGCCACGGCGACGACCTTGGGCTTTGAAGAGGTGATCGACAAAGCGCTCAGGGAAGGAGCGCTCGCCATCCCCGCCCACATCGACCGGGGAAGCAACAGCGTTCTGAGCAACTTGGGCTTCCTGCCCGAACTGCCCTATTCGGCAATCGAAGTGGTGACGCCGAGAAGCGAATTCGAAGAGCTTGGCTATCCGGTCCTTACCGGCAGCGATGCCCACCGTTTTGAAGAGGTGGGCATCAGATCGTGCGTGATAGAACTGTCGGATCGCTCGGCCAAAGCCCTTATCGCCGCTCTGAACGGCCGAAGATGCGGAGAATAAACAAGAAAAGATTGATGAAATCCAGATACAGGGTCAATGCTCCGATGATCGAGAGCCTGGTGACCAGTGTGTAATCGTCGCTGTCGCCATAGGCGTGGTTCATCGCCACGATCTTTTGGGTGTCCCAGGCGGTCAGGCCGAGGAAGATGACCACTCCTGCGATCGAGATGAGGAAATCAAGGCCGCTGGACCTGAAGAGCATATTCAGTACGCTGGCGATAATGAGCCCCCACAGCCCCATGACCAGATAGGTGCCGAAGCGGTGCAGATCCCGGGTGGTGGTCATCGCATAGAGACTCATCCCGGCAAACATCAAAGCCGTGGTGAAAAACGCCCGGGCGATCAGGGCCTGCGTGTAAACGATGAAAATCGTGCTCAACATCGCTCCGTTCAACGCGGCATACGCCAAAAACGCTCCGATTGCGCTCGAAGCGCTCATTCGATCCAGCCGGGCGGTCAAATAGAAGACCAGAGAAAATTGGGCAATGACCAAAATAAGAAAGCTCAAAGGGTTCCCAACCATCGCCCTGAGGAGCGCCGGGCTGCCGGCGACAAGCCAGGCGACAAGCCCACTGAGAGCAAGACCGGCGGTCATCCATAGGTATACATTTTTTAATATCGTCCGCTCGCGGGCGATCGCGGTGTGCATCATCTTCTGTTCCTGCATCATCCACCTCCAATATACCTTTAATGTGCGCACAAATCACCCAAAGGTCAATGGAGAATCACGCTCTTCACGGAAACTTCACAAAGAAAGAGCCTCCTCGGTAGGCGTTCTCCAAAAGATGCTTTGCGCTTATCGTAAATAAAGCATATAGTTTTGAATGAAGATGATCTTCACTGTTATAAGGAGCTGAACTGAGATGACTCGCCGGGTCAAGCTGATTACAACCATTCTCATTCTCTTCCTCGTCCTGCTTGGCGGATGCACGTCAACGAAACAGGTGAAGCCCCTTGGGGGCGAGCAGCTCTATCGGGAGCTTGCCAACACATTGGTCGAAGCGGCGTATGGAATGGACACGACGACCCTCATGGCGAAAACCGTTGAGGAGCTCCTTCCGGCAAACGCCCTTCCCATGAACCGGATCGCCGGCATCCCCCTGTTTGAAGAACAGCTCTCCCGCTTCAAAGATGAAGTGAATACGGCCTTTCTTTCCACCGCCTGGGAGATCGCTCCCCTCTTGGAGCCGATTATCCAAACAATACCCTGGAGCGATGACCTCGCCCTCGTCGCATCTCTCCGCTCAGGAGCCGCCACCCTTCAACGGGAGAGTCGGGATGAACTCCTATCGGTCATCACCCCGATTCTCAGCGATGCCCTGAAGCCGGCGGCAAGCCGATGGACAGCCCTCATCGATTGGTATCACCTCTATCGGGAAAGCGTCAAACTCTTGAACATTGAGGTTCTTCCCGTGTTGGATGAGGATATCAAGGAGCATTTGGCGCTTGTATATCTGGAGCGCTATTGCGCCGCCCTCGGCGATGAAGAGCATCGCCTCCGCAGCCAAAAAACCGAGGTACGGTGATGGAACTGTTTTCCGTGACCAAATCCGGGTCCGAGCCGCTGGCATACCGGATGAGACCCCGAACTTTGGAGGAGTATGTGGGTCAGGAAGCGATCATCGGGGAAGGACGGCTCCTCAGACGGGCGATCCAGGCAGACCAGCTCTCCTCGGTCATCTTCTACGGACCTCCGGGGACGGGAAAAACCACCCTCGCCCGGGTGATCGCCAACTCGACCAAGCGGCACTTCGCCACCTTGAACGCCGTCCTCAGCGGAGTGAAGGAGCTCCGCTTTGAGATCGATGCGGCACGCGAACGTCTTGAACTGTATCAACGAGGGACGATCCTCTTCGTCGATGAGGTGCATCGCTGGAACAAGAGTCAGCAGGACGCCCTCCTTCCCTGGGTGGAAAACGGGACGGTCATCCTGATCGGCGCCACGACGGAAAACCCCTTCTTTGAAGTCAATGCCGCCTTGGTGTCCCGCTCAAGAATCTTTCAGCTCAAGCCGCTGACCGGGGACGATCTGATGAAGATCGCCCATATGACGTTGAGTGACAAGGAACGCGGCTACGGCAACTATGAGATAACTTTTGAAGATGGAGCGTTGGAGCACCTTGTTGATGTCAGCGACGGTGATGCCCGGACCCTTTTGAACGCTCTTGAGCTTGCTGTTGAGACGACGGGAGAACCGGATGAGCCCAAATACATCTCCCTCGCAGCAGCCGAGGATTCAATCCAACAGAAAGCGGTTCTCTACGACAAGGAAGGGGATTATCACTTTGACGTGATCAGCGCGTTCATCAAATCAATCAGGGGCAGCGATCCCGATGCCGCCCTCTACTGGCTTGCCCGGATGGTCCACGCCGGCGAGGAGCCGCGGTTCATCTTTCGAAGAATGTTGATCAGCGCCGCCGAAGACATCGGTCTTGCCGACCCCAACGCACTGGTGGTGGTCGAGGCCGCCGCCGCGGCGTTTGAACGAATCGGTCTGCCGGAAGGCCGCTTCCACCTCGCTCAGGCCGCCCTCTACCTTGCAACCGCGAAAAAGTCCAACTCGACGATGGGATTCTTCGACGCGTTGAAAAAAGTCACCGAGGAAGCTCAACGCGAAGTTCCTAACCACCTTCGCGACAACAGCCGCGACGCCAAGGGGTTCGGGCACGGTGAAGGATATCTCTACCCACACGCCTACAGCGGTCACTGGGTCGCCCAGCAGTATCTGCCGGCAGCCTTGCAGGGGAAGATCTTTTACAATCCGGGCGATCAGGGGTACGAGGCGACAATCGCTTCCGAGGTCCAAGGGCGGCGGGAGGAACAGCTGGAATCGATCCAAAGCGACGTGTTTGTCGAGCACCTCTCCTATTCTCCCCCTTCGTCGGTTGAGGCAATATGGCGAGAGCGATCGGCGGGTGAACGGTCGACGATTCTGAGGGCGATCAGGAAGGAGCTCTTTCGCGAACATACGGTTCGCCGAAGCGATCGGGTTTTCATCGCCAACGCGGGCAGCGGCTTTCTTCTCTGGGAAGCACTTCGCCTGACCCCGGAGGGCTTGTGCGTAGCCCAGGTGTCCACGAAACAGCACGCGGAAGTGATCAATCACTATGCAAAAACGCTCGAAATGCTGGAACGGCCGCTCGTTCACATTGGAGACCCGGCTTCGGTCCTCCGCTCCCTACATGAACGACTCCTCTTTGAACACATCTACGGACGAAACATCCTCTCCCGCTTGCATGCGGAGAAAGAAATATTGGAACTTTTTTTTGAGAAACTGGTGAAAGGCGGCACCCTGAACATCGCCCAAAGCATCCCCTCCCGTTCCTCCCGATTAAGCGAGTTCTGCGATCATCCGCTGCTCAAAGAAGCGGAAAAAGTCATCTATGCCGATGAAACCAACCCCCTGATCAACTGGGACGAGAAGGATCTGGAAGAAGCAGCCAAATCGTACGGATTCCAAGGAAAGACGGAAGTGCTCTCATTCACCGAAAACCGGGTCTTCACCTCGGATCAGCTTGAGGGATAT
>SHOI01000196.1 GCA_004294855.1 Sphaerochaeta sp. | reverse complement strand
GCAAGCGAATCGGTTTCTTCAGTGGTTCACCTATGGTGAAGAGTCCATCGATGGATTAAGCAAGGCGAAAGCGTACTCACTGTTTGACAGTTCGCTGCTCGAGTCGATCGAGGTGGGAACCGTCAACGGGCTTCAACAGATTCATGCCTATCTGTTTGGTGGATTATACGACTTTGCCGGACAGATTCGCACTCGTAACATCGCCAAGGGGGGCTTTCAGTTCGCGATGGCTCAGTTTCTTCATCAGGAATTGCAGAAGAAAGAGCAGATGAGCGAACAATCCTTTGACGAAATACATTGAAATGAACATCGTCCATCCGTTCATGGAGGGGAATGGAAGAAGCACCCGGATCTGGTTGGATCTCATCCTCAAGAAAAGGCTTCGAAAATGTATCGATTGGAGCAAGATCGAAAAACGCTCATATCTTGATGCGATGGAGGCGAGTGTGGTGGATTCTCATCCTCTGAAGATTCTTCTTTTTGAGGCGCTCACCGATCGGATTGATGATCGAGCGATGTTCATGAAAGGTATCGATTACTCATTTTATTATGAGGAAGACGCCTTTATTGAATGATAGAGAGGTCTTCTCAGTTCTCAAAGAACTTGTTTCCGATATCCTGCCGGTACCAGGCGTTCTCGAACTGAACATGAACGACGCCCTGATAGGCGCGTTTGTTCGCGCTCATGATATTGTAATCGATGCCGACGACGGTAACGTTTCGTCCTCCGGTGGTGACAAGGTCGTTGCCTTGTTTCTGGACTCCGCCGAAGAAGTACCTTGGTGCTCCTTCAAAGGCGTTGAGGAGGAGGGCGGCGGGAATCGGATTGAGGATTTTTCCGGTAACGGGCTTTTGAGGATATCCTTCACTCGCCACGACGAGGGCGACCGCGCTGTTGGAGGAACAACACAGTTTCAGCGATCCGAGGGTATCCTTTTTCATCGCAGTGAGAATCTCGATGAGATCGGTGCAGATGAGGGGGATAAATGCTTGGGCGGCCGGGTCATTGAAGCGAACGTGGTAATCAACGAGCATCGGACCCTCTTTCGTGAGGATGATGCTGATTGTCAGCACCCCTTTGTACGCCATATGCTCTTCCCTGAGTCCGTTGAGCGTCGGCTCAATGATCCTTGAGATCAACGCTTCCTTCACCGAATCCTGAAGGGGAACGGGGCAGATCGATCCCATGCCGCCGGTTGGAGTTCCACCACTTTCAACGCGCATGTAGTCACTGCAGATCGGCAGCAGCATATAGCTGTTGGTATCGACGAAGAGGGTAATCGTAAGAGGAAGGCCTGCAAGGTGCTGCTCCAAGATGATCGGGCCGCTTTCAAGAAGCGTGGCGGAGAACTCCATCAACGTGGTGTAATCGGTGGAATCCACCATCACCCGGGAAGGAGCGATCTGATTGCTCTTTACGACGAAGCGCTCGCCTTCATGTTCCTTGAGATAGGCGCTTAAATCATCGGTGTTGCGAAAGAGCACGTAACGGGGTGCGGGAATCCTGTGCCGTTCAGTGAATTTACGGGCAAAGTCGCGATCCCCTTCCAAGGGGAGGGCTCGTTTGGGAGCTCCGAAGGTATCAATTCCCCGTTCGTTGAGGTAGTCGATCACTCCGGTGAAGAGAGGTGCTTCCGTCCCTACGAAAACGTAGTTGATCGTATGCGTTTGACACACGCGGTACACCGCTTCGGGATCGGATGGATCGATCTCGATATTCTTGGCGATCGATTCCGTTCCGGCGTTTCCCGGGGCAACATAGAGAGCGCTGATGAGCCTGCTCTGAGAGAACCACCATGCGATCGCATGATCCTTGGCACCGGAGCCCAATACTAATACTCTCATCGAATTACCTTCTTGAAA
>SHOI01000067.1:3664-9989 GCA_004294855.1 Sphaerochaeta sp. | reverse complement strand
TGCCCGAAAAGATATCGAAGCAAGGACAGGCAGGTCCGTCCTCACCCAAAAGAATGCCCTTGATTTTTCCAAGCTTATCGAAGATGTTGCGGATAAAACGGAAGACCATTCCACATAAGATGAGTTCGACGGCCTGAACCGGCTTACAGGGGCATAAAGGTCGGGGTGCGAACCGACAAGAATTTCTTGTAGGTTGCCTCCGGCATAAGCTTACCTATACCCATGCACTTCGATTGTCTCTTGACGATTCGGACCTCCATGCCGGACGATGGACTGTAAGGAGAGGGTTTTCATGAAGACGATACGCTGGGGAATCATCGGATGCGGTGATGTAACGGAAGTAAAGAGCGGACCGGGTTTCCAGAAGGCCCGGGGATCCGAGCTCATCGCGGTGATGCGGCGAACCGGTGAGAAGGCGAAGGACTACGCCAGACGGCACAATGTCCCGCACTGGTATGACGATGCCGATCAATTGATCGGCGATCCCGAGGTCGATGCGGTCTACATCGCCACCCATCCCGATACGCATAAGGAGTATGCCCTTCGGGTCGCCCGGGCGGGAAAGCCCGTCTATGTGGAAAAACCGATGGGCCTGAACTATCAACACGGCCTTGAGATGGTTCAAGGGTGCGCCCGGGCGAACGTCCCCCTCTTCGTCGCCTACTACCGCAGGGCGCTCCCGAAGTTCCTCCGGGTGAAAAAGATTCTGGAGAGCAAGAGCCTGGGGGAGATTCGCGCAGTGGAGGTGCTGATGCGCCAACAGATCAAGAAACGGGATACTCAAGACGGCGGTTCATGGCGGGTTCGGCCGGAAATCAGCGGGGGCGGACACTTTCCCGACGTCGGCTCGCACGCCCTCGATCTGATCGACTTCCTCCTCGGACCGATCGTCGAGGCTCAAGGGATGGGAGCGAACCAGAGCAAAACGTATCGGGCGGAAGACATCGTCTGGGGACACTTCAAAACCCATCAGGGAGTGGCGGGGGTGGGGACGTTCGTCTTCAATACCTACATCAATGACGATTGGACGACGATCCATTGTGAAAAGGGGGATCTTGCCTACTCCGTCCTCGATCTGAATCAGCCGATCGTTATCCGAACGAAAGAAGGAACTGAAACCATCGCAGGCGATCCTCCGCCGACCCACGTCGCCCAGCCCCTTATCCAGACGGTGGTTGATGAGCTTTTGGGAATCGGCACCTGCCCTTCGACGGGCGAGTCCGCCCTGCGAACCGATTGGGTTCTTGCCAGGCTTGCCGGAACGATCTAACGGTCGTGCTCATCCTCCTCTTCAATACCATCGTGAAGGAAGTGATGGAGCATGTCGTCGATCACCTCATCGAGCTCGGCATCCCGTTTCCCTTCAAAGACCATCACTCCCATATTGGGCCCGATCTTGGTGAGCAGCGGCAATGTTCGACGGCCGTAGCAGTGAATCGCCTGGGGCTTCACGCCTCGATCCACCACTGCTAGAAAGCGATCGATGAAGATATTGTGATCCTTCTCATAGTCATCGAGCATATACACGTCGAGGATCTGATGGGCTTGGGGATCATAGAGAAGATAGAAAACCGGGAACGTCGGCTCATCAAATTTTTCACTGGATACGGGAGCGGGAAAGATTCCCGTCGCCATGTAGAAAACCTTCCCGCTTTTCGCTTTCATCGATTTATAGTAACGCCGCTGTTCGGCATCGGCGAACTCCGGTACCGGGAAGGTGTTTTCGTAGTTCCACGGTTCAAAGAGGAGCTTGTCGAGAAGTATTTCATTTTCACCGACCGTCAGGCGGGGAATATACTCTTCTTTCTTCGAACCGTCGGAAACCCGATCATGCCACATCGCGATCGCCCGGTGCTTCGGATGTTCTTTTTTAATCTCCGTCAGGCGGGCGATGAGGTGGAGAGTCGCCTTGAAAATCCGGATGAACTCTTTCGCCTCTTCTTCATCGATGATCCCGGGAAGACAGTACTCCACCTTGCTTCGGAAGATGGGAGCCGCCATATCCTCGAAGAGAACGCCGCTCTCCTTCCGCCACGTCTCATCGGTCTCAAGCATATCGTCGTCCTCATCAAAAGGAACGACGCTGTACAGCGAATCCATCGCCTGCTGGTACTCGAAGAACTCCAGCTCATCCTCGGTCTCCTCGTGCTCAAGGTACTCGAGGAAGTTCGTCAGTCCCTTCCTGCCGCGATTGGCCACCAGCACCCCTTTTCCTAAGGTCACGTAATAGGTCGGTCGATTTGCCAGGGAAACCGCAAACAGATCCTCTTCAAAGAAGAGGCCGTCCAGGTTGGCGGCGAACGTCGCTTTCGCAAGTGTATACAGCTCGGTAAGAAGGTCTTTATCCATGGTTCCAGTCTAGTGAAAATCCATGAGTTGTCAAATCATCTTTCCCGGCCTCTTGCAATCCCACGGTTATGCCCCTACCATCGGACGTACGAGAAGGAAAATCCATGACCCCGCTTGAAAAACTTGCCAAGGCGAAACGTTTTGACATGAAAAGAAAACCCATACCTCAGCGTCATTATCTGCGCCCGCTTACTTGGCTGCTCAGCTACCCTGAAGTATGGCTAAGGCGCCTGAAGATCAGGCGAAGAGGGATGGAAGGCATCAGACCGCCGTTTCTTCTGCTCTGCACCCATATGGCGTTCATCGACTTCAAGGTGACGACCGCCGCCCTCTTCCCCCACCGGGCGAACTATGTGGTCGCGATTGACGGCTTCATCGGCCGCGAATGGCTGTTGAGAAACGCCGGCGGAATCTGCAAGCGAAAATTCACCAATGACCTCCAGGTCGTGCGGAATATCAAGGAAGTCCTGCATGTCAACGGCGATGTCCTCGCCCTCTATCCGGAAGCCCGGTATTCCCTCTGTGGAACCACCGCCGTCCTCCCCGATTCGCTGGGCAAGATCTGCAAGCTGCTGGGTGTTCCCGTGGTGATGCTCAACATGCAAGGGCACTACCTCAACAGTCCCGTCTGGAATCTGAAAAAACGGGGCGTCCCGATCGCATGCGACTACTTTCTGATCGCCGATGCGAAAGAGACGGAATCACTTTCGGTCGATGAGCTCAACGAAAGAATCCGCAGCGCCTTCGAATATGATGAGTACCGCCGGCAGAAAGAGAACGGGATTGCGATCACCTTCAAAAAACGGGCGGAAGGACTGCATAAGATCCTCTACCAATGCGCCCACTGCCATACGGAATACGAGATGCATTCCTTCGGTTCCCGCATCGCGTGCAAGGCATGCAGAAAAGAGTGGGAGATGGGAATTTACGGCGAACTCGGCGCCTCGAAACCCGCTGAAGACGAAACTGCCTTGGTTACCGAGTTTTCCCATATCCCCGATTGGTATGAGTGGGAGCGAAGCAATGTCCGCCGGGAGGTGGAGGAAGGAACCTATTCTCTTGATGTACCGGTGATGATCGAAGCGCTCCCCAATGCCCGGGGATACATTCCCATCGGGATGGGCCGGCTCGTGCACGATATGAAGGGCTTCACTCTGAAAACCGAGGGGCTGTTCCTCCATAAGGACGTTTCTTCGATGTACAGCTGCCACATCGAATATGAATACAAGGGAAAAGGCGATTGCATCGATCTGTCGACGCTGGATGATACCTACTACCTCTACCCGAAAGAAAAGCCCTTCGCGGTGACCAAGGTCGCCTTGGCCACGGAAGAGCTCTTTTTTCACGCCAAGAAAACATCTAGCGCTGAACCCGGCCCGATCCGTCCCCTTTGACGAGCGCTTTCACCTCGCTCAAGGTGGTCAGGTTGAAGTCACCGCTGATCGAGTGCTTCAAAGCTGACGCGGCGACCGCGAAGTTGATCACATACTCCTCGTCATCTCCGTACTCGCTCAAGGCGTAGATGAAGCCGGCCGAGAAGGAGTCTCCTCCGCCGACCCGATCGATGATGTCGGTGATCTCGTAGGAACGGGAAAGATAGAAACCGGTCTTTCCGTTGATGGCGGCGCTCCAGCCGTTCACATCCGCGCTGCGGCTTTCCCGCAGGGTGACGCCGATGACGCTGATGTTCGGGAACTGCTTTTTCACCTCTTCGGTGAGCGCTTTATAGACGTTGGTATCCAGCTCACCGGAAGTAACATCGACGTTCGCTTCGATTCCCAGGCACTTCTGGATGTCCTCTTCATTGGCGACGATCACATCCGCATAGGTTACAAGCTCGCGCATCACTTCAACGGCGGTCTTGCCCCATTTCCACAGCTTCTTGCGGTAGTTGAGATCGATCGATACCGTGACTCCCTGCTTCTTCGCTTCCTTCAATGCCGCCAGGGTCGATGCCGCCGCCTCGGCGCTGACCGCCGGAGTGATTCCCGTGACGTGGAGCCACGCTGCATCCTTAAGGATCTTGGCAAAATCAAAATCGCTCGGCTTTGCGGTCGCGATCGAGCTTTCGGCGCGGTCATAGACGACGAGACTCGGCCGTTGGTTCGCCCCGGTCTCAAGGAAATAGATTCCCACCCGGCCTTCCTCGGTTCGGAGAATCGCCGAAGTATCCACCCCGTAGCGTCGAACTTCCCTCACCGCCGCTTCCCCGATCGCATTCTTCGGCAAAGCGGTTACAAACTGAGCTTTTTTACCAAGCAGGGAGAGCGATACGGCAACGTTTGCCTCTCCCCCACCGAACGTCGCCTCCAAGGCCGGACTCTGGAAGAATCGTTCATGGCCCGGACTTTTCAAGCGAAGCATAATCTCACCAAATGTTACAAATTTTTTACTCAAGGTTTTCCTCCTTATCTCTTGCTATTACCTACTATAGAGAGTATAGTTCACACTGTCAATGTTTTTTGAAACACTGTTTCATATTTAATAAGGAGGCATTGTAATGTCTGACACTCTGATGAAAAAAATCCAACTCATCGGGCTGGTCCCCGTCGTAAAGATTGATGACGCCGCCAAGGCCGTACCCCTGGCCAAAGCGATGATCGCCGGAGGGCTGCCCGTAGCCGAAGTCACCTTCAGAACCGCCGCAGCGGAAGAAGCGATCTCCAATATCGCCAAAGCGGTGCCCGAGATGCTCCTCGGAGCCGGAACGGTAACCAGCGTCGAGTTCGCCAAGAAAGCGGTCAAGGCCGGAGCCAAATTCATTGTTTCGCCCGGTTTCAACCCCGAGGTCGTTGATTGGGCGCTTGAAAACAACGTTCCGATCGTTCCGGGTGTCTGCACCCCGAGCGATATCGAAGCGGGCTTGAGCCGCGGTCTTTCCACCCTCAAGTTCTTCCCCGCCGAAGCGAGCGGCGGAGTCGATATGCTCAAAAACTTCGCCGGTCCCTTCTCCAACGTGATGTTCATGCCCACCGGCGGCATCAACGCCAAGAATGTCGGTTCCTACGCCGCTCTTTC
Organism: Sphaerochaeta sp.; assembly: GCA_004294855.1. Taxonomy (GTDB): domain Bacteria; phylum Spirochaetota; class Spirochaetia; order Sphaerochaetales; family Sphaerochaetaceae; genus Sphaerochaeta. The sequence goes on along the minus strand of SHOI01000067.1, from coordinate 4,622 downwards.
CAACGTCCTTGCGGTCGGCGGATCGTGGATGGTCAAGAGTGATCTGATTGAAAACGAGCAGTGGGACGAGATCACAACCCTCTGTGCGGAAGCGGTGCTCGCCCTTCAGGGTCTTCGCTTCGCCCACCTCGGAATCAATGAGACAACCAAAGAGAACGCCCAAGTCGCCGCGGCGGCGCTTGAGCTTCTGGGGATGACCCGAAAGGTCGGAAATTCCTCGACATTCCTCGATACTGTCATTGAAGTGACCCACACGCCGTTCTACGGAAAGCACGGACATCTCGGCTTTGCATGCAACAACGTCGATCGAACCGTCCACTACCTTCAAAAGAAGGGATTCACTCTCAACGAGGAATCCGTGAAGCGGGATGACAAGGGAGCGATGAAGAGCTGCTACTTCAATGAAGAGATCGCCGGCTTCGCGTTCCACCTGATCAAAGGCTAAGAATCGAACGTAACCCCCTCTTCGACGACAAACCCTTCCTTCACCCCGAGGACCTTTACATCCTCGAGGTGAAGGTGGACGTTTCTGAGGCGGATTCCCCGCTCGCGGAGGGCAGGAAGTCCATCATACATCTCACTCTCCTCGATCGCCGTGACGTTCTCATTCGAAACACCGAAGGAGGAGCGCACGATCCGGACGTTGCGAATCGGCTCCTCGGGAAGACCGACAATGAAGCCGGCGCTTGAAGTCGCCCCCACGGCGGTGCATTCCTCGATCAGGATGTTGGAAATGGACGGCGTGGTATCCAATATCGGCTGAGGATCCAAGCTGAAGAGGTCGGGATCGGTGGCTCCCGGGCGGTAATACATGTTTACCGCGATAGGACAGAGGTTGTCCTTCATCGTGAGGGATCGGTAGTGGATGTTGGTGATCTCACCTCCCCGGCCGCGGCGGGTCTTGATCCGGATGCCTCGATCGGTTCCGTCAAAGATACACTCTTGAACAAGAACGTCC
>SHOI01000067.1:3292-3654 GCA_004294855.1 Sphaerochaeta sp. | reverse complement strand
CACCCCGGCGGCTGTTTCGCTACCGATCACCGCCCCGCCATGGGCATTTCGAACGGTGCATCCTTCAATGACGACCCCAACAGTCGGTTGGTTGGTGACGACACCGTCCCTCCCGCTGCCGCTCTTTATGGCGATGCCGTCATCCCCCACATCGACGATGCAGTTTCTGACTACGACATCCCTGCATGAATCAATATCGATTCCATCGGTATTGGGAGCGTCTTCGGGATTGAAGATCGTAACGTCCTCGATCGTTACCCGTTTGCTGTAGAGGGGATGAAGCGTCCAGAACGGGGAGTTTTGCAGAGTGATCCCTGAGATGTGGACGTTCCTGCTCTGATGGATCTGCAAGAGAGGCGGGG
>SHOI01000067.1:0-3282 GCA_004294855.1 Sphaerochaeta sp. | reverse complement strand
CCACCGCCACTTGCCTGCTCCTCAAAGCCGGGATTCAGGTGAGCGAAAGAGTGTTCAAGATCGGTAATCGGTTTGCTTTGCTTTTTCTTTACTACCGCTTGCTGCCACCACCACGACCCGCTTCCGTCGAGAATCCCTTCACCCCGCAGGCGGATGTGAGAGCTGTCGGTAATCAATAAGGCGGGCTGCATCGCCCAACAGTTCACCCCTTCCCATCGGGTATATACGGGAGGATAAAGCTCAGGGTCGGGGATGAACTGAATCCGGCATTCCTTTTCCAACGTAATCGTTACGTTGTGCTTTTTGAGCGTCAGCGCTCCGGTGGCATAGACACCGGAAGGGATGACCAGCTCATCACCTTCGGTTAAGTCATCAAAGAGTGTTTGAAAACGTTCCGTGTTGTTATATGTTCCCCCGTCAATCAACGTTATTGCCCGCATCGTCGCCATCTTCTTCTTTCTTTACTCCCTTTCCAAATCCTTTTATACTGCCCGTATGATGAGATTCGGTGTTCGTGCCCATGATCTGGGCTCCTTTGATACTCCCGAGGCGCTCGCTGCCGCTGTTCGAACGTTCGGCGAACACCTGCCGGTGCAGCTGGCCGTCGCCAAATCCTTTCCTTCCTCCGGTCCCCTTGATGAAGCGTTCGCGCTTCGGATCAGGGAAGCGTTTGACAGACAGCATGTTTCCATCGCAGTGCTCGGCTGCTATATCAATCCGATTCACCCCGATCCCGCCGAGCGGGAGCGCCAACTCAAGCGCTTTGAAGAGCACCTTGTGCTCGCCCCGATTCTCGGAGCGCCGATGGTCGGAACGGAAACCGGGTCGGTCCGGCCCGACTGCTCCTACCACCCCGATACCGCTGAACCCAAACATCTTGAAACGCTCTACTCCTCCTTGGACCGTCTGGTCGAATACGCCGTCAAAGTCGGATCCGTCGTGGCGGTCGAGGCGGTTGCCAAACAGAACACGATCTGCTCGATCGAACGGATGGCCCGTCTCGCCGAGCGCTTCGATACTCCCCGCCTGAAGATCATCTACGATCCGGTCAACCTGATCCCCTGGATCGGGATTCCCGAAGCCGACGGCTCCTTTCGCGCAAGGCCTTCACTTGAAGCCCAGCGCGCCTTCACCGACAGCGCTCTTGATGCATTCGGCCTGCGGATCGCCGCCCTTCACGTCAAGGACTTCGTCCTCGACGAACACGGCTTCAAGATCGGAAACCTCCCCGCTCTTGAAGGCGTCTTCGACTGGCCGGCGCTGCTTGCCGATCTGCGCTCTCGGAAGATCTCCGTCCCCGCTCTTCTGGAGAATGCGAACCCGGCAACCTTGGAAAGCACGCTCTCGACGTTCTACTCATTGTAAGACACGAAAAGACCCCCCTCAATGGACTATTGCGTGGGGTCTTTGCACGTTCCAGTACTTTCAGAAGAGAAGCGGCTGGGCGAACGAAACCGGGCGCTTGTTGTCGGTGAGGACCTTGCTCATGTAGGAGACATCCAGCTCGAGGAGATCGACGATTCGAAGAAGAAGATCTTCAGGGATGAGGTTTTGTTCAACGAAGAGATAGAGCAGTGCTTTCTCGGCGATTTTCTCCACCTCCAGCGAGTTGAAGAGAATCTCCTTGTCGTTCAGCTTCTCATACCGTTCGGTGAAGTTCTTCCACAATTGGGAAGCTTTGATCTCCTCTTTCAGCGTGGTGAGTTCATTAATGAGCGGTTTCTCGTCCCCGGCGGCCGCTTTTTGACCAAGCGGCTTGAGGATAAAGTACGTGTACTCCTTCCCGGGCAGATAGTGATGCTCGTCACAGCGGGCGGCATAGTTGGGTTCCACCGAGCTGTCCTTGTGCTCGTCCCCTCCGACGATGATCAAGGGATCGAAGTACAGGGCCGGGCACTCCTTTTCGCCCACCTGGTAGTAACGGTAGGTGTAAAACGCATCGCGGAGACAATCGGGGTGTTCGCAGTAGGCGGTAAGGGGAATCACGTCGGTTGCGATATCCAGCATCAGGCGCGCCGTCATGTTGAAGAGGTCGCGGCGAAAGTTCAGGATCAGGGAGGGGAAGATGAACATCACTCCCCGTTCATAGCTGTGGTTCCGCACCACGTACGCCAATCGCTCATCGAAGAAAGACGCTTCGTCGATGATGAATGTTCCGACCTTCGGATTGTCCGCCAATACCCGTTCAAGATCGAAGGAGTCTCGAATCAGGGCGATATTCTCGCCGCAGCGGATATAGCCGTTTCGGTAGACCATCGCGTCCGGCGGTGCATCCGGAAAGCGGGAAGCATCGATCTGGGCGCGGACAAAAAAGACGTTTCGTCGATCGACCTCGCCGGTCGATGTCTGTTTCTGAACCACCTTCCCCTTCTTTTGAGCGATCGCCGCATCCCGCCAGACCCGGGCGGCGAACTCGGTTTTCCCCGAGCCCATCGGCCCGATCAGGAGAACCCGCCGTCCGGGCACGGTGAAATCGAAGTGGGAGAACGTTTCATGGAACGCAAGGGTCGGAAAGCCCAGGCTCTTGAGAAAATCCCGGGCCTGAGGCGATTGTTCAATGTGCGCCATTGATGATCGCCACTCCGTTGGAGGTTCCGATTCGATTCGCTCCGGCTCCGACCATCGCAAGGAAATCTTCGTAGGTTCGAACCCCGCCGGAAGCTTTCACTCCCGTATCGGGACCGACGGTCTTGCGCATCAGCGCAACGTCTTTCACGGTGGCTCCACCGGTGGAAAATCCGGTCGAGGTCTTTACGAAGTCCGCTCCGCTTGCCTTGGCAAGGCGACAGGCGCGAGCCTTTTCTTCATCGTTCAACAGACTGGTTTCAATGATTACTTTCAGGATCGCCGCCCGGCCGCAGACGGCTTTCACCGCGCTGATGTCCTCCTGCACCTTGTCATCCTGGCGGTCTTTCAGAAATCCGATGTTGATGACCATGTCGATTTCACTCGCCCCGGCGCTGATCGCTTTTTTCGCCTCATACGCCTTCGCTTCACTGCTCATTGCCCCCAAGGGGAATCCGACCACGGTACACACCTTCACCGAGCTCTTTTCCAACAGCTTGGCGCACGTTTTGACCCAGCACCCATTGACACACACCGAGGCGAAGTTATATTTGATGGCCTCTTTGCACAGCTGTTCGATACGCTGCTTCGTCGCATCCGCGGCGAGAACCGTGTGATCGATATATGGGGCGATATCCTCTTGTTTCATCCAGATCCTCCATCAAGTAACGTAGTGACAGCTTACTCCAAATCCGATGAGCGGGCAATTGGAGAATA
>SHOI01000066.1:3182-10078 GCA_004294855.1 Sphaerochaeta sp. | reverse complement strand
AGGTTTCCATCCTCGCCGCCCCGGCCGTGAGTGGTGGGAAAGCCTACATCGATCGGAAGCATGCCGCTTTCGGCATATATCCCGCTTCCGGGAACGATCCAAAGAGGAATCTCTTCATCGATCGTGTTTTGAACCCGTGTTTGCAGGAACCAGCAGCCGTTTCGATCGATCGCGATCGGATAGAGGGTGTGATGATTGCGCTTCAGGATCCGTTCGATCGTTCTGGCGCTGTTGATCGACACCTCATGTTCAGCGGATCTGCCGCCATAGATCAGGGCTACGTTCATCGAATCACCTCCAACACCGCTTGTTCTTCATCCCAGGGGATTGTCCGGTTCCTGCGCTGAATCGACTGTTCATGACCTTTGCCGAGCAGGAGGACGATATCACCTGCCTGGGCAAGTCGAATCGCTTCTCCGATCGCCTCTTTTCGATCGTCGATCTCCAGCACCCTGCAGCTCTTTGAAGCGATCCCGTTTCTGATCATCCCGTTGATCGCGCTCAACTCCTCGAAGACCGGATCCTCCTCGGTCAGAATCAGGATATCACTTTCTTTCGAAGCGATGCCGCCGAGAACGGAACGCTTTTTCTTGTCCCGACCGCCGGCGGCCCCCATCACGGTGATCACCCGGCTTGTTCCTCGAACCTGCTTGATAAAAGCAAAGAGGTGCTCATAGGCTCCGATCGTATGGGCATAGTCAATAAAAACAAGAACACCCTTGTCGTTGGGAACTGCTTGCATCCGGCCTTTGAGGGGACGAACGTTCGATAGATGAGGCAGCAGCTCAACCGGATTCTTATCAGTGATGACACTTGAGGCGAGCAGGGCGAGCAGAGCGTTCGTCGCAAAGACCTCAAGTCCAAGATGAACCGTAAACGACCGGTCGTGAAATGATCCGCGGACGGAATGCAAATCACAGGTTTGGATTGTATACGGGTGATCACGACCGAGAATATGAGCATGGATGGAGGAATCCAATGTTTTCAAACATCGGTCGAGTTCCCGGTTTTCAACGGAGGTGATGAAATGGCCCCGGGGGCGAATCATTCCAAGCAGGGAGAGCTTCGCTTCGAGATATGCTTCTCTTGAACCGTGAAACTCAATATGATCTCCGCTGAGAGTGGTGATGATGCCGATCTCAAAGGTGAGGCCGTAGAGTCGGCTGTACTCCTCGCTGAGGGCGTGGCTGGTCGCTTCAATGATCACGTATTCCATTCGATTGGCTCGACAGCGATCCAAAAACGAGTACAGGAGATCCGCTTCCGGGGTGGAGATCCGGTAGGGGGAGGGGATCTTTCCCGCCCCGTCATCGATCGACGTCGTTGAAAAGAGCCCGGCCGGTATTCCTTCGAAAGAGAGCAGCTGGTGGAGGAAATCGGCGGTGGAGGATTTGCCGTCCGTTCCCGAGACCGCGATGAGCTTCAACTCCGCCTGAGGGTTGTCATGGAAGGCGGCGTTCATCAATGCGAAGGTCTGGTGGGGATGTTTGACCCGGATGATGAATTGATGGTCTTCGACCGAAGCTTCTTCATCGATGATCGCTAAGATGGCGCCGTTCTGTAAAGCCTCCTTGGCGTACAATGACCCGTCACTGTTTTGACCTCGGAAACCGAAGAAGATCGAGCCCTCTTTGCACGCGTTCGAATGGGTGCACAAGGAGGTGACGATAAAAGACTGCTGTGTGGATGTCGCCGGAATACGGGCTGAGCGGAGGAGTTCTCCAAGGGCTTTCATATGGCCATCATACCAGCTTGGCAGGCGATAGCATAGCGTAAAACTTTTTGATATGCTGACGGAGGAGGCTTTTCGTGAAGCGCTTGGTGACGATCACAGTCATATTTCTTCTCGTTTCTCTTTCCCTCACCGCCAAGAGCACGACGCAGACAATGTGGGCGTTCGGCGGTGCGCGATTCGCCCTTGGCAGCGACAGTGATTCCTTCTTGGGGAATCCCGCGTTGTTGGCAAGCAGCGATCGGACGACTCGGAGTTTCATCCTTTCCTCAGGTTTTGAAGATTCCGCCGAATCATGGGATTTTGAAGAGCCGAGCGTCAATCTGGGCGTTTCATTCATCGCCGGACGGATGGCGTTCTCGATCATGAACGTCTCTTCGGTGACTCGGATCAAGGAGTATACCTACACCGGAAAGCGGACGGGCCTTTTCCAATTCGATTGGGCCTTCGGCCGCCAGCCGTTCTACATCGGGTTCACCGCCCAGATCGAGGCGCTGTCCGAACGCAGCGAGATGACCTTCCGACCCGAGCTCATCTGGAGCGACTACTTCGTTGCGACCAACTTCAGCCGCTATGAGCCGGTCGACCAGATCGGAAGCATCTCCTTCGGCGTCTCCTTCCTGCTTGATTACTCCTGGATCAGCATGGCGGTCACATCGACGAAATTCGCCTCTTCCGAAACCAGCGAAACGCTGAACATCTCCTTTGATTCGTTATTGAAATCCCTCGGATGGGGAATGGCGGTTGAAACTCCGAAATACAATGAGCGCAATGAGCTCCACCTATTTACGGTACGAGCGGCGGTGGATATAGCGAATATGGGGTCCAGCGAAGAACGGGAGCTCAGGATGGGCACCTCGGTAACCCTCAATCTGCTACCCACCTACGACATCTCCCTGATTCTCGGCTATCATGAGAAAAAGGGGGAAGCGACCGATTGGCTCGGGTTGAAGTTCGCACAGGGTTTCCAGAATCAAACGCTGGCGATCACGCTGAACACCATAAAGATTCTCATCGGCTATGAGTTCCCGACCGCATGGTACGTGAACAAGCCATCCCCCCGGCCCGCCAAGGCCCTCGTGGGCTTGCGCCTGTTCCTCTAGGGGTTCGTCAACCTTGACACTCCCGGGCTTTGGTGGATATAGTCAAGCGTTAGCACGTTAGAACCGGATAGGAGAAGGGAATATGTCAAAAGCACACAGAGGCAGTGGAATCCGTGATCAATATAAGAATGGCCGCGGCACCTGCCCGAACTGTAATCGAACCGGCGTAAAGGTTCTCTATGAAGCAACCTTGGACGGGGCGAAGACGAAAGTCTGCAAGCCCTGCAACGCCAACCTCAAGAAGAAAGCTTCCGCCTAAGGAAGAGATCATCTTGAGCGAAAGGACCGTCCCCTTATCGGGCGGTCTTTTTTTTGGTATTCTGCATTCATGAATCTTCCGTTTCGAAGGATCTACCTTGTCGGAATCAAAGGCAGCGGAATGGCTCGCCTTGCCCTGTTGTTGGCAAACGGAGGCTGCCGGATCGGCGGCTGTGACACCCAAGAGGATTTTTTCACCGGCCGAAGCCTGACGGAAGCGGGGATCGCTGCCGATCTCGGCTTCGATCGCTCCAATCTCAACGGAACGTGGGATGCGGTCATTCACTCGGCCGCCTATCCCCCTTCGACGGACATCCTCATCCACGCAAAGGAACGAGGCATTCCCCTCTATTCATACCCCGAATTTTTAGCGCTGTTGTCCACGCTTCGACCGACCTATTTGGTGGTCGGAACCCACGGAAAAACGACGACGTGTGCAATGGCCGACCATCTGCTGGGCGAAGAGGGAGGATATTGGGCGATCTACGGTTCAACATTGCTCAAAAGAAGCAATTCTTCAGGGAAGAAGTCTCGTTTCTTCCTCTTCGAAGGGTGTGAATATCAGGATCACTTCCTGCTCTACCGAACAAGTGGAGCGGTGCTCCTCTCGGTGGAATACGATCATCCCGATTACTTTGGCGACCTTGCGGACGTGCATGATTCCTTCAGGCGCTTCGTGGATGGAATCGAGCAGGGGGGCTTCTTCATCTACAATAACGACCAAACAGGCTCAAGGGCGGTCGGGGAGTATGCCAAAGCGAGGCGAAAAGATCTGCTGGTGCTCAGCTTCGGCTTCGATCCGGAAAGCGATTATCCGATCGTCGAAGAGGGGAAGCAACACTATCGAATCGGAGGGATCTCCACCCGCCTCACCGTTGGAACGCCGGAACTGGTGACCGATCATCTCGGGGCCCTTCTGCTTGCTTCGATGATTCCGGAAAAGAGAATCGATCCCGTTCGGATGAAGGGGCTCGCTATGCACCTTGCGACCTTCGGCGGGGTCGTCGGGCGGCTCGAATACATGGGTGAGCGCGCCGGAATCCTCTTTTTTGACGATTATGCCCACCATCCGAGCGAAATCATCGTTTCCCTGAGGGAGATGCGCACCCGCTTCCCCGGCAGGAAGATCCTCGTGCTCTTCATGCCCCATACCGCCACCCGAACCCACGCCCTTCTTGAGGAGTTCGCTACCGCACTGAGGGGCGCCGATCAGCTCATCCTCCAACCGACCTACGCTTCAGCCAGAAAAGATGAGGAAACCGATCCCTTGGCGTTGTACACCGCACTCAAAACCGCAACCGATTGCACATATGCGGCGGACGACGAGGAGGCGGTCGCCCAAGCCCTGATGCGGTTGAAAGAAGGGTGGTTGTGTATTACGATGGGTGCTGGCAACAATCGCGCCCTCAACAGCCGATTCCTAAGGAGTGTTCCGTGAAATCGATGACAGGCTATGGATATGCGGAAAAAGCGCATTCAGTCTTTTCACTGAGCGTTGAAATCAAATCGTACAACAATCGATACCTTGAAATCATCTGCAACCTTCCTCCGTTTTTAAGCGGCTATGAGTTGGAGATTTCCAACATGGTTTCGGAAAAAGCCGCCCGGGGGCGCGTCGAGGTCTTCGTGAAGGTCAAGACCCTCAAAAGCGATCTCCAAGTGGTCGTCGACAAGGAGGTCGTCGAGCGGCTCAGCGAGGCATTTGCCCGGATCGGCGCAATCAGCGGCAAAGCCCTCAAGCCGGCCTTGAGCGATTACCTCAGTCAGGAGGGGGTGCTTGTAAGCATTTCCGAGCGGGACGGCGAGCTCTACCGGGAAGATCTCTTTGCCGCCCTCGATGAGGCGCTGGAGCAGTTCACCGCTGCCAAGGAGCGGGAAGGGGCGGCGACCGCCCTCCATCTCACCGAGCTTGGAAAGGAGATCGGCGCGAGCTTGGCGGTCATAGAGGCCGGTGCCGACCGGCTTGAAGAGCATATCAAGCAGAACCTGCTGAAGCGCTTTGACGAGCTTCTGGGTGATAAGCAGTTCGATGAGAACCGGATTCTTCAGGAGGTCGCGGTGATGCTGGTCCGCTACTCCGCCGCCGAGGAGATCAGCCGCCTCGGGATTCACCTGAAGGAGTACCATTCCCTGCTTCAGACAAAGGAGCCGGTCGGCAAGCGCCTCGACTTCCTTTGCCAGGAGATGAATCGTGAGATCAATACGATCGGATCAAAAAGCCAGCTCGTCGAGCTGAACCTCGAGGTGGTGAAGATGAAAAACAGCCTCGAGAATATTCGGGAACAAGTGCGTAATATCGAGTAGGAGATTGGGTGTGCGAATCGCAATCAGCGGAAAAAGCGGATGTGGGAATACCACGGTGTCTTCATTGGTCAGCAAGGAGCTTGGGTATCCTCTGATCAACTTCACCTTCCGAAACCTCGCCGAAGAGCGGCACATGGAGTTCTGGGACCTTGCCGCCTTGGCGGAGAAGGATGATTCGATCGACTTTGAGCTCGACCGACGGCAAGTTGAAATGGCCCTCGCCCAAAAGGATTGCATCCTCGCCAGCCGGTTGGCGATCTGGATGCTCAAAGAGGCGGATCTCAAGATCTATCTTGATGCGACGGTCGAGGAGCGGGCGCGGCGAATCCATAAGCGCGAGGGAGGCACCCTCGAGGAAAAGATCGCCGAAACAACCGCCCGAGACGCCAAGGATACCGCTCGGTATAAACGGCTCTACGATATCGACAACACCGATTCGACGGTAGCGGATATCCTCATCGACACGACAAGAAAAAGTGCGGCTGAAGTAGCGCATATCATTGTTCATGAGGTTCGGAGCCGAGAGAAGGGCTAGGGGGACTGTACTTTTTTTTCCAAACCCTTTAGGATGTACGCCGGTGCGTAAGGCGCCGAACTGTGATAAAGGAGTACCATGGTGAGCATTCCCCTTGATAGCCTGATTGACTATGAAGACAATATCTACCGGATTACCTGCGTAGCAATCAAGGAAGCAAATATTCTCAGCAACCCAGGACTTGGGGGCAAAGAGATCGAGGAGAATAATGGCAAAATTGTCACTGAAGTCCTCAGCCGAGCCCTTGCCGGGGAGATCCTCTTCGAAGAGCCCGACGACCTCTGAGACTATCAAACCGATTATCATTCTCTTTGGACCGACTGCGGTAGGAAAAACCGCCATTCTCAGTCGGTTTGACTCGGCACGCTACAGTGTCATCAACGCCGATTCCATTCAGGTCTACAAGGGCTTGGATATCGGGTCGGCGAAGGCGACCGGAGCGGAGCGTGAAGCGATCGAACACCACCTCATCGACATTCGGGAGATGGATCAATCCTTTTCCGTCGGCGATTTCATCGAAGCCGCCGATGAAGCGGTAGCGTTGATTCACAGCCAAAACAAGATTCCGATCATCAGCGGGGGAACGGCGTTCTACGTAAAACACTTCCTCTACGGTCTGAGTGAGGCACCCTCAAGCAACGAGGATGTGCGTGCCCGTGTTGGCGCCCTCATTGAAGAAAAAGGTCTGTCTTGGGGGTACAAGCGCCTTGCGGAAGTCGATCCGGTCAGTGCCGATCGAATTCATCCGAACGACACATATCGAATTTCCCGAGCCCTTGAAGTGTATGAGCAAAGCGGCAAACCCCTCTCTTCGTTCGATCTTCCAAGCGAGAAGAGGATCTCCAATCCCATCTTGATCATCGGCTTGGAGCGGGAGCGGCAGGAGCTGCTGGATCGGCTCAGCCGCCGGATCAAACAGATGGAAACCGATGGCCTCGTCGAAGAGATTCGCTCGCTCCTTAGG
>SHOI01000066.1:0-3172 GCA_004294855.1 Sphaerochaeta sp. | reverse complement strand
CCTTAGGCAAGGAGCCCAAAGCACATGGGCCTCGATGGCGGGGATCGGGTACCGGGAATTTTTTGAACTTTCCGAAAGCGGCGAATATTCCGTTCAATCCGTTCTTCGCCGGATCGAGCGCAATACGAAGCTGTACACGAAGCGGCAGATGACGTTTTTCAGAAGCTTTGCCGCTGCCGAGTGGTTTGGTGCCGACGATGTCGATTCAATCATCGAGCGGGTGGAGGCGTTTGTTCGAGGCGAGGGATAGACTCGATTTCAAGAAAGCCGATGCGAGTGATCCGGGGCGAAGAGATGGAGGTGATCTCGTACCATCCTTTCTTTCCCACGTCGAGGGTGAAGGTCTGGGTGAGGGTGTACAGGTACGCTCCGCTGGGTCTGGTTTCCGCTTCAACCTCTTCCTGCTCATAGGGATACGGGGTATAGAGAATCGCTTGTGCTTCAAACGTTCTTCCATCAAGGCGGGTTACCGTTACATCGGTCGTTCCATAGAGGAAAGAGCCTTCAATCAAGGGTTTTTGGCCGCCGGCAAACCATTCATTGGGATCGACCGTGGGCGAGAACCCTTCATACGCTGTACGAGCCTGTCTCGTGACGAACAGGTTGGTGACCTCCATCGTCCAGGGATTCTTCACCTTCTTCGCCAAGGCGGCATCCATATGGGAAAGATCAAGAGCATTCAGTCCTTTATAGTATTCAGTGATGATCGCGGGGGGATCCATGAACTGAGTATAGGGAGGTTTCAGCGCTTCGCTGACCCGATCGATCGTAAACCACGAAACAAGGATAACGCTGACGGCGATCGTGATGATGAGCCATCCCTTCATCCGCCAGAAGACGATCCGTTTGGCTCGTTTGGCTTGGCTCGCAAGAAACTCCTGAATCTTCGGGGTGTTCTGCCAAGCGGAAGGGGGAGGCACCTCCGTTCGGTTTTCCGCATCCCACTCGATCGATTCGGTGGCATCCAGAAACGCCGTGAGGGCTTTTTGCGGTTCCTTGTTCCCCGTGCTGTCCCGTTGTTTCGTTAGGGAAAGGCTCAGGCTTGCATCGATGAAAAGCCGGGTCTGAAGAGAAACCTCTTCAAAGCTGTATGCAAGCGGAAGATGGCGATAGCGGTCTTCCCGGGTTTCTTTGCGTAAAAATGGAGGGGTTCCCGTAATTGCATAGTAGAGCAGCTGCGTCAGTTGATCGCAGAGGGTGAATGCCGGGTGAATGTTATGATGAACCCACGCCGAGATGTTGAAGAATTTCGGTTCATCGTTCGCCATGGCGGCGAAGAGGTCGCCAAGATCCTGGCTGAGGATGAGGATTGAGCCGTCCTCGCCTCCGTAGATCCGCCACAGGGGAAGAATTCCGCTGGAGAGATCGAGAAAACTGCCGGTGGTGAGGGTGAGCGCCTTGGCCAGGCGCCGGACCCACAAGAGCGCTTTGCTACGGCGAACGGTCGCCAATTCGGTAAAGGAGAAGAGGTTTTGGCGGGGAAAGTAGACGGAGCGTTGGTTCTCGATCAGGGCGATTCCCTGCCAGTACCACGTCGTAAGCTTGCCGTCCTTGTAGAGATGGGAGGCGGCTCGTTCCCCTTGCAGGTGGAACGCCGGCAGCTCGACCGCTGCGCTCGCAAAGGGGATTGCGGTTATTTCCTCATCATTATAGGTCGTATTGAACGGTTGATAGAGCTTCATCTCCCTAAACTCCTTTGTACGCCCCGATATGCCACGTCATCAGTCCCGATTCGTTTTTGGTGTCCGTAATTCTGCCATGGTCGGTTCCTTTCAGAAACGCCGAAGCGATCTTCCATCTTCCTTTGACCAGTGCGCTTCGATTCATTGCTTCGATCATGCCCCAGTTGCAGGAGCTCCGAATTCCCAACGATTGATGTTCATGAATCAGGTCCTCAATGAAGTGATTCGCTTCATCGGTCGCTTCGCGTTGGGGCAGCAGCTCGCTCGCATTTGCCGAAAGAACGAACAACACCTTTGGCTGGCGTTGGACGATTGTTTTCAACGCAAGAATCAGTTGAGCGATCTGATTGGAATTTTCAACCTTTCCGATTAAGGGAAGGATCGCATTGGGCGCAAGGTAGCTGTCGATGAAGGGAAGAGTCAATTCAAAGGCAGGCTCCTCTTCATAATAGGAGGCTGCCCGACGAATCGGGAACCCCAAGGTCAACTCACCAATCATCGCTTCGTCAAACTGATAGGTTCGTCCCGCTTGCTCAAAGGTATCTGCGGCGGGGGCAAAGAGGAACGCCGGCTTGTCCCGGTCAAGGACCGGTTGATGAAGGGGGCCGAGAAAGACGACGAGCTCCGGTTTCAAGCTTGATGCATGGGCAAACGTCTGATGAAGAGCCTCCCCGATCATCGAATAGGCGGCGTGGGGGAGCAGGAGGGCGGAAGGGAGGCTTTTGAGGGTTCCCGCCTCGCTTCGCTTATATGTAGCTTCATCCAGCGGTTCCCGTTCTTCAGGATAAAAAATCGTATGGTGATAGGTCGTCACTACACTTCTCCTTGCGCCAGAAGGACATTCAAGCGCGCTTCATCCAGTGTAACAGAAAGATTTCGCTCTTGGGTAGGCAAAACGGTGCCCATCTTCGCTCCTTTCGCCCGGCGCAGGTATTTGACTTGGGTGTAGTAGAGTTCCGCTTTCCCCGCTTTTTTTGCTTTCGAATAGAGAATGGCGAGATACGCCGCATCAAGGAGGACCTCCAGCGGCGGCGGTTTATCCTTGATGTATTTGATGAAGACATAGCCGCCGGGAACGTCGCGGGTGTGGACCCACCAATCGTTGCCCCTGGTGTGCCGGCGAAGCAGTTCGTCGTTTTCTCTGGCGTTCCGACCGACAAGCAGGGTATATGCGCCGCTTTGGAAGACCAAGCCTACGCTCGGGCGAACAATCGGTTCTTTTTCCGACTCTTCGACCAGACTCGTCAACAAAGCAAGCGCTTCTTCTTGGGGAAGACTCCGATCAAGCGCCCGTTCAAAGATCGCCTGATGGGCACGGAGCTCCTCTTGTACCCGTTTCAGCTCGCCGAGGGCGTTTTCATACCGGCCTTTCGAGCGTTGGTAGCTCTCGTAGTAGAGCTGGATGGCATCTCGAGGTGATCGAGTGGAATCCAGAGGGATTTCAACTTCTTCACCGCTCTCCCAATCATGGACGGACAGGGAGGTTTGAC
>SHOI01000065.1 GCA_004294855.1 Sphaerochaeta sp. | reverse complement strand
TTGAAAAAGAACTCAATCAAAGATCGGTATTCTTCGGAATAGATAAAAAAAGAGGGTTCCGTTTGAAGAGCCCGTAAAGGACGTTGCAGTTTCAACCTTTTCTAAGCGGCTTGCCCTGAAGAACCGATTTCTAACGGATTGGCGGCCTTTGATCTCTTTTCGACTTTTGGTTCGGCAGGGATGCTTGAAAAGCTTTAGGAGTCGTTTTTTTGATTGCTTCCGAGATTTTTTCATTCAGCCGATCTCTCCCCCAGAGCATGGTTTTTTTTCTAACGCAAAACAATTTGATATTTTTACGCAAAACAATTTGATTTTTGCTTGTCAAATTTGATAATCGCAGGTACATTGAACTAAAGGAGTTTGACATGAAGAAATCTTTTTTGATTATCACCATGATGGTTCTGGGCATTTCACTGTTTGCAGCAGGAGCAGCTGAAAGTGCTACTACGGCGAAACCCACAACACTGAGTGTTCTGTGGTTTAACGATGCGAACGAATCTGACGTATTCCTCGATACCATTCAGGATTATTTAGCGGCAAATCCGAATGTAAAGGTCGACATGCAGGTCATAGCGTTCAATGAATATGAGCAGAAATTGAAACTCATGATCAGCGGTGGCAATCCTCCCGATGTCGCAAGGATAACGAACAACCACCTGGCAGCCCTCGGCCCGAGCCTCGAGCCGATTGACTCGTATGTCTCAAACATCGAGGAAGTAAAGAAACAGTTTATGCCTGCTTCCGTGGCGTTTACGCTTGGACCGAAGGGTGAGATGCTGGCATATCCGACAGAGGCGACAGCCAATGGGATGATTGTAAACCTCACCGCTTGGAAAAAGGCAGGGATTGACGTCAAGGAATTGAGCAAAACCTGGACTTGGACCGAGTGGGAAGCCGCAGTCAAGAAAGTCATAGCTGCGAACGACAAAATCAAATATGGATTGGCGCTTGATTTCACTCCGCACCGGTTCTCAACCATCATGTTCGAATTTGGCGGCAGCTTCATGAACAGCAATCAGACAGCCATCGATTTTGTCAAAAAGGAAAACATCGATGCAATCAACTATGTGAAGCATCTGCATGATTCGGGCTTGGTGCCCAAGAGTGTGTGGTTGGGTTCCGAGAATCCCGCCGAATTGTTCCAGGCCGGTCTGGTTGCTTCCCATATAGGTGGCAGCTGGTTGATCAATACCTACAACACCAATGTCAAGGATTTTGAATGGTGTGCCGTTTCCACCCCCAAAGGCAAGATCAATTCATCGGTTCCCGGCGGAAAATTCATCGCCTCCTTCAAAGACAGCAAGAACAAGAAGGCCGCAATGGATTTGATGGCGGCATTCTCCGACAAGAAGCACAATGAACTGTATTGTCTGAACACGTTCAATCTTTCATCCCGGTTGGACAGCAATGTTCAGTACCCTTCGAATGTCGGCGACTTCGCGGTATTCCAGAGCGACCTTTCCAAAACACCGGCTTTTACCGCTGTTGAATGGAAAGATGCGAATGTAAACAAAATTTCTGCAACGCTGCGCGAGCAAATCGTTCAGGTTCTGCTGGGCAACATTACTGCCGATGCTGCCGTCAGGGCAGTCCAAGACAAAGCCGACTCGCTGTAATTCAATCTGCAGGCATGCACATCGGGCATCGATGTGCATGCCTTACAAAAAACATCTCGCATTGTATATGTATATGGATTGTGGTTTGAAATTACAAACATGAGGATGATCTTGATAAGGCCTTTGTGTTTGACCGGTTTCAAGACCATGAATCCATTTTCTTATTCTTTCCCAAGAACCAGTCATGGCCGATGATTGAGAAAGAGTCTGCATATTGGTTTTGGAGGCTGCCATGAAAACAACAAAAACGAAAGGGAATTTTCATCAAACACTGGCCCCTCTTCTCTTTTTGTTGCCAAACATTCTGATCTTTACAACGTTCATCATCATTCCGCTCTTTCGCGGGTTGTCCATGTCGTTCATGGATTGGGGTGTATTCACTTCCCCCAAATTTGTAGGACTGAAGAATTTTCTCCTTCTCTTCAAGGATCAGGTATTCATCATTACGCTGAAGAATACCATCGTATATTCAATATGTGCGGTCCTGTTGTTGTTGGTGGTCTCTCTGCTTCTGGCTTTGGCTTTGAGCAAGAACAGCATCAAGGGGGAACGGATGTTCAGAGCCGTTTTCTATATTCCTTCCCTGATCTCGATGGTTGCGGTAGGCATCAGTTGGCGGTTCATCTTGGGTGATGAGATGGGTATCCTGAATTATGTCATCCGCTCTCTCGGAGGGGCGAGGATCCCCTGGTTGACGAATGGGCCAATGGCGATGATGAGCGTAATCGCTGTGACGGTATGGGCAGGGGCCGGATATTACATGGTCATATTCATCAGCGGACTGCAAGCCATTCCGCTTGAGTTGTATGAGGCTGCCACCATTGACGGGGCGAATCGATGGCAGGAATTCTGGAGGATCACCCTGCCGCTGCTCAAGAGCACCGTCTTGGTCGTAATCGTTCTCTCTACCATAGCGTCTTTCAAAGCATACGAGTTGATTGTGACAATGACCAAAGGCGGCCCGGGGTATTCGACGAAATTCATCGTGCAGCAGGTGTATGAAGTGGCATTCATCGAGGACCGTATGGGCTATGCATCCGCCATGTCAATCGTATTGATGATGATCATCGGTGCATTCACCTTGATGCAGTTCAAGCTGTCAGGCAAGGAAGCGCACTATGACTGAGAACAAATCATATCTTACCTATGCGAAGAATATCGTACTTTTGATAGCGGCATTGTTCACACTGTTTCCCGTTGTCTGGGTGATCATCTCCGCTTTCAAACCACAGAGTGAATTGTTTCGTGTTCCCATGTCGCTGTTTCCCAAAGAGTGGACGTTCGCGAATTTTATTTCCGCTTTCAGGCACGGCAATTTTATCGTTTATTTCTCAAATACGGTTTTTGTCGCCGTCGTGGCCACCCTGCTGACGGTGGTCATCAACATCATGGCCGGGTATGCCTTGGCCAAGTACATCTTCCCCGGGCGGGACATCATATTCGCCATCATGATTGCGACCCTCATGGTTCCTCTGCAGGTCATCATGATTCCAATATTTCTCCAGCTCAAGGATCTGGGTCTCCTGAATTCATTGTGGGGAATCATCATTCCTCCTTCCGCAACCCCGACAGGCATTTTCCTGGCGCGCCAATACATGGTGAATATTTCCAATTCAATGATCGAATCCGCGAGAATCGACGGGGCAAAGGAATTGAGGATCTTTTGGCAAATCGTTCTTCCCCTTTCAAAACCCATTATCGCCACAATTGCCATTTTCTCCTTCATGTGGCGGTGGAATGACTATCTTTGGCCGTTGATCGTCATTACGGACAACAAGAAACAGACGATGCAACAGGCCTTGGCGAATTTTGTTGGACAGCTGCAGATCAACTGGTCGAATTTGCTTGCAATGACCACCATTTCGATCGTGCCTGTCATTCTTGTGTTCCTAGCGTTCCAGAAGTTGTTCATGACCGGCATTACCGCCGGTGCAGTGAAGGGATAAAAAGAGGTTGGTATGAAACGAACGGCAATGTTGTTTCAAGACAAGTACAAGGTGGTCTTTGAAACATCGGAAATCGGAACCCTGTCGGATACGGAGGTTCTGGTTGAGAATATATATTCCCTGATCAGCCCGGGAACCGAACTGGCGCTCTTCATGGGTACCCATGTCGGGTTCAAAGACCCGGAAATCACTTGGGCGCGCTATCCCATCGCACCGGGGTATGCGAGTGTCGGACGGATTGTCGGGATCGGAAAGAGTGTCTCGCAGTTCAGGATGGGAGAGTACTTGTTCCATTATGGAACCCATGCATCCCATTCCGTGATCAACGTGGAACAAGCATTGCATTTCGGAGTGGATCCCGATGCCGATCCGGTCAAGGTCCTTCTGGGAAGATTTGCCCAGATCTCATACACTGCAGCGGCCGCCTCCCGAAGGGAAACGGGAAATGTGCTGGTCTATGGCGGCGGCATGGTTGGAAATCTTTGTGCCCAGATTTTCAAGACAACTACGCAACGACGGGTGTTTGTGGCGGATCTTTCGGAAGATCGGCTGAAAGTGGCCGGGGAGTGCGGGCTGGAGACGATCCATCTGAAGCACGGTGATCTCAAATCCTTGCTGAAAGAACGCTCTGATGGAGCCGGGTTTGATACGGTAGTGGAAGCGACAGGGGTTCCTTCAGTCGTCACCGACTGTTTGCGAACCGTGAATGAACATGGAGAAGTGATGTTTCTCGGTTCGACAAGAGGATATGTGGAAATTGACGTATATAAGAATATCCACAGGAAATTCCTCGACATCTATGGAGTTCACGAGAACAGATACCCGAAGTTCGGTCCGTATCCCAGCCAGAAATCGTTTGGAGAAAGGGCAATACGGCTCATCAATGAAGGCAGGCTGAAGGTTGACAGGTTTATTACCGACCATATTGAACCCTCTCAAGCGGAGGAAGCATATGGCTGGCTGATCAATGATAAAGACCATCATTTGGGGATTGTAATCCATTGGGAGGGATTGAATGAACACGAATACTGACAGGCTTACGGGACTCGCCGATGAATGCGCTCCGGGCATCGACGAACAGATCGCAATGCACAAGGAGCTTGGATGGAACAGCATCGAGTTGCGCAACGTAGGGGGAATCAACATTTGTGAAATGGATGATGACCGCTTTGAAGAAGTGTATCGAACAATGCAGGATGCACATATGCGCGCCGCATGTTTCGCTTCCGCGATCGCCAACTGGGCTCGCTCGATCAATACACCATTCGAGAAAGATGAGAAAGACCTGCTGCGGTCCATACCGAGAATGAGAAAGCTGGGAACGAATTTCATTCGGATCATGAGCTACCAGAATGATGGGGCTTCCGAATCGGAATGGAAAAAGGAAGCGATCGCCCGATTGACCCGGTTGACCCGGATCGCGGAAGACAACGATGTGGTCCTGGTGCTTGAAAACTGTGACGGATGGGCGAGCACCTCACCCGAACATTTTGTTGAAACGGTGCAAACCATCGATTCCAAGGCCTTTCGGGTCGTGTTTGATACAGGCAATCCGATTGCTCATCTTGGAACCACCGAGGAGACCTGGGATTGGTATCGAGCCGCATTGCCGTATATCGTGCATTTCCACATCAAGGATTGCAAACTGATAGAGGGAAAACCTGTTCATCAGTTTCCGGGGCAGGGGGACTCCGATGTGCGAAACATCATCACGGACCTGCTGAAAAGCGGATATGAGGGAATGTTCTCGATAGAGCCGCATATTCACCGAGAAAATCAGATTGAACAATATAGAATGTATAAGGAATATGGTACAATTGCAAATCAGATGATGAGTGAATTGATAAGGTAAAGACATGGCAGATTCAAACAGCGTTACGATTCTTGATGTTGCCAAAATGGCAAACGTTTCTCCTTCGACAGTAACCCATTCTTTGAATGGGAAAAGACCTGTCAGTGAAAAAACGAAAAAAAGAATTCAGGACGCTATTGATGCTTTGGGGTATGTACCGCCATCTTGGAATGCTTCCCGGCTGAAAGGGAGACGCAGTGGCATGATCGGATGCCTCTCCACGGATATTACTGAAACGTTTGTCAATCAAATCGTGAGAGGCATCGAGAAAAGCCTCAATGGCGGTGTGGAGACGATGCTCTTCGTGTCTGCCGTTGAATTCGGGAACAACTACAACAAGGCTTTCGATTTCCTGTTCAATCATAATGTCGACGGCATCGTTCTCTGCCATCATATTCCTTTCGATGCGAGATCTAATTTCACGATTCCCGAATGTGATGTACCGGTCGTGGCCATCAACATGGAAGTGCCCGGAGTTGTTTCCGTGATGCCCAACAACATGCAGGGAGGATATATAGCTGCCGACCACCTGTTCAGTTCCGGCATGCGTCACCCGGCAATCATCTGCGGCCCGGCCAACAGGATGAGCGTCAACATGAGATTGAAAGGATATCTGCAAAGGTTGAAGGAATTACAGTTGGAAGAACCGAGAGAGTATTATTTCGGAGAGTATGATTTCCAGCATGGATATGATGCAATGATGCAAATCCTTGAAAAGAACAAGCGGGTCGATGGTGTTTTTGCTGAAAACGACTACCTTGCCGCCGGTGCAATCAATGCATTGCATGATAAGGGTTTGAGCGTTCCAAAAGACATCAAGGTCATCGGATTTGACAACCGTGACTTTTCCGAGTTCTGGAGACCTCCCATCACAACGTTCCAGCAACCGTTGCAGGAGATGGGCATGCTGGGAATGAGCGTGCTCCACTCGATGATCGCCCACGGCAATGCTCCGGACAAGCTCTATGTTTTGGAACCTCGGCTCATAACCAGATTCAGCACGACAGGAGTGGCTCCATGACCGATCGTGCGTGCCATTAAGATGGGGGAGAAGTTCCCGGTCTTCGTAAGAGTGCATGGTTGCGATGGAGCAAAACGATTTGATTTTTTTGCATCAAAAGAGAGTACTATGAAGGTATCAATCAAGGACATTGAATCCTGCACATATGAGAACAACCGTTATTCTTTCCGCGGAGGTGAGGGGATCATCCATATCCGTTTGCTGAGTGAGACGAGCATACGGTTCGAATATGAATTCAGCACAGCGGTCTTGGACAGCGGCTTGGAACGGTCCTTTGCCATGGTTCAGGACGAGATGCCATCCCGACCGGTACCGTCACGATTGCAAAGAGATGACAATGGATGGCGGATCCATGTTGGGGAAACCACGATCGTGATTCCCCAACAGGATGCGTGTGTGAGCGTATACCGCCATGGAAAACTCATCCACGGTGGAAAACTCGGGAATTCCGATACGGTGGTTCCCGTCTCGCAAGTCCGTTATTTTTCCGAGGATGCAGATCATCCCGGATATGCACGGTTCAATTTTCCCCTTTCTGAAGCCGATGAGTTTTATGGGTTGGGAGACAAGACCGGCCGTCCGAACCGACGAGGCCGCAGGTTTGCCATGTTCAACAGGGATGCTCTTGGATATGATGCAACCCACTCCGATCCTTTGTATAAATCCATTCCCTTCATGATCAAGATCAATTGCCGTCAAAACGCGGTGTGTGGCATATATATGGATTCACCCTCGATATCTTGCATCGATCTGGGCCATGAAAGCAGGTTCTATTACTATTGGGAGACCAAGGGCGGTCGGTTTTCGTATTATCTCTTCATGGGAGACGGGTACAGGGATATCGTACGGGAATACTGTACGATTACCGGTTTTCCCGCCTTGCCTCCCTTGTTCAGTTTCGGGTTCTTCGGGTCTTCCATGAACTATACCGAGCCGGATGATGCCGCAGAAAGGATTCAACAGTATTTCAAGACCGTCGAGGCCCATGATATTCCGTGTGAAGGGATGTACGTATCCAGCGGTTATCTGAAGCACCACGACGGGAAGCGATATGCGTTTCTCTGGAATCGACAGAAATTCCCTGATTACGGGAAGTATCTGAAAAGCTTGACCGAACGCGGATACAACCTCTGCATGAATATCAAACCGGGGATTTTGACAACGCATCCCTGGTATGCCGAGCTTGCATCAAAAGGATATTTCATCAAGGACAAGCATGGCGAGCCCTATCAGGAATTCTTTTGGGGTGGAATGGCATCTCTTGTCGATTTCATGAATCCCGAAGCCGTTTCGTGGTGGAAAAGCCAATTGAACGAGCAGTATCTGGAACACGGGTGCACCGGTATCTGGAATGACAACAACGAGTTTGAAATCGAGGATCCCGAGGTTGAGCGATATCGGGTTCGTACGCTGCTTCCCGTCCTCATGGCCAAGACTTCATTTGATGCCATGAAAGATGCAAAGCCGGAAGAACGCCCCTGGATCTATTCAAGGAGTGGATATAGCGGCATCCAGAACTATGCGCGTTCCTGGACCGGTGACAATGTAAGCGATTGGACCACACTCAAGTACAACCAGTATATGGGTGTTGGATTGGGGTTGTCGGCAATGCCGTTCTTCGGTCATGACCTCGGGGGATTCTTTGGTGAAATCCCTACCGAGGAATTGCTCATCCGAAGCTGCCAAAGCGGGGTGTTCCAACCAAGGTTCGTCATCCATTCCTGGCGTGAAAACGGAGAGCCTACGGAACCTTGGACATACAAGACGGCACTTGAGCCGATTCGATCCCTGATTCGGGAACACTATCGATTTATGCCCTACATCTATTCCACGGCGTTTCAGGCCGCCTTGGAAGGCATTCCCATGGATAGGAGTCTCCATCTGGAATTTCCCCACGATCCGATGCTTGTTGATGACCTCACCTATTCCATGTTCGGGGATTCCGTTTTGAAGGCGAGTGTCATGGAGGAACAGACGACTTCCATCTCGATTCGGTTCCCCCAAGGCGTGCAGTGGTATGAAGGCGAGACAGGCCGCCTTATAGCGGGTGGAACCGAAAGGAACTATGAGTCGAAACCGGACGGAACGCACCTCTGGTTCGCGAAGGCCGGCAGCGCAATTGCGACTTCCGGCTCGACGGGCAAGCTTGTCGGGCCATTCAAGCGTTTGGACTTTTTGGTTTTCCCCTCATTGGGGGAAATCGTGGAAAATCGGTTCTATGAAGACGACGGGAAAACCGATTTGAACCTTGGTCGATACAACCAATGGAACATAACCGTATCCGATACGGAAGCGGTGTTCACCCTGCACAGGAAAGGGTTCAGTGCTACAGGGCGGTTGTTTGCCGTACATGGCCATACGTTCGATCCCGATGCCTTGCGTGAGCACGAATCGGTGACAATCCCGATATGACACCGGAGGGACTCATGAAGCGGATCGGGGTGGCGATCATCGGATGTGGAAACATTGCGAAAAACCATGTGGAAGCGTATCTGGCATTTCCCGACAGATGCAGGATTCTGGCCGTGTGCGACATCTACAAGGATAAGGCCCGGGAGTTTGCGGCACGGTACGCCGTACAGGATGTCGATGTGGAGGAAGACTACCATGAGTTGCTGTCACGGGCGGACATCGATCTGGTCTCGATCTGCCTGCCTCCCTCGCAACATTGCCAAGTCAGCATGGACTTCATGCAGGCAGGCAAGGATGTCGTGTGTGAAAAACCCATGGCGGCTTCCCTGGAGGAAGCCGACCGGATGAATCGCATGGCCGAACAAACCGGCAGATTGTTGTCGGTCATCTCCCAAAACAGGTATAAAAACGATCTGTTCAAAGTGAAACGACTTTTGGACAGCAGGGTTTTGGGTCGCGTCCTCATGGTGCGAGTCAATTCGATGTGGTACAGGGGTTCCAACTACTATGACCTTTGGTGGAGAGGAACGTGGGAGAACGAGGGCGGCGGGTGCACCTTGAACCATTCGGTCCACCAGATTGATCTGCTCAATCACCTGGTGGGAAAGCCTCTTTCCGTCCTTTCGGTGATCGATAATCTGAACCATGACAATTCCGAGGTCGAAGATGCTTCCATATCAATCCTGAGGTACCCGAGGATGCTTGCACAGATCGATGTGACGTTGTGCGACCACGATGAGAAGCAGGAAATTCTCATCATCACCGAGAACGCCACCATCAGCGTTCCCTGGTCGCTACATGCCGTCCGCCAACTGCCCAACGGGTTTTTTGAAGTTGATGAAAAGGCGATGGCGGCGATCCAAAAGAGATTCGATGCCATTCCCGATCTGATGCATGAAGGGCATGATGGTCAAATTCTCAACGTGTTGAAAGCGATTTCCAAGGAAGAGGTCCTCGAGGTGAGCGGACATGACGGCAGGAATGCGCTCGAGCTGATCTATGCCATCTATCAAAGTGCTACCGAGAAGCGTGAGGTCGAACTTCCTCTTGACCGGAATTCCGCTTTCTATACGAAAGAAGGGATGCTTCGGGTCGTTCCGAAGTTTTTCAAGAAAACCAAGTCGGTGGACAACTTGTCGGGTGAAATCACCTTGGGGAGGAATTGAATATGGATAATCGGAGCAACGGAGCGATGTATGTTCCGGAAGGAAGTTCTCAACCGGTCGTGCCGAGAGGTGCATTCA
>SHOI01000195.1 GCA_004294855.1 Sphaerochaeta sp. | reverse complement strand
CAAGGTCAAAAACTTTCTCTCCCCCAAAACCGTATGAGAACAATAGCACCACCAAGGGCCAATTGCAATATCCTGACGTTCCGGGGCTCAATCGAAGAGTTCAAGCTGCTGGATCTTTTGAAGTTCTTTCGCCGTTTTCTGAATCCCTTTTACCGCCTTCGTGATCGCCCCGGGAAGGTTGGCCGGCTTCTTGATGACGTAGACCCGTTCTTTGCCCAGAAACTGCCGGGGCCAGAGGACTGCATGGTTGTCGAGGCTTTGTTGATAGAAGAAGAGAAGCCGTTTTTGTTCCAAGGCGAAGGAGGCTTGGCGGACCGCTCCCCCGCCGTCCCGGTCCTCCACCACGACGTTTGCCAGACTTAAGGCGCTCATCAGCCGGTTGCGCAAAAGAAAGTGGAACTTCTGGGTCCGGGTCGCCGGTCCGAAGCGGCTGACGACCGCCCCCTGCTCGCCGATGATCTGCTGAAGCTCTTTGTGCTCAGCCGGATATGTCTGATTAAGCGGAGTTCCGATCACGGCGATCGTCTTCTCTCCTTCCGAGAGCACGCTCTTGTGGGCGATCGCATCAATCCCCAGCGCCAAGCCGCTGGCAACGACGAAGTTTCCCTTAGCCAGGGCGAGGGAGCTTTGATACGCCAGTTTTCGTCCCTCCAGCGAGGGCGAGCGCGTCCCGATGACGCTGACGATCGGCTGCTTCAGGAGATTCACATCCCCTTGGACATAGAGGAACCGGGGAATGTAGGCGAACATGCTCACCTGCCTGGGCCACAGGGGGCTGTCACGGTTGATGATCCAGACCTTCCCTTCCAGCGTGCCGAACGCCCGGACGTTCTCTTCATACGCCTGTCGAACCGCGGCGATGTCAAGATCCAGCAAGCGGGCGTATTCACCATAGTTCCGATCGAAGGGTTCGTTGATGTCGAGAAGCTCTTTCGCCCGATCGAATGCCTCACCCGCTTTGGCCTCCGAGCCTCCTGCGGCGGTGAGGAGCGTTTCATAGTTCAGAGCATGGCGTACTTCCCAATCCATACCGATACTGTATCACCCCGGGATGAAGAGGGCAATGCGGGAAAAACGCTCAATCGTCCTCGTAGAGCTCATTCACCAGAAGCCAGGCATCCGGGTCGTCTTTTCGAAGCATGGACAGCTGTTCAAACGCATAGAGGAGCATCGTCAGATGGGTTTTCTTCACTTCGAGCGGATCCTTGATCGCAACGACGCTCTTGATTTCGGCGCTGTCGGCATCAAGAGCCGCCACTCGTTTGTATTCGGCAAGCATGTCTTCTTTCGTGAAGGAAAAGAAATCGTCCACCTCAAGGATCAATGTCGGCATATACGCCCTTCGAATCAGCGCGGCTTTCGTGAGGTTGCGTTTCTCAAGACTGACATCCTCGCCAAGAGCCTCGTACTTCTTTCGCAGTGTCTCCATCGTTTCAACCTGTTTATTCTTACTCATACTGAACATGTACCTCGATAGTTCGCTTCACCATGTTGGAGTCAACCATCAAACACGCCTTGGTCATGCAACGTACTCCTTGGCAATGACCCGTTGACCCTCTCATACCGGACAACCCCGGACTTTCTCATTTTTACCAGATGATACCACACGCCATCAACGGTAAGATCCAGCTGTTCCGCCACTTCTTTTGCCCGTATCAGGGGATTGATGGAAATGAGTTTGAGAATCTCATCCTGTTTCAGAAACACCCCCACGTGTGCGGGGAAGACCAGATGAGCGACATGAGGCAGCTTTTGCCACTGGAAACACCCCCACGTGTGCGGGGAAGACGGATACGAAACCTCTTGTATAAAAATTAGTGGTAGTTTTAGTGTAAGCGACCAATAAATCCCTCTCCAGTTCAAGGTTGAAACCCGATAGGCTTCTCTT
>SHOI01000064.1 GCA_004294855.1 Sphaerochaeta sp. | reverse complement strand
CCTTGATCTGTGCGACAAGCGTTCGGGGCGGGTTTCGATCGCCCTGGGCGGGACGAAGGGATCCTTGAACGTGACTTCGGCGAGCGCGATCATGCTGCACGGCTGGTTTGTTCGGTAGGATCAGTTTCTTCCCGACAGGCCCGCCTGGTACATCCGCTTCAAGCGGTTCTCGATATCGTAGTTGAAGTTTCCCGCGCTCCAGTTGCCTTTGGCGTTTCTGACCCCGCTCGGCCGGCCGGTAAGAATCCGCATCCCCTCTTCGATCGTTCTGATCGGGTAGATGAAGAAGATCCGATCCCTGATCGCCTGAAGGATCTCGTAGGAGAGAATGAGGTTCGAGACGTTCTGGTAGGGGATGATCACCCCCTGTTTTCCGGTGAGACCCAGAAAGCGGCAGGTGTGGAAGAACCCCTCGATCTTTTCGTTGATCCCGCCCACCGGCTGGATCTCCCCCATCTGGTTGACCGAACCGGTGACGGCGATGTCCTGGCGAACCTCAAGCTCCCCGATCGCCGAAAGCAGGGCGAAAAGTTCGCTGGAGGAAGCACTGTCCCCGTCGACCTCCGCATAGGACTGTTCAAAGGCGATCCCGGCGTAGATCGAAAGAGGGAAGGAGCGGGCGTAGTGCTTGCGCAGATATCCCTCCAGGATCAGAAGACCCTTGTCGTGGATCTCGCCGCTGAGGCCCGCTTCGTGCTCGATATTGACGATTCCCTCCGTTCCCGGGGCGACGGTGGCGCTGATCACCGTCGGCGTTCCGAAGGAGTAGGCGCCCTGGTCGATGACCGCAAGGCCGTTCACCACGCCGACTTTGGCTCCCTGGAGGCTGATGATCACCTCGCCGTTTTTGATCTGTTCGTTGATCTTCTCCTGGTAGATGCCGCTTGCATAGGAGCGCTCCTCGTTGACCTTGAGGATCATCGAGCGGTCGATCATTTCCTTCCGCTCCTGTTTCGCCCAGTAATTAGCCTCGTCCAAGAGATCGTAGAGAATCGGAAACTGGGTGGAAAGGTGAAGGCGCGATTCGACAAACCATGCGCTGTAGCGGAGCATCTGGGCCATCCCGTCATCGGTGATCGGAAGGAGCCCCTTCTCCGAAACGACGTGCTCGATGTTTGCGATCGTCTGACCGATCGTCTCCTCGGTCAGGTTCATCGTGTAATCGAACTGGGCGTTGACCTTGAAGAGGGAAAGAAAGCGGTCATCTTTCTCGCTGAGAGCGTCGTAGAGCTCCTCGCTGCCGATGAGAATGACCTTGATCGAAAGGGGCGGAATCTGGGGGCGGATGATCGAATTCGCCAATTCGCCCTTTACCACGTTCCCTCCTTTCTGCGCCAGATTCGTGGCATCAAGATACCGCTTCAACGCCTCCCAAAGCCCTTCCTTGCTGAAGAGCTCGGCCGCATCGATGATGATGAACCCTCCGCAGCTTTCCAGGAGCGAACCGGGGTGGTAGGAAAGGTGGGCGGGCTTGTCCTTTGCATGGATCGTTCCGAAGAGGTTTCCCATCGAAGGATGGCTTTCAATGATCATCGGCCGCTTCGTCGAGCGGCTGTGGTCGACGACGAGGTTGCCCAGATAGCGGGTGGCCAGCGCTTCATCCGCTTTCCCCAGCCGCCGGATGTGGGCATCCTGGCGGATGATGTCCCCTTTCAGACCGAAGAAATAGCGTTCAAGCTCCTTTTGGGGGAATTGAGCGATCAGGGAATCGACAAGGCTATGGGCGTTGCTCGGAAACGTTTCGCTCTCCTCGGAAAGGAGGGTGATCGAGTGGTTGAACTGTTCCAGCGAATCGATGAACCTCGAGCCCTCGCCGGGGGCGAACGTGAGCACGTGCGGGCTGTCCGGTTGGGTGAAGTTGCAGACATACACGATGTCCCTGAGGCCGGAGAGGTCGTCCCGAACCTGTTCGATCGCATGACGGACGGCGGCGTGGCGACCGCTCTGGCTCTCCCCGCTGACGAAGATGTTGTATCCCGCTTTCGGCAGCGAAAGACCCATCTCCAAGGAACGCAAAGCCCTTGGCTGACCGACGATCCGGTCGGCCAACCGTTGATTCCGCAACCGCTTGATGAGGGCGGGATCGAACTCGAAGCTTGCCTGTTCAAAGGAAAGCGGCAATACTTGAGAGGTGCGCTCGCTCATGAGCGAACTATAGGAGGAGAGACCGATGGTGTCAACTGATGGAATGATGCGAAGCGAACTGGTCGCCTATCTGGATGAGTATCTACAGATCGAGAGCTTTCTCTCATCGGACAGCTCGCTCAACGGGCTGGTGGTTGGCGGCGAAGATAAACGGATTGGGAAGATCGGGTATGCGGTGGATGCCTGCCAGGCCTCTTTTGATCAGGCGGTCCGGGAGAAGGTGGATTTCCTGCTCGTCCACCACGGCCTGTTCTGGGGAGTTCCCCTCGCGGTAACCGGTCCCCACTATACGAGATTGGCGACCCTCATCACTAACAAGATCGATCTGTATGCCGCGCATTTGCCGTTGGATGCCCATCCGGAAATCGGAAACAACATCCGGATCGCCAAAGCCCTCGACCTGCAAGAGGTTGAAGCGTTCGCTCCCTACAAAGGGAAGACGATCGGCTATAAAGGGCGGCTGCAGGAGCCCAAGACGCTGAAGGAGATCGCCGGGCATCTCGGATATGAGAAAACGATCCTTCTGCCCTTCGGGAAGGAGAAGATCCAAACGGTCGGAATCGTCAGCGGAGGGGCAAGCCGAAACGTCTCCGATGCACTCAGCGAGGGGTTGGATCTCTATATAACCGGCGAGGTGGTGCATGAAAGCTACCATGTGGCGCTGGAAGGGGGAATCAATGTCCTCGGCGGCGGACATTACGTTACGGAAGTGTACGGAGTGAGGGCGTTGGCCGAACACCTGTGTGAGCGCTTCGGCCTCGAAGCGGTGTTTATTGCCAACCCAACCGGCTTGTAGTATAGTTTGCCGTATGGCAAAAACGTGGCGTCCTCTCATTCTCACCGTGTTCATCGTGCTTGCGGATCAGCTTTCCAAAGCATGGGTCGTCGCCGCGATTCCGGAGAATACCGTCGGCTACTGGTTCTTCGGGGATTTTTTGGCGATCGTCCACGTCCGAAACACCGCGATCGCCTTCAGCATGGGTTCTGCGCTTCCCATTTGGATCCGACTGATCTTTTTCGTAGGTCTGCCGGTAGTGTTGCTGGTGATCGTTCTGCTGATTTACTTCAATGAGCATATTCCCCTCTCGATGCCGACCCGATGGACGCTTGCCCTCTTCATGGGCGGTGGAATCGGAAACCTCATCGACCGGATCTTCCGCTCCCTCAGGGTCGTGGATTTCATCAGCGTGAAGTTTTACGGGATCTTCGGCCTGGAACGGTGGCCGACCTTCAACATAGCCGATGCGTCCCTGGTTGTCAGCGGCATCCTTCTCGCAGTATTATTACTTTTGGAGAAGGAGGTGGACAGAGATGGGAAAGAAAGGTAATACCGCATTGTTCATGATCATCGCGACCTTGGTGAACATCCTGTTGATGATGATCCTGTTCATCATCGGTTTTTTTCTCCTCGTCCGATTTGTCGACCTCGAGTCCTCGATGGTGCCGATCTATCTTGCCTTGGTCTTCTTCTTTGCGATCGGAGGATCCTTCTTCCTCTATTCAAAGCTTGTCACCTGGGCTTCGAAACGCTTTAACCTGGAAGATAAGATCGTTCCCCTCTTCGGGAACCGAAGACGAAAACCGCCCAAGCGAGATTGACGATGCCCCTTTCGATTGCTGCGTACGCCAAGCTTTCGTGGTACCCATTCAGCGATGAGCCGGTCATCAACAGCAGTTGGTACATGAACCGGCTCGGCGATCCGTCGATTCTGCTGCCCGGTGAATCGCCGGACAAGAAGTGGCACCTCTTCGGGCACACATTTCTTGGAATCGTTCATTTCATCAGTGAAAACGGAATCAGCTGGGAGCCGCGCAAGATGATCGAACTGCGGGGACACTCTCCATCCCTCTACATGGAGGATGGGATGTACTACCTGATTTACGAGAAACATGATGCGATCCCTTCGCAGATCGATTCGATCTTCGCAAGGCGGAAACGGAAAGATCGGGTCAGCCACAGTCGCATCGAAATGCGTTCCTCCGCCGATCTGATCCTGTTCAGCGAGCCGAAGATCATCCTCGACAGCCGGGAGATTCCCTTCGCCGCCGACGGCCTGGGCCGGCCCCGGGTCTCCCGCCCTCAGCTGTTCAAGGATGGAGGAGTCTACACCCTTTTCTTCGGCGCCTCGCACATCGTGCTTGAGGACAGCAGGCATAAATCGAGCCGCTACTTCGCTTCGGCGACCTCTTCAGACCTCCTTGGTCCGTACCGGTTGGCCAACCATGGCAGACCCTTGATCGAACCGGACGGAGATGACCCGAACCGATCGCTTGCCGTCGGTTCCGTCCGGGTCCTGAAGGCGAGCGACGGGTACGTCGCCCTCCAATGCGGGAAGTATTGGGATAGGGAGTTGAAGAAAAGCTCCACCAGCCTTATTCAACTTGAATCCGTCGACGGGGTGAATTGGCTCCCTTCAACACGGCCCCGGATCCTGAGTCCTCCTTCAGAGGGGTGGGCGAGCCGTTATATCATTTCATGCGATGCCCGCTATAAAGAGGATGAAGGATGCGTGTACTGCTACTTCAGCGCAAGCTCCAAGAGAGGATTTCGTCCGGTCAAAGAGGAGATCGGCCTGCTCTTGGGAAAGGATCCCGTCCTCAGAAAAGTCTTCCTCTAGAACTCGCTTCGCTTCTTCCATTCGGTGTGGGCGGTGAAGACGATCTCTTCGGCGCCGTCGGCCGTCTTTCGGACGATCGTGCTGACCAGAGAGGGCGTTTCTTCGTTGTATCCCTCTTCATCGGCTGCATAGGTATGGACGAAGAGCAGATCGTCAAGGAAGGTCTGCTTCTGGTAGAGCACATCCGCGCTCTTGACCTTGTAGGTTGTTCGGAACTCCGCCGGCAGCGCCTCAAGGACCCACGAGAGGTAGGAGACGTTGTTGATGTGCTGATTCCGGTCGGTATCAAGATAGGTGACCCGCGGCGCATAGCTTCCCAGTTGATGAAGGGTTTCAAAATCGACGGTTGACTTCGGGAGATTCATATCGATGGCTCGGGAGGGATCTTTCAGCAATCCGATCCGTTCGTTCATCTCCTGAGGCCGAAGAGGGCGGGAGTTCTTCAGGTCGATGACCGCCCAGAAGGTCTTCGCCTGAAAGAGCGGAGAACCGTCGGAGGCATGGCCTTCGACGATCCGAGGCAGGTGAAGCCGGATCGGCTCCTGGGCCCAGGTGTTCACATGAATCTGTTCATTCCACCGGGTGTAGCCGAAGATCTCGATCCGGTTCCGGGTGATCACCCACGTCTTGCCCTCGGCGTGCAGATCCATGATCGAGCAGCCTCTCATCGCCGCGTGCAAACCGGCCGCTTCCTGGACGATGCGGAGGTAGAACGCCGTCTGGGCTGCCCCCAGGCTGTCGGTTTCAAAGCTGTACGTGGTAAACCGCAAGCTTGCGATGTTTTCGGCGCTGATTGCGACCGGATCATTGTGGTTCATCTTTTTTCCTTTTATAGAACCGCAGGGTGCTGCGGCCGTATGAGCGTTCATCGATGAAGAGAAGATCGCCCAGCTGCTCCGGCCACTGTGCTTTCTCTTCGACCGGGTAGTGGATGATAAACAATCCTTCCGCTTTGAGGATCTTGTTTCGTTCAACTGCTTCAAGGAGGCGGATCTTCTCTTCCATAGGAAAGGGGGGATCGGCATAGACGACATCATATGCGATCTTCGCCTGCATAAGAAATCGGAAGACATCGCTTATGAAGAGCTTGATCGAGGTCTCGACGAAGGCGATGTTCTTCATGATCGTCTCTTTCTTGCCCCGGTCCCGCTCCACCAGATGGACAAGACCGGCTCCGCGGCTGGCGGCTTCGATGCCGATGGATCCGCTTCCGCTGAAGAGATCGAGCCAGGCCGTTCCCTCCTGGTTTCCGAGGATTGAAAACATTGACTCGCGCATCCGGTCCATAGCCGGACGAATGACGCCGGGCGGGCAGACGATCTTCCTTCCTCGGTAGAGGCCTCCTGTTACACGCATGGGTTCATCCTAGTGGTTTTCGAAAGTTTGCTCCAGAGGACTCTACGCTTCGCTTCGCCCGGCTTCAAACGGTGGAGCTTCACTGAGGACTGAGCGGATGATCGTATTTTCGGGGGCAAGGAAGCCGCTGTCGACTTGAAGAATCCGGTCCGAGGCCGCCCTGGCCTGTTCGATCAGCTCCAGATCATCCGAGAGCGAGGCAAAGGCCAGATTCAGGTAGCCGCTTTGAGCCCGACCGGTCAATTCGCCGGGACCGCGGATGATGAGATCCTGTTCGGCGATATGGAACCCGTCGGTGGAATCCTTCATCACCTGGAGGCGCTTCTTCGCCTCTTCGGTCAGTTCGTCGGAGAAGACGAGGAAACAATAGGATTGCAGGGCGGAGCGCCCGACCCGCCCGCGCAGCTGGTGCAAGGCGGCGAGGCCGAAGCGGTCGGCATGCTCGATGATCATGCAGGTGGCGTTGGGAATGTCGATGCCGACCTCCACGACGCTGGTGGAGACAAGATAGGAGAGCTCACCTTTCCGGTACGCTTCGAGAATCGCCACCTTCTCGTCCTCATCCAGCTTGGAGTGGATCAACGCCGAGGGAACGCCGGGATACTGCTGCTTGAGGAACTCGTACATGCCCGCCACGTCCCGAAGGTCGCTCTGTCCGCTGTCATCGATCCGGGGATAGATGAAGTACGCCTGATGACCCCGGGTGAACTCGACTCCGACCGACTTGTACATCCGAGGCCTACTCTCCTCTTTCACCAGAAGGGTGATGACCGGCTTGCGCCCCGGCGGCATCGTCCGAAGGGTCGAAATGTTCAGCGACCCGAAGACGGTGAGGGAAAGGGTCCGGGGAATCGGGGTGGCGGTCATCAGCAGGAGGTGCGGCTCCGTCGCCTTGCCGAGAAGAGCGAGGCGCTGCTCCACCCCGAAGCGGTGCTGCTCGTCGATGATCACATACCGGAGGTTCCTGAATGTCACGCTCTCGCTGAAGAGGGCATGGGTTCCCACCAACAGGTCGATCTCCCCCCGTTGCAAGGCGGTCAGCAGATAAGAGCGCTCTTTCGGTTTGACCGAGCCGGTGAGAAACGCCAGACGGACTCCCAAGGGTTCCAACAGCGCCGCCCCGCTCTCGGCGTGCTGCCGGGCCAAGAGCTCGGTGGGGGCCATGAACGCCACCTGACCCCCTTCGGCGATGATCTTCAGGGCGCTGATCCATCCGACCAGAGTTTTTCCCGAGCCCACATCCCCCTGAAGCAGGCGGTTCATCGGCTCCTCCGTACCGAGGTCTTCGCGGATCTCTTTCAGCGCGGCCAGCTGATCATTCGTCAAGGCGAAGGGAAGGCGCTCGATGAGGCGAAGCTCCAAGGCACCGGGAATCGCCGGCTTAGCCGGTTTTTTTCTCGGCTTTCGTCGGGCTACGAGCTGAAGGTAGAACAATTCGGTGAAGGCGAGCGTTCTTCGGGCCCGGGCAAGCTGCTGAAGATTCGGGGGGAAGTGATAGGTGCGGATCGCCTCGTCGGTCGATAGAAGATCCAGCTCCTTCATCAGCGACTCGGGCAGTTCATTGATAAACGCTCCGCACCGGGTGAGAACCTGCCGGATGTTCGCCCGGATGAGGCGCTGGGTAAGGGAACCGCGCAGCGGATAGACGGGAAGAATCTTCCCGAACTGCGGGGGAAAATCCCCGTCCTCGGTGGCGGGGTGAAGTTCGAATTGAACGGCCTGCTTCTCCGAACCCTTGATCGCAACCGGAGCCCAAAGATAATAGATCCTTCCCGGTTTGATCGTCTTTTCCAGAAAGTTCCGGCCGAAGCAAAGGAGCGAAAGGCGCCCGTCCCCAAGGCCGCTGACATCGCGAACGATGATCTTGAGGGTTCGCTTCATCCCCTTTTTCAATCCGAAATAGGAGTGGCTGACCACCTCCACGAGGGTGTTGGCGACCTGGCCGTCCTGCACGCTGCCCAATGGACGCACCGTTGAACGGTCTTCCCACGTTCGCGGGGCGAGGAGCAGCAGCTCGCTCTGGGTGTGGATGCCCAGCTCCGCATATGATCTGGTCGCCGCCGGACCCACGCCGCCGAGCTTGGCAACCGGATCGGTGATCGTTCGGAGATAGGTCATCGTCAGATTCCTGTTTTAGTGAGCAACGAAAGCAGGAGGCGGAGCAGAAGGG
This sequence comes from Sphaerochaeta sp., assembly GCA_004294855.1. Classification (GTDB taxonomy): domain Bacteria; phylum Spirochaetota; class Spirochaetia; order Sphaerochaetales; family Sphaerochaetaceae; genus Sphaerochaeta. The sequence goes on along the minus strand of SHOI01000064.1, from coordinate 1,843 downwards.
AGGAACCGATCCATGCGATGATCAGGACGACCAGGCTCGAGATCACCAACTTCCGGTCGTTCACCGTTTGACGGGCATAGAAGGTTCGATGGGTCCAATCCAAAAGCCCCCCGACAAGGGAGTCGAGCAGCGCGATATAGGTGATTGAGTGGATCGAGCGTTTATAACAGAAGTACAGTCGAACGACGAGCAGGATGAAAAAGAAGAAGAGAATCGGATGGACGATGTAGGAGTAGAGGGTCTGAAGCAGCAGGGCGATCACCATCGTGACGGTGATGGTCCCGTAGCTTCCAAAGAGCCTTAAGAGGGATTGGATCACTGAAAGGACTGCAAGGGCTACAAGCGGAGTCAGATCGAACCGGGGGCGGACAAGACTGCGAATCCCCTTGAACCATGAGAGGTACGGATCCACGATCTTTCCGAGATAGTAGGCTAGAGGATTCTCCGTGCCGGTCTTCAGCCATGAAAGGATGATTCGAATCCAGATGAGAAGCGAATACAGCGACAGGAGGCTGGCCAGAAAATTCGCCATCGCCATCAGGGCCGTGGTGGTTTGCTGCATATCGATCTGTCCCTCCCTGACTCCATCATACCCCTAGTCGAACCAAACATCCAAGACCGCCGAATTTTTTTTCAGCGTCGCGGCCAAATCGGCCGTGCATCGGACTGAAAACTCCCGTCCGCATTCGACAAGGGAGGGGAGCGTTCGGCCCTGTTCCTTGAAGTAAAGATACAGGGTGCAGGAACCGCCGAAGTCGAGCGCTGCATCCCTCAGACGAGTGATCTGCTCGGCGGTGCAGAAGGATTTCTCCAACAGGACGTGGCAGCGGCTCACCGCCCGGGGAGCCAGCTCGTTTGGATCGGTCTTGATGCTCTCGATTCGGAAGGAGATCCGTTCATCGCCATTGCCGCGTTTGTCAAAGGTTCCTTCAAAGCCGTAAATCTGATCGACCTGAAGGAAGTGTCGGGTCCGTTCATACTCATCGGCGAAGATCACCCCTTCGAAGGAGGTGTTCAGATCGGTAAGCTGGACGAACGCGATCGTGTCGTTCCGCTTTGTAACATGCGGTTTGAGCTGGGTGAGCAGCGCGATGATGTTGGTCTGCCGGCCCAAGGGGATGTGCTCCATCCGGGCGGTGTCGACCGTCACCCGGGTTTTGATCGCGCTGCGATAGCGATCGAGAGGGTGTCCGCTTACATAGAAGCCGAGGAGGGATTTTTCAATTTCCAGCTTTTCCTGAGTCGACCAATCCTCCACCTCCTTCATTACGAACGAGTCCATCATCTCCTCGCTCTCTTCATCGAAGAGGGAGATTTGCCCATATGCTGAAAACTCTTTCTTTCGTTGGACGGAGGCGACCGCATCGGGAAGGTTCTCCAGCAATGTGGGACGGTTGGTCCCCAGCTCATCAAACGCCCCCGCTTTGATCAGGGACTCCATCACCTTGGCGTTTGTCACTCTGGAGTCGAGGCGGGTCAGGAAATCAATCAAGTCTGTGTACGGACCGTTGGCGTCGCGCTCGGCGACGATCGCGTCCACAACCCCCTCGCCGACGTGCTTGATGCCCGCAAGGCCATAGACGATCTTTCCGCCCACGACGACGAACGAGCGAAGCGAATAGTTCACGCTGGGAGGGAGAATCTCGATCTCCGCCGCCCGGACCGTTTGGAGGTACTCGCTGAATTTGTCGGGGTTGCTCATCTCGTTGGTGAGGTTCGCCGCCCAGAACTCGGCGGGATGGTTCGCCTTCAGGTAGGCGGTCTGATAGGCGATGACCGAGTAGGCAAGGGCGTGGCTTTTGTTGAAGCCGTAGTTGGCGAACGGCTCGAGCATCTCGAAGAT
>SHOI01000194.1 GCA_004294855.1 Sphaerochaeta sp. | reverse complement strand
GAGTAGGAGGAAAGCAGGTAGATGAGGATCGAAGCGAGCAGGATGATCGTGCCGGCTTTGTAGATGAAGCCCAGTGTCCGGTCTTTCGTTTGGCGCCATACGCTCTTCGGTGAAGGCATCTGATAGCGAGGGAGTTCAAGGATGAACGCATTGGTTTCCTTGTGGCGGTCGATCGCCCGGGCAAGCAGACCGGTGACGATTACGGCCAGAATCCCCATGACATACATCAAGGGAGCCATATACCACTTGTTCCGGAAGAAGTAGGTGAGCATCAAGGCGAAGATCGGCATCTTCGCTCCACAGGGGATGAACGGAGTCACGATTATCGTAAGCTCCCGCTGCTTCTGGTGCTCGATCGTCCGGGTGCTCATGATCGCAGGGACGGTGCAGCCGGTTCCGATGACAAGCGGAATGATCGATTTTCCTGAAAGACCCATTGAGCGCATCTGGCGGTCCATGATGAACGCAATCCGGGCCATGTAGCCGCAATCTTCAAGAATCGAGAGCAAGAGAAAGAGGATGAACAGCTGGGGGACGAAGGTGAGGACAGCTCCGACTCCGGCGATGATCCCGTCGGAAAGAATCCCGATGAGGAACGGATGAACCTGCCATGACTCTCCTGTGAGGGTTACCCACTCGGCGAGGTTTTCGAAGAATCCTTCCAGGAGGGCGGTGGTTCCACCGCCGACGACTCCGACGGAAAGGAAGAACACTCCGCTCATGATGAGGATGAAGAGGGGAATCGCCCAGATCCGGTGGGTCGCGATCATATCGAAGGTGAAGCGCTTCTCTTTGGCCTCTTTTTGTATGAGACTTTCCCTTGCAAGTCTTTCCGCCACTTTATAGCGCTGGTCGACGATGATCGACTCGACGTCGTCATCATAGAGCTCCTGCAGGTGCGCCCGGGTCTCTTCAAGATAGGTGTTCAGTTCGGGCGGAATCGGGGGCATCGTCTCCAAAAACAGTTCATCGCCTTCCAAGAGCTTGATCGCCGCCCAACGCATCTGTCTTCCATGGGGAATCTCATGAAGATAGTCGTCTTCAATGAGAGTGGTGAGCTTCCGTTCAATCGAGGAGCTGAACAGCGGGCAGGGGGGCGTCTGCGGATTGGAAAGAGCGTGCTCAATCTCCTCTTTCAACTCGGCGATGCCCGTTCCCTTGGCGGCTGAAATCTGGACCACCGGGGTTCCGAACATTTGACTGAGGCGCTTCGTATCGATGGCAATCCCTTCTTTGACGAGAAGGTCTTCCATGTTGAGAGCCAACAATAAGGGACGACCAAGCTCGGCGAGCTGGGTCGAAAGGTAGAGGCTTCGCTCCAGATTGGTGGCGTCAATGACATCAATGATGAGATCGGGTTGTTCATTGAGAATGTATCGGCGGGAGATTTGCTCTTCGGGAGAGTAGGGGGAAAGCGAATAGATGCCGGGAAGATCGAGGATCTTGTGTCCATTGGTCAGCCCTTCTTTCTTTTCAACGGTAACCCCCGGCCAGTTTCCAACATAGGCGGTCGAACCGGTCAACGCGTTGAACAAAGTGGTCTTCCCACTGTTGGGATTCCCTACGAGAGCGATTGTGTGCATAGATCAGACCAGCTCGATCGAGCGTGCTTCCGCTTTTCTCAGACAGAGATGATAGCCTCGGACGGAAATCTCCATCGGATCGCCCATGGGGGCCATCTTGACCACCTCGACACCGACGCCTTTGGTGAATCCCATGTCCATCAATCGTCGTTTCAACTGTTTGGGCGCATTGATCGCCTTCACTGAACCTTTTTGACCAACAGCCAATTCATCCATCGTGTTCCGCATCGGTGTATTCCTCAGCTATAAGTTAGTTAAAACAAACAATGCTGTCAAGATATATCTGCTTTCGGGCTACAGATATGCATGGTTTCATCGGT
>SHOI01000063.1 GCA_004294855.1 Sphaerochaeta sp. | reverse complement strand
GCAAAGACTCCCGTGTCGCAGATGGCCTCAATGATGGTCGGCCGACCGGTGAGTTTCAAAGTAGAAAAAAAACCGGCCCAAGTCGGACGGGTCATCTTGGATATCCATGATCTCACCGTCATGGGAAACAAGAAAGTACCGGCGGTGAAAGATCTTTCCCTGTTTGTCCGCAGCGGAGAGATTGTGGGAATCGCCGGGGTGGACGGGAACGGCCAGAGCGAACTGATCGAAGCGATCACGGGGCTACGGCCGATCGACAGCGGGGTGGTTTCCCTCGACGGCAATGATATCACCAATGCTCCGATCCGAACGAGAAACGAGATCGGAATGGGGCATATTCCCGAGGACCGCCAACGGCGCGGATTGGTCCTCTCCAGTGCCGTATATAATAATGTAGCGATTAAAGAGTATTACCATCCCCCGTTCTCGAAGCGGGGATTGCTGAATATCGAGTACCTTCAGGAGTATGCCCAGACGGTCGTCGATCAGTTTGACGTCCGCAGCGGTGAAGGAATCTTCTCCAATGCCGGCAAGCTCAGCGGGGGAAACCAGCAAAAACTCATTGTCGGACGGGAGATGGTCGCAAGCCCCCAGCTGCTCATTGCAGTGCAACCGACCCGGGGTTTGGATGTCGGGGCGATTGAATATATTCACTCCCAACTGGTTGCCCACCGTGACAAAGGCCACGCCGTGCTCCTTGTTTCTTTTGAACTGGATGAGATCTTCAATCTTTCCGATCGAATCGCGGTGATGCACTCCGGCAGGATCATGGATGTGGTCTTACCGAGCGAAACCGATGAAGCGACAGTCGGCTTGATGATGACGGGAATTGAAGCGAAAGGAGCGGGGCATGAGTAAGATAAAAAGAAAAGAAAGTCTTGGCAGCAATGCGTTTCTCATGGCGGTCAGCGCGGTAATCCTCGGCTTGGTCGCAGGAGCGATCCTGATGGCGGCCATCGGCTCCAACCCGTTCAGCGGATTCTACTATCTCTTCCGAGGCGGGTTGATGAACATCGAGCGGATCGGCAATACGATGGCGACCGCGACGACCCTGATGCTGGTCGGTCTTTCGGTGGCGTTTGCGTTCAAGACCGGTCTGTTCAATATCGGAGCAGCCGGTCAGATGCTTGTCGGCGGACTCTGCGCCACGATCGTAGCGCATAAGGTGTTCCTTCCCCGTCCCCTCTTTCTCGTCGTCCTGATCGCAAGCGGCCTTCTGGGCGGAGCGATCTGGGGGGTGATTCCGGGTCTCTTGAAAGCCCGGTTCAACGTGCACGAGGTCGTCGCGACGATCATGATGAACTGGATCGCCTACTGGTCGATCTACTATTTCGTTCCCGCGTATCTCAAAGGACCCTCTTTGGAGACTGAGAGCGCTTCGATCGCGCTCACGCAATCTCTTCGCACCCCATGGCTCACCAAACTCTTCAACGGATCATATATGAACCTCGGGTTCTTCATCGCGATCATCTGTGTGATCCTGGTCAAGTTCATCCTCGATAAAACAACTCTGGGCTTCGGCCTCAAGACAGTCGGATTCAACCGTCACTGCGCCGAATATGCCGGAATCAAAGTCAACAGCAACGTGGTCATCTCGATGATGATCGCCGGAGGTCTTGCCGGCCTTGCCGGTCTTACCTTCTATACCGGTTATTCGCGCAATATGCAGATCGGCGTCCTGCCGGCCCAAGGCTTTGACGGAATCGCCGTGGCGCTTCTGGGGGCAAGCAACCCGATCGGGGTATTTTTCAGTTCCCTCTTCTTCGGGATCCTGCAATCGGGGAAAGGGTTTATGAATGCGATGACCTCCGTTCCCCCCGAGATCGCCGACACGATCATAGCGACGATCATCTACTTCACCGCTACCAGCGTCCTCTTCGGTCGGATCTGGGAGTCGATTTTCAAACGCCGAAGAAAAAGTGCAAAGGAGGAACAGTAGTATGTGGAGCACCTTATCGAGCATCTTCCCCTATGCAATCGGCTATACGATGCCCATGCTGATGGCCGCTTTGGGCGGACTGTACAGCGAGCGAAGCGGTGTGACCAACCTGGGTCTGGAAGGGTTGATGGTCATCGGATATTTTTTCAGCGCCCTTGCGGTCAAGCTTACCGAAGCGACATTGGGAGCGAACGCCCTTGGACTCGGCCTTTTGGTCGGGACGGTCGCCGGAGCGCTTTTCAGTTTGCTCCACGCATTCGCCTCGATCAACCTCAAAGCGGACCAGGTGATCAGCGGAACGGCGATCAACATGATCGCCGGTGCGCTTACCGTGTATCTAGCCCGAACGATCACCGGCAGCGGAAACGTTCGGATCATGATGGGAATCATCCGAAAGAATATTCCGGTTCTCTCCGAAATTCCGATTGTCGGGTCGCTGTTCTTCACTCAGACGTACTGGACGACGTGGATCTGTCTCCTGATCTGGCTCGTTTCCTATTTCCTTCTTTCCAAGACGAGTTTCGGCCTTAGGCTCCGAGCGTGCGGCGAACACCCCTCGGCGGTCGCCTCGGCGGGGGTGAACGTCCATCTGATGCGCTATATCGGCGTCATCATCAGCGGAGCGCTTTCCGGCTTCGGCGGATCGGTGATCCTCATCACCTACAGCGGCGAGTTCAACGGAACGGTGGCGGGTCTCGGATTCCTTTCCATCGCCGCGTTGATCTTCGGACAGTGGAAAGTGTTGGGAATCCTGGGAGCGACGTTCTTCTTCGGAATCGCCACCACGATCGCCAACGTCAGTCAGGTCATTCCTTCCTTGATGATCGTTCCGCCGGTATACTTCAAGATCTTCCCCTATGTAGCGACGCTCCTCGCGTTGGTAGCGTTCTCGAAGCGATCGGCAGCACCGCTGGCAAGCGGTCAACCATATTGAGTCGGAGGAATGAATGGATAATTTGATGAAGAAGATGCAGGAAGCGGCGATGTTCATCACCAGCCGCATCGGCCAGATTCCCGTCGATATCGGAATGGTCCTGGGCAGCGGTCTGGGTGATCTGGCGGATGATCTTGCAAACAGCATCGCAATTTCCTATAAGGATATTCCGCATTTTCCCGTCTCCACGGTCTTCGGGCACAAAGGCCGTCTGGTCGCCGGCGATCTGGAGGGAAAACGGGTACTCTGCATGCAGGGGCGCTTCCACTACTACGAGGGATATGGGATGGATCAGGTGGTCTTTCCGATCCAGGTGATGCAAGCCCTCGGCATCAGGCACCTCCTTGTGACCAACGCCGCCGGCGGGGTGAACACCTCCTTTTCCGTCGGAGATCTGATGCTCATCACCGACCACATCAAACTGATCGCGGACAATCCGCTGCGCGGTCCCAACCCCGACCAACTCGGCGAACGCTTCTTCGATATGACCGAAGCGTACGACAAGAAGCTGATCGAGCTGGCGAAAGCTCAGGCAGAGGAGCTGGGGATCGCCGTCCGAGAGGGGGTGTACATGTTCTTCTCCGGTCCTGCGTATGAGACACCCGCGGAGATCCGGGCGGCCCGGGTTCTCGGAGCGGACGCGGTGGGGATGTCCACCGTGCCGGAAGCGCTTGTCGCCAGCCACATGAACATGCGCACGCTTGGGATCAGCTGCATCACCAACATGGCTGCCGGGATGTTGAATCAACGGCTTTCCCATCAGGAGGTGATGGAGACCGGCGAGCGGGTGAAAGAGGACTTTACCCGGCTTGTTCACGCGATCGTCCGTCATTGGCCCGTATGAACCTGAAAGAGTATGCCAAAACATTTGACCTCCTCCCCCTTGAAGGGGAGGGTGGATTCTTCCGACGCGTCCATACCTTCAAGGACGGGAGCGTCATCTACTACGCCCTTGATAAAGAGGATTTTTCCCATACGCACCGCCTTATGACCGAGGAGGTGTGGTTTCATCTTGACGGTTCTCCGGTAACGATCGTCCTCATCGATCCCGAGGGAAATGAAGAGGAGCATCTTCTTGATAAGAGCAATCCGATTCTCGTCGTTCCCGGGCTCTGGTGGCAAAGCGCCCGCCCCAAGGAAGGAGCGGCGCTCTGTGCCACCGTGATGAGCCCCGCTTGGAACGAAGAGGAGTTCACCCTCGCCGAGGAAGCGTTCGTCAACCTCCATCCGAAAACGAGGAGACTGGTCCAATGAAAACGATGCTGATCAGCGGAGGAACCTCCACGATCGGGGAAGCGGCCGTCCGGTATTTCACTCAAAAAGGGTGGCATGTGTATTTTGGGTATAACACCGGCAAAAAGAAGGCTGAAGCCCTTGAAGCGGAACTTGGCCCTTCAGTCGCCGCCCTCCATCTGAACGTTCAAGACAAGGACTCGATCAAGACTCTGGCATCATCGATCGACGAGCTGGATCTTCTGATCAACAACAGCGGAATCTTCTCCTCCTTTTTGACGGAAGCGCTGGAGGATGCGGAGGTGGGCAGAATCTTCGATGTGAATGTCACGGGCCTCTTTCGGCTTACCAAAGCGGTTCTCCCCAAACTGAAGGAGGGAGCCTCGATCATCAACATCGCCTCGGTCAACGCGCTCATGCCGACCTTCGGCTCGACGACCCACTATGATGCCTCCAAAGGCGCGGTCATCGCGTACACCAGAAGCCTTGCGGCCGAGCTTGCCCCGAAGATCCGGGTCAACGCCCTTGCCCCGGGCCTCATCGCCGCCCCGTATCTCGATGAAAAGAATGAGATTAGAAAGATCTTCGAGAAGAGAAGCGTCCTGAAGCGGATGGTCACAAGCGAGGAGGTCGCCCACGCCCTGTTCTTCATGGCGGAAAATACCGCCCTCACCGGGGCGGTCATTCCCCTCGATTGCGGGTATACTATAGGGTAGGCATGAAGATTCTTTGCATCAGCGATGAAACCGATCCTCTGATCTACTCGGAGCACATCACCACCCGATATGGAGATGTGGATCTTGTTCTCTCGGCGGGCGATCTGCCGCTTAAGTATTATGAGTTCATCATCTCCATGTTGAACAAGCCTCTCTACTTCGTCTTCGGGAATCACAACCAGGAGTATCTGCATCAATACCTTTCAAACAATCAGTCACCTTCCGAGGCGTTTCATCAGCAAGTCGTCGGACTGCAGCCGTTCGGCGGCGAGTTCGTCGATGGGCGGGTGCGCTACGACAAGCGCAACAAGCTCATCATCGCAGGTCTTGGCGGTTCGATGCGCTACAACAACGGCGATCATCAATTCACCGACTTTCAGATGTTCCTGCGGATCATGAAGATGATCCCTCGGATGATCTTCAATCGAATCGTTCGCGGTAGATATGTGGATGTCCTGCTTACCCATGCCCCGCCGCTCGGGCTCGGGGACGGAATCGATTTGCCACACAAGGGATTTTCCTCATTGTTGGTATTCATGAAGTGGTTTAAACCGGCGTACCTCTTGCACGGGCACGTGCATCTGGTTGACTTTAATGCAAACCGTGTTCATCTCTTCAGGCAGACGAAGGTGATCAACATCTTCAGAAACTATCTGCTTGAAGATGATCAACTCGGAGGAGAGACAGATGTCCAAGATGGTTGGCGACCTGCTCGCCCAGACAAATGAAGATTTTGAAAAAGCCAAGAGCAGAGGTCGCATTCAATCGATCCTCTCTTCCCTGGTCCGCAAGAACTCGGATTTGTTGAGCCTCTATGCGGTAACGGATCTGATCAAACCCAAGGGCGAGACATACCGGGGGATGCAGACGATTCCGGTAAAGAATATCATCGGAAGCGAAGGACGCTATCAGGATTTCTCTCTGGCGTTCTATCCGAAAAAAGAGCTTCTTCGCGCCCGATGGCGTTCAATCGATCTGGCGACGAAGAAGTATGTGATTCTTCCGCCGATCTCCGTGTTCAAGCTTGGAGAGTGGTATTTCGTTCGGGACGGCAACCACCGGGTCTCCGTCGCCAAGACTCAGGGCGTCGAGTTCATCGATGCCGAAGTCGTCGAGCTGGACAGCGAGATCCCCCTCGAGCCGGGTTTGACGATGAAACAGCTGCGCCGAAGGGTCGTGTACTATGAACGCAAACGCTTTCTGGAGCAGTATGACGTCGATTGCCTTCCGATGGACCGGATCATGTTCTCCAACGCCGGATCCTACGCCGAGCTGGTGAACCATATTCTGGTCCATAAGTATTTCCTCAATGAGGACAGCGACCGGGAGCTTACCTTCAAGGAAGGAGCGATCTCCTGGTATACGACCGTCTACGAACCGATCATCGCCGAGGTCCGGAAGCAGGGGGTGCTGACCTCCTTCCCCGGAAACACGGAAGGGGATCTGTATATGTGGATCGTGCGCCATTGGGACAACCTCAAGCATATGAGCGGAAGTCATGAGGTGAGCATCCAAAGCGCCACCAGCGACTACAAGGCGCGCTACGGCAAAACCCTCGTCGGCCGGTGGCTTCATAAGCTCAAAGAGTTTCTTGGAAAGGATTAGTCCTCCTGGATGTAAGCGGCGAGGATGTCGGCATACACCTCAAGTTCATGACCGAGTCGGTCGCCGGGGCGGATCGAATCCTCTTTTCCGGCAAGATGGACGATTCCCGAGACCGGCTGGTCGCTGAACTCCAGTTCATAGTGAACCCCGAAGGGGATGTGGAGCATGCCCATCGATTGCGCCCAGTAGATCAGCGAATTGAGGGTGTGCGCTCCCTCGCACGTCGAGTTCGAGCAGGAGGTGAAGCAGGCGAAGAACTTCGTCTCCAAGCTTTTATCTTTGCTGAGCGGCAAGGTGGTGTCGAGAAACGTCTTCATTTCCGCCGAGATGTTTCCAAATCGGGTCGGCCCGCCGAGGATGATCATGTCGCTTTTGTGCAGAGTGGAATCTCCGACCAGCGGAAGCTCGCAGATATCCTCATAGAACTCATTGGTCGTTTCCTGGGTGTTCGCCCAGATGTGGAGATCGGGGTCGTCGACTCGATAGAGGCGGGCATCGACGTTCCGTTCCGCCATCAATTCTTTCAGATAGTTTCCGATGATAAAACAGTTGCCACTGACGCTATGGATGATAATCGAACAACGTTTCATGAGGTACCCTCGCTTTGTATCGTATACCCCAAGTATACACCAACCCGAGCGTTTAAGACCACACCGAATACAGCCCGTCCCGGTAATCGAGGTAGATCGGCGCCTCATACACTTCACGGAGAAGCGCTTCATTGAAAATCTCCTCTTTCGGACCGTCAGCCACGATCGCGCCGTTTTTCATCACCACCACCCGGCCGATAGCAGGGATGATCTCGCTGAGCTCATGGGTGGCGAGAATAATCGTTTTCCCTTCCCGGTCGAGCTGCTCGAGGCTTTTGCGATAGGTGTGGCGGCTGGGGAAATCCAACGAGGCGCCCGCCTCATCAAGGAGCATCACCTCCGGCTCATGCACCGCCGCCCGGGCTAACAGAACCCGACGCGCTTCGCCGCTGGAGAGGCGGTTCATCTGTTTCTCCCACAGCGGGAGAATCCCGTAGGTGTTCATGACCTCCTTCGCCCGCTTAAGGTGGGATTCTTCCACGAGATGGTGGAAATCCAAGCCGATCGAACTGAAGAAACCGCTGACGACGATCTCCCAGGCCTTGTAGGTGGATGTGCAGATATGTTGAAGGCTCGCCGATACGATGCCGAGATGCTTTCGCAGCTCCAGGATCTGCCATCGGGACTTTCCAAAGAGAATCCGTTTGAAATCGGGGGTATGGAGGGGATGGACTTCCATGCTGAGCGTCTGAACCAGCGTCGACTTTCCCGCTCCGTTGGGACCGATGATCGCGACGTGTTCGTTCCGCTTGACGGTCAGGGAGACATCGTTAAGAATCCGCTGGCCAAGGCGCTGGACGGTAGCGTGTCTGAGTTCAATGAGGGTGCGCATACGGCGAGTATAGCACGGCTAGGCGTACGAGGCGCGGCGTTGTTCCTCAGGATAGGAATCGAGAACTTTGTCCTCCAACGTGGAGAGGATGACCATCACCAAGGCGACCGCGAGGTCGGTCTGGCCGTTTTCCAGCGCTTCGCAGAGGTAGGCGTAGTTTTTCGCCCGTTTGTCCAATTGACCGGCGCTGAAGCGGATGGAACGCATCGCCTGATCGAGAAGGGGAGAGAGGTTCTCATAGATGGCGCTTAAGATCTGGTTGTTGTTCGCCATCACCAGGGTATGGTGGAAATCCATCTCGGCGTCGAGGAAGGATTGGGTCGCCTGAGCTTCCCGGTCATAGATTCCGGGGAGGGAGACCTCCATCTGTCGGCTCGCCGCCCACAGCTGGGTAAGATAACGCTTTCTTCCTTCGAGACGGGAAAAGTTCCGAGCTGCGCTGCTGGCGACGGTAAGGCGCACCTGCATCAGGTTCTTCAACAGTTTGGAGTGGCTGATATCGCTGTTCAGAATCGTGGAAGAGACACTCATTACATAGTGATCAAGGTTGTTGGAGCGGATCTGAGCCCGCCGGCCCTGGGACAGAACCACCAGTCCCCGGGCTTCGAGAATCTTCAATGCTTCCCGGATTGGACGGCTGGATGTCCTAAACTGTTCTGCAAGTTCGACTTGAGAGGGTAGATAGGAGCCGCACTCCAATGTGCCGTCTTTAATCCATCGTTCAATCGTCTGGGCTATTACCGTGGATTTGGTCTGTGGAAGGTCGCTCATCTATAGTATCCCTCAAAAATGGTGTCATACGTTGGAAGTTTGTTCCTAAACAGTAGTATACAACAGAACCTAAATAGTTACAATAAGGCGATATCTACAATTTTGATAGATGACATCTGTTGTTATTATGTACTAGGAGAGATAGAAACTTTACTACTTAAGACACAAGCATTAGCTTAGAACTCAAGCGCTTCGAATTTCTCGCTGATATTTGTCAGGTTCACGAGAGTGAGAGCGACCGCCAGGTCGGTCTGACCGTTTTCAAGGGCATCAACGAGGTAGCGGTATTCGTTTACCTTCTTCTGCTGTTCCTTGAACGTCTCGGTAAGGCGTTCCATCGCGCTGTACAGCTGCGGGGCGAGGTAGTCGTAAATATGGGTGAGGATCGCGTTGTCGTTGGATTTGATCAGGGTGGCATGGAACTCCAGCTCCACATCCTTGAATTCGGCGAGCGCTTCCTCATCTTTACTGTTCTCAAGGGAAGGGAGGATCTGCTCCATTCGGGTGCATGCCCGGCTGAGGGAACGGACGATGAGGGTTCGGTTCGGATCGCGGGAAAGCTCGCGGGAGGCGGAGACCTCGATCGTGGTGCGTACCTGCATCAGGTCCCGGATCATCTTCTTGTCCATCGCGCTGGTGCTGATCATCGAGCTGGTAAGGGTTTCCACAAAGCGCTCAAGGCTGTTGGTCTGGACTTCCGCTCTTCGGCCCTGCTGGACTTTGATGAGGCCTTTGGCTTCCAGGCTCTTGAACGCTTCCCGAATCGAGCGGCTCGAAGCGCCGAACATCTCGGCCAGTTCCTGCTGGCTGGGAAGGTTGCCTCCGGCCGGATATTTTTTAGCCAGAATGTCTTCTTCCAATTGAGCGGCGATAACCGATGATTTTGTTTCAACAACCTTAGCCATATGTGTCTCCCAGTCGAATATGGTTCACTACGTGAATATCGTACGACATTTTATACAAATATGCAATAATAAATGTCATAAGTTAGAAGTTTTTTACAAAAATAACTTTTGGTAATACAAGAGAATAAAACAAGAGTGTTATTATAGTAACTCCTTATAATGTAAGAAGTATTGTCTCAAAACCTGCATATTTCCCTGAATCGGTTAAAAATCGACTGAAAACATTTATCAAAAGACGATTCCGTTTAAATATATATAACATATAAAAATAAATCAAACAGTATTCATTATTTTTAATACATAATACGAAATACTTGACATATGTTTCGGCTCTTTTCCCTGAAAAAGGACGCCAAACCTGACAGAGGTTTCACTTGTGTCCATATATTGTATACATAATAATCGAAGACGGTGACTGGAGAACAGCGGCTAAAAATGAATATAGTGGAACATATGTTATATGTTGAAAAACAGATAATTCTATATAAAATAATAAAATAAAAATATTATTGCAAAGATTTAAAATATTTTTATACTTTTTATTCGGAAGAGCTTGACATATGTGCTAGGATGCCGTATAGTGAGATTACAAAAACGAATTATATGGGAGCATAGCCCCCAAAAGGAAAAGGAAAAGACTATG
>SHOI01000193.1 GCA_004294855.1 Sphaerochaeta sp. | reverse complement strand
CCGTCAAGGTAGATCGGCTGAAGATCGTTTTTGTGGATCTTCAGGATGAACAGCATCCGGATCACCCGTTTCATCATCCCTTCGATTTCAAGCTCCGGCATGCAGAAGAGCGGCACGTTGGAAGCAAGACCTCCCATCCTCAAGCCCGTCGCCGGATTCAGGGATTTCAGATCCCCGGTCTGGGTGATCAGCAACGATGCGATCTGCTCTTCGTGCAGGTCGTTTGTTTCCAATACGCGTACAAAGAGTTTTTGTGCCGCTTGAGCGATTGCTTCTTTGGAATCGGAAGCGACTTGAATGGCGCCGCGCACCGCCGAGATTCGAGGTGTATCCATCTTACCCGCCCCACTGGATTGAAAGTCCTCGATGGACCAACGTATTGATGATTTCGATGATTGTCGCCATGAGAATCACCGCACCGATTCTCAGAATCGTGAAAAAGATTGGTGAAAACGGAAATACCTTATCAAAAAACCAGACGACGAGGGAGAACGCCAGTACCCATACTCCGAAGATGATGCTGGAGTATCCGACCAGCTTCAGCAAAAAGCTCAGCAACGTTTCAAAGGATGTGTCGACGAGGAAAAACCCGCCCAGCACATAGAGAAGGAAGAAGAACAGGTACAAAAAGAGAGTGTAGGTGTGGACCCGACTGGAAAACGCCAGCAGTCTTCGTTCGTGCAGCATGCTTCGATCGTAGCACCTAAGGCCCGATATCTGCAACCGGAAAGCAGAGGAAGATCGGATCGCCTTCAACCGTTACATTCAGCAGATCGGCGGTCGTGCGGTTGGAAAGCGAGATCGATTTCGTCGTCAACTGATAGCTTTCCAGCGGCCAGACCAGCTCGGAAGCGTTGACAATGCTCCTTCCGGTGAAGGATGCCGGCAGAAAACTGAGCGTCCGTCCCGCCGATGTGATGAATCTCCGTTCCCGGTGAACGCTGTACAGGGACTCATACTTGGTGTGCCAGGCAAGCGGAAGACCGTAGCGACCGAAGAGCGAATACGTCTGAAGAAGATGGTCCATCCGATACCCGCCGCCGCCGATGAGAGTATACGTTGTCATCCCCCGCTCCACTCCGATCATCAAGGCCAGCTCCGTATCGCTTTCAAGCTTCATATCATGGTCTTTGTGAATAATTTCGCCGACGCGCTCCGGCTTTATTTTAGCGGAATCAAAATCTCCGACCCAGATATCGGCAAACAGGTCGTGTCTTACCGCGAACTCGATGCCGCTGTCGGCGACCACGATGAACCGGTAGGCTTCGAGATGAAGACCTTCAAGAGCCTTCGGCGCTCCCCCTCCGGTGATAATCAACACATGGCTCATCCTCTTTCCCTCCCTTTCGCCTTTCGATACACTTACGCACAATAACACACAATAAAGAGGATACCAATGCCTACGACGCTTAAGCGATTAGCAACATATGGCGTTCAACCGCCGACGATCCTGATTCCGAAACACGAGATCGATTTAAAGAAGTGGGCGGTCGTCGCCTGTGACCAGTACACTTCGGAGCCGGAGTATTGGAAACGAGTCGAAGCGTACGTGGGCGACGCTCCCTCCACTCTGAAGCTGATCTACCCCGAAGCATACCTTGAAGAGAAGAATTCCCAAGAACGAATCAATGCAATCCACCAAACGATGAATCGATATCTTGAGGCCGATCTCTTTGACATCTACGAAGAGAGCTTCTTCCTCATCCACCGGGAGGATGAAGGCCGCTCTTCCGGTCGATTGGGGCTTCTTGCGGCGTTGGATCTGGAACATTACGACTGGAAGAGCGGCTCGCATACGCTCATCCGGGCAAGCGAGGAGACGATCCTTGACCGGATCCCTCCCCGCAAGCTGATCCGCCATGAAGCGAAATTGGAGCTACCCCACATCCTCGTTTTGATCGACGACCCGGA
>SHOI01000192.1 GCA_004294855.1 Sphaerochaeta sp. | reverse complement strand
GGGTGCCGTCTTCATTGCTTGTCCAGCTTTCCGCTACGCCGGGGATCGCATTACCGGTCTTGGGATCCATCGCAACGAGGCCTTCGAAGATCGCCATGTAGATCCGGTGCTCGGGAACACCCTGAACAAGAGCCGGATCGAGGGACTCGGGCTCGGCGCCGTTGGTAAGTCTGAAGACAACCTCATCAACCGGTGCTGCTGCTACCGGCTTGGCCGGAGCGGGCGCCGGTGCTGCGGGTGCTGCCGGGGCCGGTGCTGCGGGTGCTGCCGGGGCAGGTGCTGCAGGAGCGGCTGCCGGTGCTGCTGCTGCAGGAGCTTCCTTCTTTCCTCCACAGGAAATAAAGAGCGCTCCGACAAGCAGGATAGATAAAGTAATCACAAGAAACTTCTTCATAAACATCTCTCCTTATCATCGTTAGGGTATTCACTATTCGATACCATGAAGCTTAATCCTCATTTAATCATGAATCAAGGAAAAAGCATAGAGGATGGCATGCTTTTGGTGTATGGATATGCAAATCAGCGCATAAACAAGCCTTAACAAAGGGTTTAATATCGGTATACTTGAGACGGAGCGCCTCATGTTACACTATGCAGTCTATCAAAAAAACTCGACGATCATCTATACGTTGAAAAAGCGTGTACGGATGGTGTTCCTTCTGATCACCCTGTTTTTACTGTGGGGATTGGTTCTCAACATTGGTGAAGGTGTTTCCATTCGGTCGATGATCCACATCGTCCTGCTTCTGATTGTCACAACGATCGGAGTCCTCTATCGCGACGGCTGGTTTTTTGATGTGGCCAATCGGATGATCGGTTCGTGGTGGGGGATCGGGCCGTGGGTGAGGCGGGAGTCCTTCGGCTTTGGCGAGGTCGTGCGCCTCGATCTTTCCCATTTCATCAAAGGATCCGCTTTGGACGGGAAGATCCTTCCGAAACGACGCCAGAAGGCGATGGTGGTGTTTTCAATCATCCTGACTGAGGAGCGCCAAAAAACCGTTCAGGTGATCCCCGAACGCTCCTCCAGCGGGCGGATCGAAGCCGCGTTTGACCGGATTGCCATCTTTACCGAGCTTCCTGCCAAAATCGATCGGCCAAGGGATGTTGATCTGCCGCTTAGGATGAAAGACCTGTAAATGATTACGGGTTTGTCTTGGCGGCATCCGCCTCGGCTTCTTCCATCGAGACGTCTTGATAATCTCTCGTCTTATCATACAACCAGCATGCCACTTCGTGGTTTTCTCCCTGTTTGAACATCGGCGGAATGTGGTTTGAGCACCAGGGCATCCGCTTCGGACAGCGGTCGTAGAAGTAGCAGCCGAAGCGCTCCCTGTCGGGGGAGGGTACATCTCCGGTCAGGATGATCCGCTGCCGATTCCGCTCGACGACGGGATCGGGGATCGGGGCGGCGCTCAGGAGCGCCGTGGTGTAGGGGTGCAGGGGGTTGTCATAGAGCTTCACCGCTTCGCTGATCTCCACGATCTTCCCAAGGTACATCACCGCGACCCGGGTGGAGATGTGCTGGATGACGGCGAGGTCGTGGGCGATGAAGATATAGGTCAGGTTGAACTCCTTCTGCAGGTCGCTGAGCAGGTTGAGGATCTGCGACTGGATCGAGACGTCCAGAGCGGAGACCGGCTCATCCGCCAGGATGATCTTCGGCTTGAGCGCAAGAGCTCGAGCGATTCCGATCCGCTGGCGTTGCCCGCCACTGAACTCGTGGGGGTAGCGGTTCTTGAACACTTTCGAGAGGCCGACCCGTTCCATCAGTTCTTCGACCCGGTGTTCGATCTCAAGCTTGGAAAGAGGCGGATCAAGCAGCTTCCGGCGGTTATAGATTACCAAAGGCTCGGCGATGATCGAACGCACCGTCATCCGGGGGTTCAACGATGCATAGGGATCCTGAAAGATCATCTGGATATCC
>SHOI01000191.1 GCA_004294855.1 Sphaerochaeta sp. | reverse complement strand
GAATATCGTTTCCGGGTATACCCGCCGGTTCGACCGTGGCGGCATGTTCGACCTGCTGATCGGGGTCGGACCTTCCTACCAGCAGTTCGACCTGAATATCCTCGGGGGAGCGATCACCGGGAAAGGGTCGATGATCGGGTTGGCGGCGACCGCCGAGGCGAACTTCCTCCTTTCACCGTGGATGACGATCAACTGGGGAGCGACCGCCCATATCGGAATCTATGACCTGACAGACCGGAAAGTCATCGACAAGAAGCCGATCACCGCCCGGACATACGTCGGAGCCGGTTTCACCTTCTGATCGGTCTTCCGTGTCGTCATGGCCTGAGTTGTAACTTCCACCTGCGCAAAATGATTTTCTTCGTGAATAATATTTGCCCCAAAAGGATCGTTTATCGGTATACTATGGGCATGAAATCTTCTGGAGGTGTTCCATGAATAAGCGGATGATCGTGTTCGTTTGTCTCTTAGTGTTTGCGGTCGGTGGCGTCATGGCGTATGAGAACATGACCACCGTGGGCTTGGATCTGGGGGCGCTGACGTATCCCGATACGGATCCGGTCACATTCTCGGGAATACATACCGGGTTCTATTCATATCCCGATGAATTCAGTGCAAGCGGTTTTTACGCTCAGGTGTCCGCCCAGACAATGGTTACGGAAAACCGGAGCGATTGGTTCTCCACGTATCTGATGAACGTTCTTCTGGGGTACAGCCACCGGATTGAACTGGGCAGGATGTTCGATCTCGTCGTCGGTGTCGGTCCTTCCTATCAGATGCTTCATGTCGAGGTGTTGGGGGGAATCCTCAACAGTAGTGCATCGATGATCGGATTCGGTACAAGCGTCGAGGCGAACTTCCTCCTCTCGCCGAGTTTGACGATCAATGCGGGACTGAGCGTCCTTGCCGGAATCTATGACCTGCACGACAAGAAAGTCCTAGAGGAGATTCCCGCCACCGCCCGAACCTACATCGGTGTCGGTTTCGGCTTCTGATCCTTCTTCCAGCCCGTCTTCCGCACCGTAAAGGAAGATATGCCGGCCATAACGTTTTGTAATACCGATCGTTATGGCCTTACCGTGTATGAGCACCGGGCGCTTCTCTTGGTGTAAATTTTCAACTTCCGGATTTATATTGTATTTATTTTTATCGAATCCGTAAATTTATTACCACAAACGAATCGTTTGCCCGTATACTAAGGACATTGGTTTTCTTGGAGGAGTCTCATGAATAAAAGGGTGGTTGTATTCATCTGTGTGCTTGTTTTTGCAATCAGCGGCGTGATGGCTTACGACAACATGGTCACTGTGAGCTTGGATTATGGCGGTCTGTCCTCCACAAAAGATTTGGAGGATTTGCTCAACTTCACAGGAATACAGGTTGGGTTTTATTCATACCCGAATGAACATAGTTCGAATGGTTTTTATGCCCAAACGTCTTTCCAGACGATGATAACAGACACGCCAAGCAATCTGTTTACCGGGCTTTTAACGAATGTTCTTGTTGGATACAGCAACCGGAGTGAATTAGGCAAGATGTTCGATCTCTTAATCGGTGCCGGGGCTTCCTACCAAAAGCTTGATGAAGAAGTCTTGGGGGGAGCACTCACCGGCTCTTCATCGGTGATTGGAATTGGTGCAAGCTTTGAGTCAAGCTTCCTCCTTTCACCGAAGATGACGATCAACGGGGGAGTGACCGCCCATATCGGCATGTACGATCTAAACGATAGAAAAGTTATGGAGGATATTCATCTTACCGTTCGTCTCTCGCTCGGTGTCGGTTTTCGCTTTTAATACTTCTTCTCACTAAGAGTAATTAATGGTACGATAAGGTATGCAGAAATCCGGTGAAGATTACTTGGAAGCCGTTTTGGCGCTGAGTGAGGAACATGAAAAGGTGCGGACCACCGATGTGGCGCTTCGCCT
>SHOI01000062.1:7924-10277 GCA_004294855.1 Sphaerochaeta sp. | reverse complement strand
TTTCTAAAAAAGTTAAAAAAATATACCCCCTAAAGGAGTTACGAGAGCTTTTTTAGTTTCTGGCTGCAAAAGTCGGGCGATGGCCGCTTGGCGATGACGGCGACGATTCGTGAAATCCTGCACAACAACCCGGGGGAATTCGATCCGCGAAAATACCTCGGACCGGCCCGCGACGAACTGAAAAAGATGTATATCCACAAGAACACCAACGTTCTTGGTTCCGCCAATCAAGCCTAACGTAATCGATGGCCGCCTTCGGGCGGCTATCTTCTTATATTCCAGCTTTGACACATCGTAAGAGGCTATGGTATAGTAATTTCGGTCACCCATACGGGCTGAAGTATATTACTGCAGAGTGGTTTTAACACCTAAATCACAAGGAGAACATTTGGCTACAAGAGATTTGAGGGTCAATAGGCAGATTCGTGCCAGAGAAGTACTTGTCATTGATGAGGATGGCAATCAAAAGGGCATTATGAGCAGTTTTGATGCAATCGAGCTCGCCGAACAAGCAGGGCTCGATTTAGTTGAGGTTTCCCCCAACGCCAACCCCCCTGTATGCAAAATTCTCGATTATGGTAAGTTCCGCTACGAGCAGGAAAAACGATTGCGGGATCAAAAACGGAATCAGGTGATCACCAAGATGAAAGAGATTCGGATGCAGCCGAAGATCGAACAGCACGACTTGAACACCAAGAGCAAATTCATCGGAGACTTCCTCACCGAAGGCAATAAGGTAAAGGTAAGTATTCGCTTCAGGGGCCGTGAATTGGCTCATACCGAATTGGGCAAAGTGGTCCTCGACCGGATACTTGCCCAGCTCACCGATAATGGTGTAGGATACGTCGTTGACCGACCGGCAATGATGGAAGGACGGATGATGAGCATGATTCTCTCGCCCGCCAAGACGTCGGGGCCGAAAAAAGAACCACAGTAACCAGTATCCCGCATGGGATAGTGAATACGTTGCTCCAGGGGTATCTTGTTCCCTGTGGCACAGAAAGAGGTGCTATCATGCCCAAGATGAAAACAAGAAAGTCCGCTGCCAAGCGGTTCAAGGTGACAGCCGGAGGAAAAGTCCTGTACAAGAAACAGGGCCTTCGCCACATCTTGACCAAGAAGAGCAGTAAGCGCAAGGCCCACCTGCGCTCAACAGGTGTCCTGTCCGATGTGGAAGCACGACGAGTCAAGTCGATGCTCCCCTATGAGTAAGGAGGATCGGGATGTCGAGAGCAATAGATGGAACCAAGCACAAGGACAGACGTAAGAAGATCCTCAAGCTCGCTAAAGGCCATCGCGGCCGGCGAAGCACGAACTACAGGGTCGCAAAGGACAGCGTAGAGAAAGCCGGACAGCACGCCTATGTCGGACGAAAACTCCGAAAGCGTGATTTCCGCCGTCTCTGGATTGTCAGGATAAATGCAGCCGTGCAGGCCGAGGGGTTGAACTACTCCCAATTCATGCACGGGATGAAACTCGCCAACATCGAAGTTAACCGCAAAGCTCTATCCAACATGGCTATCGAGGATAAGGCCGCGTTTAAAACTCTCGTTGACCAAGTAAAGGTCGCCCTTGCAAAATAAGGGCGCAGGAGGAAGCATGTCTGTCATTGATACCGTACGACTCTTAGAGCTTAGAACGAAAAAGGCCGCCGGCCTCATCGCCTTGTTACGGCGGGAAAAAGAAGAACTGCAGCAGCGGTTCGACCTGGTTCTTGCCCACAACCGGGAATTGGAGGGGTATATCGAAGCATATACCACCAGTGAAAAGCTCGTCGAGCAATCCATCGCCACCGCGATGGCAACCCTCGATACGATCGACGGCTTGGATGAGATTCAAGTCTTTGACGATGCTTCCCTTGAACTTGAAGCCGCCGACACCTTTACGGGAGCCGATGGCGGCCTCAGCAGCGAGGATGTTGATTGGGATGCGCTTCTGGATGATCTTCCGGAACTGTAACTTCCTGTCTGAACAGCGTCTATGGGACCTTCGGGTCCCATTTTTTGTCCCTCTTTCCCAAAACCGGTTAGTGTAGTACCATGTTGATAGGTGGATGCCACCTGACGATTATTGTAAGTATTCCTGCGGTGTTCTCCTGGAGACAAAGTCTCTTGGCTCAACTAACACAACCGGGACGCGGTATAGCTGTTTTGCATTGATCCAACTCCTTCGGGGTTTAACGGAACAGAATTTTCAGCCCAACTGGTGTCCCCCTTGAACCACAGGTTCAAGAGCGTTCTTCGGTTGCGGCACCGCAGGATTTTCTATGGAGCAATGTCACCATGCATGAAGCGCTGAACCATGTGATCTTCATCTCCCTCCCCCCCTCGATGGAAAGGAAGATCGGATCATT
>SHOI01000062.1:4548-7824 GCA_004294855.1 Sphaerochaeta sp. | reverse complement strand
CCTTCGCCGAAGAGCTCTTTCTCACCGTCTGTCACCTCAGCCCCCAATCCGCTACCTATATCAACCTGGCCACGCTGTACGGACATCGGGCGACCGAGGATTCAAGCAAGGGTGAAACGTATGACTTCTACCAGCAAAAAGCGTTGAACACCCTCGTCGAGGGGTTGTCCGTTCTGGGTGATGACGAAGCACTTCTGAAAGAGATCGGCTTTTTTCATCTCTATCAGGGGAATGTCGAGATCGCCCGGGACTATCTGGTTCGATACGTCGATCTTGCCGGGGAATCGAAAGAAAAACGGCACACGATGAAGATCCTGAAGGATATCGAAACAAAGCTTGCCGGCGAACAACGCCTCATGCAGGCCTACGATGCGATCCACATGAACAGGGAGGAGGAAGCGCTCTCCTTGCTGAACCGGTATATCGAAGCATATCCGAAGGTCTGGAACGCCTATTTCCTGAAGGGTTGGGCGCTCCGGCGGCTTGAACGCTTCCCGGAAGCCCAAGACGCCCTCATCCAAGCCCTGGAGCTGGAAAGCCACAGCAGCGACATCTACAACGAGCTGGCCCTGTGCGCCTTGGAAGCGGGCAACGAGGAGCTGGCAAAAAGCTATCTGGGAACCGCCCTGGATCTCGATGAAGAGAACATAACGTTCATGAGCAACCTCGCGTACCTGCACCTTCGGAGCGGGGAACTGGAAGAGGCTCGCCACCTGCTTGAACAAGCCCGCTCCCTCGACGGCGAAGACCCCCTCATCCAACGACTGATGGAGGACTACACCCACCAAAGCGGTGACACGCTGGGAGATGTCATCATCGAAGAGTACTTGGAGAACGAAGAGATCGCCGACAAGCTGAAACATGGAGCCAAGGAGATATGATCGTTCGGACAACGGGGGAAAAGGAGACGATCCGGGTCGGATATGCTCTTGGAAAAACCCTTACGAAGGGCGCGGTCGTCTCTCTGCGGGGATCGCTCGGTGTAGGGAAGACGGTCTTTGCCAAGGGGATCGCTCAGAGCCTCGGAATCGGGGAAGCGATCGTCAGCCCCACCTTCACCCTGATCCAGGAGTACGAAGGAACCCTCCCCCTCTATCACATGGATCTCTACCGGATCGACAGCGTGGAGGAGTTTGAGCTGATCGGGGGGGAGGAGTATCTCTACGGTGAGGGGATCACGTTGATCGAATGGAGTGAAAAGATCCAAGAGCTTCTTCCCGAAGGGACGATCTCCGTGACGATCACCCTCGCCGAGGACGGCTCGCGGGAGATCCGAATTGAAGGAAGCATGCTATGATTATTCTCGGTTGCGACACCTCTACAAAAACGGCCAACCTCTTTCTCGGCGAATATGAAGAGGATCAACTCTCGTGGTATGAGACAACCTCGGTGGTGTGGAACAACACCCACAGCGAGCAGCTGTTGAATCGGCTGCTTTTGATGTGCTCTGATCATTCCATCGAACTTTCCGAATTGGATCTCCTCTGTGCAAGCAGCGGTCCGGGATCCTTCACCGGCTTGAGGATCGCCCTTGCCACGATGAAGGGGCTCGCCCTCGGATTGAATAAACCGCTGGTCAGCGTCCCCACGCTGGATCTCTTTCAAGGGATCGCCCGATTCATCGGCGGAGCATGCCTTGCGGTCATCGATGCAAAAAAACAGCGCTTTTACACCGCGCTGTTCGTGGATGGAATCAAAATCGGAGAAAGCAGCGATCTGGGTCCGGATGAAATCGCTTCGCTCATCGCCCCCCACCCCTCCATTACCCTGCTTGGCAGCGACGGAGCTCTCCTTGCGAAGCGGCTGGCAGATCCGAAGGTCGCAGTGTTTGAGGCTCACCGTCAGAATCTCGGAGTGGAGCTAGCCGACAGGGCAAGAAAGCATTATCTTGAGACAGGCGCCGATCCTTTGGATCAGGGGCCCACATATATTCGTAAAAGCGATGCTGAACTTGCATTGAAGGAGTAAGAACATGGTTGAGCAGGAGATTTTGGTCCTCGGTTCGGGTGTGGCTGGCATGGCGGCCGGCCAGTATGCCGCCCGGGCGGGCAGAACGGTCACCATTATGGAATCGATCGCCCCCGGTGGACAGACGATGTATATAGATCTGATTGAAAACTATCCGGGAATAGAGGTTCCCGTAAGTGGAGCGGAGATCGCGCTGAAGTTCCAAAGTCAAGCGGAGACCTTCGGAGCGAAGATCGTCTATGAAACCGCCACGGCAATCAGAAAGGAAGGTGATGACTTCCTTGTGGAGACCGCAAGCGGCACCATCTACAAAGCCAAAGCCGTCATCTATGCAACCGGAGCGAAACACCGCCATCTGGAAATTGAAGGTGAAGAAGCCTACGCCGGCAAGGGCGTTTCCTACTGCGGTACGTGCGACGGCCCCTTTTTCCGAGGCAAGCGGATTCTCGTTGTCGGCGGAGGCGATACCGCCATCACCGATGCGATCTACCTTTCCAAGCTGACCGACCATATCACCATCGCCCACCGCAAAGACCGATTCCGGGCGCAGGACAACCTGGTCAAGCAGATCGAACGCAACCCGCACGTCGAGTTCCTGATGGAGCACACGCTTCAAGAGATAAAAGGCGATGGAAATAAAGTCACCTCGGTCATCCTCAAGGATTTGAAGCAGGATCGCGAATATGAACGGGAATTCGACGCCGCCTTCATCTTTGTGGGCATCATCCCCGAGACGAACCTTCTCAAGGGTTCTTACGATGTCCTCACCGAGGATGGCTGGGTCATTACCAACGAACGGATGGAAACATCCGTCGAGGGGCTCTTCGCCGCCGGAGACGTTCGTGACACCGTCTTCCGCCAGTTGATCACCGCTGCGAGCGACGGAGCGGTCGCTGCACACTGCGCAAGCTCGTACATCGATGAATTGGAAGGCAGAGCATATACGTAAAACCCAATTTCCTTGACGCAAGAACGGTTAAGGTGTTCTAATGGGACTATGAAGATATGCATGGTCTCCAGTGAATCGGTTCCCTTCTCCAAAAGCGGAGGGTTGGCGGATGTTGTCGGCGCCCTATCAAAAGCTCTGGCATCTCTTGGTGAAGAAGTACTTGTCGTATTGCCCCACTATGGGTTCATGACCGATGAGTTGATTCCAACCGATATCGAGCATACCGTCTCTTTGTTGGGGAGTGAAGAACGGGTCACATATGCAAAGCTTTCAGAACCGGGTGTTGAATACTACTTTGTCCAACACCCGTTTTTTACTGAATCGAAAGGCATCTATGGGCCGACCTCCTCATCCTCCTA
>SHOI01000062.1:0-4448 GCA_004294855.1 Sphaerochaeta sp. | reverse complement strand
CGATTACCGATTTGGATGAAGATCCTCAAAGAGGAACCGGAATCCTCTTTGACTCAATGACCGGTCGTGGTATATTGGAGGCAGTAAGGAGAGCTCTTACTTGGTGGAAAAAAGGAAGGACGGTCATTGAACCAATCCGAAAACGGGCGATGGCCTACGACAGTTCGTGGACCCGCTCGGCCCGTTCCTACCAAGAGCTCTATCGAAAAACACAGGGGGGTTTTACCAAATGAATCGTCGAAAGCCAAATGTCATTGCTATCGTACTGGGCGGAGGAAAGGGTACTCGTCTTTATCCCTTGACAATGGATCGGGCAAAGCCCGCAGTTCCATTTGGCGGAAAGTATCGCCTCGTGGATATTCCGATCTCAAACTGCATCAACAGCGGGATCAAGAAAATTTATATTCTTACTCAGTTCAACTCGGCGTCGCTGCATAACCACATCTCAAACACCTATATCTTCGATACCTTCTCCAAAGGGTTCGTCGAGATTCTCGCCGCGGAGCAAACGATAAAAACCGAGACCTGGTATGAAGGAACCGCCGACGCTGTGCGAAAGAACCTGCGCCACTTCCGCGATCAGGAAGCGGATTACTTCATGATTCTCAGCGGGGATCAGCTGTATCGAATGGATCTGATGGATATGCTGAACCGGCACATCGATTCCAAAGCGGAGTTTACCATCGCCGCCAAACCGATCAGCCGCGCTCAGGCGACCGGCTTGGGGATCATCGGCTGTGATGATAAGGGGATTATTACCAGCTTCATCGAAAAGCCAGCTCCCGATGTGGATATCACTTCCTATAAGGTGGGCCCAAAGTTCATGAAGGAATCGCTCGGTGTCTCGGTCACCCCTGAAAACGAGTATCTGGCTTCGATGGGAATCTACATCTTCAACAGCAAGACGATGGAAGAGGTTCTGGACAATAAGAAGACCGATTTCGGAAAAGAGATCATCCCTCAGGAGATTTCAAAGCGCCGCGCCGCCGCCTACCTCTTTGACGGCTTCTGGGAAGATATCGGAACGGTCAAGGCGTTCTATGAAACAAACCTCGACCTTGCTTCAATCAACCCGATGTTCAACTTCTATAATGAGGAGATGCCGATCTACACCCACCGCCGACACCTGCCGGCGACGAAGATCAACTTCTGCAACATCTCCAACTCGCTGACCAGTGAAGGCTCGATCATCACCAATGCGTATATCGTGAACTCGATCATCGGTGTTCGAACCCTTATCGAATCGGGAGCTTCCCTCGACGGAGTGTATTGCATGGGCGCCTCCCGCTATGAAACGGATGAGGAGAAAGAACAGAACGCCAAGAAGGGCATTCCGAATATCGGCATTGGCCGGGGTACGATCATTCGCAAGGCGATCATCGACCAGAATGCCCGGATCGGTGACGGATGCCGAATCGGCATCGACGATATCCCCCGTCAGGAAGGAGACTTCCCGATGTATTCCATCCACGACGGAATCATCGTCATCAATAAAAACGCAGTCATTAAAAATGGAACGGTAATGTAGGAATGGATGAACGAAAGAGACAGATTGAACGTGGAGAAACAATTTTAGGCATTGAACTCGGATCAACACGAATCAAGGCGGTCCTCATCGACTCGCACAACGAGCCGATCGCTCAAGGCGGTCACACGTGGGAGAACCAGCTCGTCGACGGAGTGTGGACCTACAGCTTGGAGGCGGTCGAAGAGGGCTTGCAGGCGTCATTCAAATCACTGAATGATGATATCAAAGCCCAATACAATGTGGTGTTGAAGCGAACGAAAGCTCTGGCGATCAGTGCGATGATGCACGGCTATCTGGCGTTCGACAACGAGGACAACCTTCTTGTTCCCTTCCGAACGTGGCGGAACACGATGACCGAACAAGCGGCGGAGGATCTCTCCAAGCTTTTCGATTATCCGGTTCCGGAGCGTTGGTCGATCAGTCATCTCTATCAGGCAATCCTGAACAAGGAAGAGCACGTTCCAAGAATCGCCAAGATCACAACCTTGGCGGGATACGTTCATTATCGACTGACCGGGAAACACCTCTTGGGAATCGGAGACGCTTCGGGGATGTTCCCGGTCGATCCGAAGACCAAGGGGTATGACCGGACGATGGTGAAGCAGTTTGCTTCATTGCACACCCATCCTTGGAGGTTGGAAGAGCTCTTGCCTGCTCCGCTTTCAGCGGGAGAGGAGGCGGGAGTCCTCACCAAAGAGGGGGCTCTCTTCCTTGATCCGAGCGGGACCTTGGAAGCAGGCATCCCTCTGGCCCCGCCCGAAGGGGATGCGGGAACGGGGATGGTCGCGACGAACAGCGTGGCCAAGCGAACCGGGAACGTGTCCGCAGGAACGAGCGTCTTTGCGATGATCGTGCTCGAGAAGGAGCTGTCCCGTTCGTATAACAAATTCATCGACCTCGTCACCACCCCCGACGGCTCGCTCGTTGCTATGAGCCACGCCAACAACTGCACCGGTGAATACGATGCGTGGATCGCTCTGTTTGATGAAGTGCTCCACGCCGTGGGGCACAGCGTACCCAAGGCGAAGCTGTATGACGATCTGCTCGGCAAAGCTCTTGAAGGGGATTACGACGGCGGCGGACTGCTGGCGTACAACTACCTCTCGGGAGAAACGATGACCGAGCTGTATGAAGGCAGACCCCTCTTCGTTCGCAAGGCGGAAAGCTCCTTCACCCTCGCCAACTTCATGAGAACCCAACTCTACACCGCCTTGGGCGTCCTGAGGATCGGAATGGACATCCTCTTTGAACAAGAGGGGGTGAGCATCGATTCGATCACCGGTCATGGCGGCTTCTTCAAGACCGCATTGGTTGGACAGAAGATGATGGCCAGCGCTCTGCACACTCCGGTGGCCACACTTAAAAGCGCCGGTGAAGGCGGAGCGTGGGGAATCGCGTTGCTTGCATCCTATCTCGTCAATAAAAAAGGCCGAACGCTCGCCGAATTCCTCGATCAGGATGTGTTTGCCGGTGCGGAGCGAACGATCGTCGAGGCGACCGGCGCGGAGATTGAAGGATTCAACAAATTCATGGAGCGCTATAAGGAAGGTCTTGGGATCGAACGAGCCGCTGTCGAGTTTTTGCGTTAACGCAACTGTGAGATAATCGCCTGGTCACTCGGAGGAAAGGTGTACGCATCCAACTCCGAGAAGGAGACCCAGGCGATTTCAGTATGCACACTCAGAGTGATTGGTTTTGAGTCCACCCGCTTCACCTCATAGGCGCCCAGGTGGTATCGGACATGGTTGTTTTCAAAGGTGTGGGTGGCCAGAAGCTTTCCCACGACGACGGAGATGCCCAGCTCCTCTTCAAACTCCCGAACCAGGGCTTCCTCCGGCGTTTCGCAATGACGGCATTTTCCCCCGACAAACTCCCATAGACCTCCCACCGGTCCGCCTTCGACCCGTTTTGCAATGAGGAGCTTCCCATCCTGTCTGACGATGCCTGCCGTGGTATTTCGCTCTTCCATCCTGCATCTCACAATAACACGAAATGGGGAAGGAGAAAATGAATAAGTGCTATCACCAAGGTGACATATCCCATCCTCTCCCGGCTGCGCTCCCGATACCGGCCCACCACGCTCGTAAAGAGCTCGTCGGCTTCAGATTTTTGAAGAGATTCGGTAAGGTACCAGATGCTCAGTATGAAGATATTGATCAGTGGCAGAAGGTCTCCGATGATTCGAGGTCCCGGATCGATGGGAAAGAGGGCAAGCCCGATGGTCAGCAGAAAGCCGCCGATGATCAGACCCAGGCGAACCGCCCGGTTGTTCCGAAAGGTGAACCGCAGAGAAAACAGAATGCTCATTTTGATTCCGTGGGTATCGGAAAGCAGGAACCCCGAGCCGATGACGAGGTACGCCACCGAAAGAAGATACAGCTGAATCATCGCTCCGCCTCCTTTATGGCAAGACCGATGTACGGAAGCAGGGTTTCACTGTCATAATACCCGATCCGCTCATTCGCGGCCTGAGCGCTCGTAAAGAGAATCTTGCCGGCGATGAGACTCGAATCATGGGCGCTGAACCCTTGCCCGAGGAAGGCGGTGATCATCCCGCCGAGCAGATCCCCGCTTCCGGCAACCCCCAGCGAAGGATTGAGCCCCTCCAGGATCGTGATCGTTCCGTCGGGATCGACGATGTGGATCAGGCTGCTTTTCAGCACGATCGTCGCGTCAAGGGTTTGAGCAATAGCTTTCAGCTGACTGAAGAACGATTCAGGGCTCTCGCTTGACAAGAAACAGGGCCTTCCGAACACCGCCTCCCCGATGACCCGCATCTCCCCGAGATGGGGGGTGAGAATCATCGGAGCGTTCCTGCTTTCAACCGAATATTCCTTCGAAGCAATGAGACGGGCAAGCGAACGGATTCCGTCGGCGTCGATGACGAGCGGAGTCGACATGGACAGGAGAACCTTCAGAG
>SHOI01000190.1 GCA_004294855.1 Sphaerochaeta sp. | reverse complement strand
AAACGAGTCGACCTCTGGGTAGGTGTCGGGCTGATGGCCCTGAGCATCGCGGTATGGTTGATGACGGCCAGCTTGCCGGTTCCCGAGCGGGGGATCGGACCGGGGCAGTATCCGCGGGTGATTTCCGTGATGATGTTCGGTCTGGGTGCTATACAAATCGGAACGAGTCTGCGCGGCGGACTTCCCGAGCGAAGCAGTGATCGTACGTATGTCACTCAGATAGGGCGAGCGCTTCTGTTGGCGGTGATCTCCCTGATATACGTGCGACTGCTCAATCTGATCGGATTTCCGCTCCTTACCCCGTTCTTTCTTGTCGGCATCATCCGCCTGTTCGGGTACAAGAAATGGAAGACGAATATTCTGGTGAGCGTGATCGGCACGGCGGTCATCTTCGTCCTGTTCAACATCGTCTTCATGGTGTTCCTTCCGGTGGGAAGGCTCTTCTAAGGGGGGTATGAAATGCTGCAAAATTTAGCATATGGATTTTCCTTGGTCTTCCAGCCGTTCACCTTCGCCCTGATGGTATTCGGGACGGCGATCGGTGTCGTGATCGGTGCATTGCCGGGTCTTACCGCATCGATGGGAATCATTCTGTTGTTGCCCCTGATCTACCGGCTTCCCGCCAGTGTCTCATTGGTCATGCTGTGCGGCCTCTTCTGTGGAGGAATGTACGGCGGATCGATTTCAGGGATTCTTCTCAATACT
The DNA here is from genome assembly GCA_004294855.1 of Sphaerochaeta sp. Classification (GTDB taxonomy): domain Bacteria; phylum Spirochaetota; class Spirochaetia; order Sphaerochaetales; family Sphaerochaetaceae; genus Sphaerochaeta. The sequence goes on along the minus strand of SHOI01000190.1, from coordinate 1,237 downwards.
CCGGGAACCCCCTCCGCTTCGGCCACGACGCTGGACGGCTATCCGCTCAACCGTCAGGGCAAAGCGGGGAAGGCTCTCGGAATCGCCACGATCGCTTCCTTTGGCGGAGGCCTGATCAGTACGGCGTGTCTTATCGTCATTGCGCCGCAACTGGCAAAAGTCGCCCTGTCGTTCCAGGCTGCGGATTATTTTTCCTTGAGTATTTTCGGTCTTTCCATCATGGCCAGTTCATCGGGAAAGAACGTCGTCAAAGGCCTGATCGCCGGATGCATCGGACTGCTGGCCTCCTGTGTCGGAATCGACACGATCGTCGGGGTCAACCGCCTCACGTTCAACAACATGTATCTTGCCGGAGGCTTCAGTCTTCTGCCGGTCCTCATCGGTGTGTTTGCGGTCAGTGAAGTGTTGAAGCAGGTTCAGACCTCCCATGAGGAGCGGCCGGTTACGATTCAGGCGGTAACGGACATCCTTCCGACTTGGACGGAAATCAAAGGGGTGATCCCTGCGATTCTCGTCGGCGGGATATTGGGAGTATTCATCGGGATCGTTCCCGGAACCGGCGGAGCGATCGCATGTTTCCTCGCATACAACGTGGTTCAAAAATTCGCAAAGGACCGGGATCAGTTCGGCAAGGGCGCTCTCAGCGGCATCGCCGCTCCGGAATCGGCGAACAACGCCACCACCGGTGGTGCGCTTATTCCGATGCTGTGTCTCGGAGTTCCCGGAGACGTGGTAACGAGCGTCATGCTCGGAGCTTTGGTTCTTATCGGGGTACGGCCCGGACCGCTTCTCTTCATTGAAAACATCGATGTCGTCTATTCGATCTTTGCCGGAATGGTGATCATCCAATTCCTGATGCTGGGCTTCGGACTGCTGAGCTCCCGGTATTCACCGGCGATCCTGAAGATTCCCGATACCCTTCTGATGCCGGTCATCATGGTGTTGTGCGTCGTAGGTGCCTTCTGCCTGAACAACTCCCTGTATGATGTCACGGTCGCTCTGGTGTTTGGAATCCTGGGCTTCTTCATGAAGCGCTGGGGTTATCCCGGGGCGCCGCTTGTCCTGGGGGTGATTCTCGGTCCGATGGCCGAAGAAAACCTCAACCGGGCGTTGCTGGTCTCCAACAACAACTGGGCAGTATTGGTTCAGCGTCCGATTTCACTTATGTTCCTGCTTCTCTCGGCTCTTTCTATTGGGCTTGCATTGTATAACGTGAAAAAGAAGGAGGCGTAGGGAT
>SHOI01000189.1 GCA_004294855.1 Sphaerochaeta sp. | reverse complement strand
CCGATCGCAGGCCCGAGGGCGTCGCTGCGATCTTTATTAAGTCCGAGTCCATCCCTGAGAACCTTGTTGTACCTGAGGCCGTAGACCGCCGGTATGATTCCCTGGATGATCCGGCTCGCTTTCAGGGCGATCACGCCGCCAAGCAGAAATTTCAGGCTCGTCATCTTCATATACGCATCTTTGTCAATGTCGGGACCCTCGCTGAGACCGATCACCCACCCTTCGAAGATCATGCCGAAAAACCCGGCGCCGATCACGATCAGGCTCGCGCTGTCCAGAACGACTCCAACGAGCGCTCCGACCGGATCACGTTGCAGCCGGGAGCCCGAACCGAAACCGAGGGTGATGTTCTTGAGGATCGGCCAGGCGAGGGGGACGCTCAAGCGGTCGTAGATCGCAAGCCGTTCTTCATATTCGAACGAGAGGAAGTCATGTTCATCGAAGACTCTTTTCATTGTTCCCATGCCGGCTCGTCCGATGGAGATCGACTCCCCTTCATCAGGAAGCGTGAGCAGGATCTCTCCCCTGCCTCCGCTCGTCGAGACGGCGAGCCCGGGTATGGCGACATCCAATGAAAACATTCCCGGAAACGCGGCGAAGAGTGTTGCTGCGAACACCGAAAGAAGAACGAGAAGCAGAAGAAGGCGTTTCATGGCGGCTCCCAACAGGTTTGTCGGAAGTATACGTCATTTCGGTCTTCGTATCTACGTATCTCCTTCAGCGGAGAGGAATCCGGGCGGCGACCTGCCACTGAAGCCGTCCGTCGCCGGTGGGAAGCGGTGCGAATCCGATCGCAAGCCCTACGGCGTCACTGCGATCCTTCGCAAGGCCGAGTCCGGTTCTCAGGACCTTGTTGTACCTCAGGCCATAGACGGCGGGACCGATCCCCTGGATGACCCGGCTCGCTCCCAGAGCGATGAGACCTCCGAAGAGGAGATTCTCTCCGGTGGCCTGCAGCTCATCATCACTGAAGTTCTCCCGGCCCCCGAGCATGCCGACGAAGATCGCATCGATGACGATGAACACCAGTCCGGTGCCGATCGCGGCGGCGCTCGCGGTGTCCATGACGATTCCCGTGATCGATCCGGCATGATCGCGCTGCAGGCGGGAGCCCTTGCCGAATCCGATCGTGATGCCTTTCACCACCGGCCAGGCGATGGGAACGCTCAGCCGATCGTAGATCTCCAACCGCTTTTCATATTCAAGGAGCAAAAAGTTGTGCTCCTCGAAGATCGTTTTCATCTTTTTCATGCTGACTCTGCGGACGGAGATCTCTTTCTCTTCATCGGGAAGCGTCACCTCCACCTTGCCTTTACCGGCTTTTGCAGCGACATCGAGACCGAAGACAACGGCATCCAGCAGGAGACTTCCCGTGCCGGAAAAGAGTGCTGAACCGGACAGCAAGAGAATCATGAGAAGCAACAGAAGGCGTTTCATGGCATCCTCCGATACGTGCGTTATCAGTATACGCCATCATGGTGTTCTTATCCACTTCAACGGTTTGGCTTTATGGTAAAGATATCTATCTGTCGAATAATCTGGTTAGTACAAGTATCAAAAGGGTGTTTGCTATCGAATCAGGGTTGGTGTTCGTTGATACACACGATGCTACAGATTATTGGGTTTCCCAGCCTAACGCTCTGGCTAAGTCGGATGACCAGGAATAGTCCGGCATCAACAGATCGCTTCCCGCAAGAATAAGCCGTTCTCTCTTTGCTTTGTTGATGCCAAATCTCTGGCGCTCATCGCTGACGATTCCAACACTCAAAAATCCGGCTTTTTTTGCTTCCCGAATTTCAACAGGTCCATCTCCAAACACGACAACTTCACCGAAAGAACTGTCGGAGCCTACCTGTTTTTTTGCAAGTCTCATCACCAATGATTTTGGATCATTCGCCAAATCTCCTACTGAACCATATATTCCACCATTGAACAACGTTGCGTATCCGAGCACGTTTGTTTCATGTTT
>SHOI01000188.1 GCA_004294855.1 Sphaerochaeta sp. | reverse complement strand
CGATCATCAATACGAACACGATGATATCGACGATGTTAAACACAAAGCCGAAGAGTGATATGCTTACCTGTTGCATCATGCATTCCTCCATCCCAGAATGATTTCACCAATCCTTCTTGCCGCCGATCCGTCCCCCAGGCTCCCCATTGTCCGTGCCAGCGCCTCGCGCCGCAGAGGATCATCGATCAACGATCGAACCATACAAACAAAGGCATCGGGATCAACCGGCTCATAGAGTACCACGGCCGCTCCCTTCGCTTCCAGATGGCGGGCATTCGCTTCCTGCTCGCCTCTGCTTGTTTTTCTTCCGAGCGGAAGCAGGATGCTCGCCTTTGCAAACAGCTTCAGCTCCTCCAACACCCCCGCCCCGCTTCGGCTGACCACGAGATCCGCCCGATGAAGCAACGCGGCAAGCTCGTCCCCGATGAACTCGACGGCGGTATAATTGGGCCGGAGCGAAGGCAGAGGGGCATTTGCCCCCACCTGATGGTAGACCGAGCAGATCGTAAGCAGCTCATCGAGGGTCTTCTCAATGAGGGCGTTGATCGCGGCGCTGCCGCCCGATCCGCCGAGAACCAACAGAAGCGGAAGAGCGTCTTGAGCCAGAGCAAAGGGTTTTTGCTTCGCTTCAAGAAGATCTTTCCGAACGGGATTGCCCGTCACCCTCAGCTTCTCCCGTCCCAGCCGGTCGAAGCCTTCGGCGAAAGGAACACAGATCAGATCCGAGAATCTTGCGTTGATCCGCGTCGCCAGTCCCGGGCTGATGTCACTTTCATGGCTGATCACCGGAATCTTCAAAAGATGCGCCGCGATCACCGGGGGGACGGAGACAAACCCGCCTTTGCTGAACAGAAGATCGGGTTTCCTTCTCTTCAGAATCCGGTATGCGAATCCGATCGCCCCCAGCACCTTGAACCCGTCGGTGACGGTCCGAAGGGAGGGATATCTTCGCAGTTTGCCCGAGGGAATCGAATAGAAGTCGAGGTTCGCTTCTTCCACGATCCTTCGTTCCGTCGGATCGTTTCGACCGATCCAAAACCCCGAGTAGGACTCGGAGCTTGACAACTCCTGGTGAACGGCCAGCGCGGGATAGACATGCCCAAGGGTCCCTCCGCCGGTAAAGCACACAACCATACCTCGAGCATATCATCTTCCAATGAGCTCGTACAGCGGATTTGTATCAATTTGACCCTATGGGTATATTTGCCCCATCTCATCGTTTTCTCTATTCGGAATTATCCCAAATGAGTATACTCATACCAAGGCAGGTATCATATGGCTCGTTCATTTTTATCCACCCTCTTTGGAACCAAGCAAGAGAAAGACTTGAAGCACCTCTATCCGATCGTTCAGCAGGTGAATGACCTCGAATCTTGGGCGCAAGGTCTTGCCGACGACCAATTCCCCGATGAAACGCAGAAGCTGAAGGATGCTCTCAGGCAGGGAGCGACGTTGGATGATCTTGTTCCCAAGGCATTCGCTCTCGCCCGGGAAGCCGCATTCCGGGTGCTCGGCGAACGCCATTACGATGTGCAGATCATGGGCGCGATGGTCCTTCATCAAGGCAAGATATTGGAGATGAAGACCGGTGAAGGAAAAACCCTCACCTGTGTGCCTGCCGCATATCTCAACGCGCTTGAAGGCAAAGGCGTTCATATCGTCACGGTCAACGACTACCTTGCCGAGCGGGACGCTTCGTGGATGGGTCCGGTGTATGCGTTTCTCGGTCTTGAGGTCGGCGTGATTCTTTCCAATATGGACAACGAGGCCAAACGGCGCGCCTACAGCAAGGATATCACCTATGGAACCAACAACGAGTTCGGTTTCGATTACCTGCGCGACAACATGAAGTGGGCGCAGGAAGAGAAGATTCAGCCGCTTCATCACTATGCGATCATCGACGAGATCGACTCCATTCTGATCGATGAAGCGCGAACCCCCCTCATCATCAGCGGGCAAAGCGAGGATGATTCCGCCCAGGTGCTCGGTG
>SHOI01000187.1 GCA_004294855.1 Sphaerochaeta sp. | reverse complement strand
TTCGATCTTCCTGATGATCGGATCATCAAGGTTGATCTCAAGGATCGGAAGAATCTCTTCACCCTGATCCTGACCCATCATCTTCAGAAGCTGTTGCATCTGGACGGTCGGGTCGTTCTCGTCGACCACGATGACCGCCGGAGCATCGACGAGGCGGGTGGAGACCACGACATCCTTCACCTTGTTCCCAAGGGCTTTCTTGATCTTCTTGATTAAAGCCTTGGACTCCTTGCTCTCCTTGGTCTTCTCCTCCCCTTCCTTCAGGTCGTCGACCGCGCCGCTCTTGTTGATCGCTTTCAGCGGCAGCTCCTTGTAGAAACCGAGCTGACTGATGACGATATCATCGATGTCATCGCTCATGATGAGGACTTCATAGCCGCGCTTGGTGTAGGCTCCGAGCAGCGGACTGGCTTTGAGCACCTCCTCTTTTCCGCCGGTGATGTAGTAGATCGACTTCTGGTCGCTCTTCATCCGCTCCTTGTAGGAAGCCAGGCTCACCCATCCCTCTTCCGTGGAAGACTTGAAGCGGACCAGCTCCAGGAGGGCGTCTCGGTTGGAGTAATCGGAGTACAATCCCTCCTTGAGGGGTCGGTTGTACTGTTCGATAAACGCATCGAACATCGTCGGGTTGTTCTCGCTCATCTTCTGGAATTCACCGAGCAGCTTCTTCACGCTGGAGGAGCGGATCGAGGCCATGATCCGGTTCTGCTGGAGAATCTCCCGCGAGACGTTCAGGGGAAGATCCTCGCTGTCGATGATTCCCCGGACGAAACGGAGATATGGGGGCAGCAGCTCCTTGTCGTCATCGGTGATGTACACCCGCTTCACATAGAGTTTCACCCCGGGGCGATAGTCGGCGTAGTACATATCAAAGGGGGCTTTCTTGGGGATGAAGAAGAGAGTCGTGTACTCGGTGGTTCCCTCCGCCTTGGTGTGCACGTAGAAGAGGGGATCGTCGCTGTCGTAGGTGGCCTGCTTGTAGAACTCGTTGTAATCCTTGTCGGTCAACTCGCTCTTCGGCCGGCGCCAGAGCGCCGAAGAGCTGTTGATCTGTTCGACCTTGGTCTCGCTCTTCTTCTCGGCTTTGCCGTCCTTATCCTTCTTTTTGTCATCATAGGTCACCGCTTCATAGGTCAGAAAGATCGGATAGGCGATGTGGTCGCTGTACTTCTTGATGAGCTGTTCGATCTGCCAGCGGTTGGCGTATGTTTCGCCATCCTCGTTGAGGTGGAGGACGATTTCCGTTCCATGGCCGTCCAGCTCGCTCTCGGAAATGTCGAACGTTCCTTTTCCGGTCGAAGACCAGAGGTATGCCTGCTCGGTTCCCGCTTTCTTGGAGCGGACATCGATCCGCTTGGCGACCATGAAGGCGCTGTAGAATCCGACACCGAATTGACCGATCAGGTTGGAGTCCTTCTTCTGTTCTTCCGTCAGAGAAGCGAGGAACTTCTTCGTTCCGCTGGATGCGATCGTTCCCAGGTTGTTGGAAAGCTCTTCCTCATCCATTCCAAGGCCGTTGTCGCGGATCGTGAGGGTTCGAGGCGATTCCTCGGTAAAGGTGATATCGATCCGGGGGTTGAAATCGAGGCTTTTCAGCCGCTCGTCGGTGAGGGTCAAATATTTCAGTTTATCGAGGGCGTCGGATGCGTTGCTGACCAGTTCCCGCAGGAAAATCTCTTTGTGCGAATACAGGGAGTGGATGATGAGCTGCATCAGCTCGGTCACTTCCGTCTTGAACTTCTTCTTTGCCATGATACAATCATACCTCCAAGGGAATATACCGAAAGATACTGAGATTTGATGGAATCGGCAATAAACCTTAACAAAACGGTCGTCGGTGGGGTATGCTGGGGCATGGACTTTTCCCATCCCTCCGTGGCCAGAACGGTCAACCGCCTCCGAGTACTCAACCTTATCGCCCGGGAAGGGGCGATCAGTCGGGCGGAGATCGCCCGAGTGTTGGATCTGAGCAAGCCCTCGACAAGCGAGATCGTCGCGCTTCTTCT
>SHOI01000186.1 GCA_004294855.1 Sphaerochaeta sp. | reverse complement strand
CGACCTCCAAAAGGTCGCCGGAAAATGTACAAAGTTGGACAAGGTTAATAGCCGAGCTGGACCATCGTATCGGCCACTTTTCTGAAGCCGGTGATGTTTGCACCCTTTACATAGTTGATGTATCCATCCGGTTGCGTCCCTTCCTTGACGCAGGCGTTGTGGATTTTCAACATGATTTCCTTAAGCTTCTCATCCACCTCTTCAGCGGTCCAGGCGATATGCATCGCGTTCTGTGTCATCTCCAATCCGCTGACGGCGACTCCGCCGGCGTTGGCCGCCTTGCCGGGAGCGAAGAGGATCTTCTTTTCAAGGAAATAGTACATCGCATCCGCCTGACACCCCATGTTTGAAATCTCGACGACTCCCTGCACCCCGTTGGCCACAAGGGCTTTCGCATCGGCCAGACTGAGCTCATTCTGAATCGCGCAGGGAAACGCAAAATCGACTTTAACCTCCCATGGCTTTTTCCGGGGGACGAACACGGCGCCGAACTCTTTTGCATACGGCTCGACCACATCGTTGTTGGAAAGACGAAGGTAGGACATATACGCCCATTTCTCCGGAGTTCCCACTCCCTCTTCATCGTAGATGTACCCGTCCGGGCCGCTGATCGTAACCACTTTCGCTCCGAGGTGGGTCGCTTTCTGAGCGGCTCCCCAGGCGACGTTTCCGAATCCGGAAAGGGCGACGGTTTTCCCTGTCAGGCTGTCTCCTCTGAGAGCCAGCATTGAATTGGCGAAGTACATCGCTCCGAACCCGGTGGCTTCGGGCCGGAGGATCGATCCGCCGTAGTTCAGGCCCTTGCCGGTGAGGACTCCGGTGTTCTCGTCGCGCAGGCGCTTGTACTGCCCGTAGAGATATCCGATCTCCCGAGCTCCCACGCCGATGTCCCCGGCGGGAACGTCGGTATCGGGCCCGATGTACTTTTGGAGCTCGCTCATGTAGGAGCGGCAGAACCGCATGATCTCCCCGTCGCTTTTCCCTTTGGGGCTGAAGTCGCTTCCCCCTTTTCCCCCACCCATCGGCAGCGTCGTCAGACTGTTTTTAAGGGTCTGCTCGAAGGCGAGGAATTTAAGGGTTCCGAGGGTGACGCTTGCATGAAAGCGCAGTCCTCCCTTATAGGGGCCGAGGGCGTTGTTGAACTGAACCCGGTATCCGCGGTTCACTTGAAGATTCCCCTCATCATCCTCCCATTCGACTCGGAACGAGAAGATGCGGTCCGCCTCGGTCAGGCGCTCGAGGATTCGATGCTTTTCATAGACGGGATTCTCATTCACCGCGTCGATGATCGACTCAAGCACTTCACGGGTCGCTTGGATGAACTCCGGTTGGGCGGGGTTCCTGCGTTCGAGCTCATTCATAAAATCTGAAAGGTTATACATACATCTCGCTCCTGTTGGCTAGCACAATAGACAAAACTTTTTGGTTTGTAAAGCAGGCCAATTCGCCTAAGTTGAAATTTAGCCTACCTGATTTTAGGAATTCAAAGATTATTCCACCTATATTTTGCGGATATATAAAATATACAGTAAATTAATGAAACTATGCAAAATTATGCACTCGTGCTACACTTTTTTCATGTATACCCTCGACCCGACTTGGTTGCCGTTCAGCAACATGATGCTCAACCACATCTACAACGTGCTCCTCATCTGCAACGATTACGACCGCTTCCTCCTGGAGGAGGACGGCCGGATCGAAGAGGAGCTGTATATCGAGTATACCCAGCTGCGCCTCTCCAGTCCGCCGAAGATCACCTACGCTTCCGGACGGGAGGAGGCGCTCGAGCTGCTTGAGACCCGGAAGTTCGAGCTGGTCATCACGATGCTCGATCTCGGACCCGAGTCGGTGGAGGATCTTGCTTCCTCCATCAAGGAGGTGGAGCCGGAGATGCCGATCATCGCCCTTTCCCCTTCCTCCGGCCACCGCCGAAACAAGCTCATCAAAGGCAGCGACTCGATCGCGATCGATTACTTCTTCTACTGGCAGGGCGATCCCACGATCTTCCTGGCGATGATCAAGCTGGT
>SHOI01000185.1 GCA_004294855.1 Sphaerochaeta sp. | reverse complement strand
CACTAAAAGAGTTGGCACGGTATAAAAGGTAAAAAATATACTCCCTAAAGGAGTTGCAAGAGTTTTTTAAATTTCCGGCTACAAAAGTCGGGCACGGTTATCACGAATCCGATGGTGACGTTCATGGTGCGTCTTTATTGACGGTTTACACAATTGCTGATATCCATACTATAAGTATGTAAATACATAGAAATATAAACTTGACTCAGGTTTCCGAATTGCGTACTATACCTCTGGATAGGTCGAATATCCTAAAACGAGGATGATATGGCTACATTGGATTCAGTCTTGCAGGAAGGATTGCTCGTAGACAGGAAGTGGCTTGGAAATCATGGAATCAAGGCGACTGCCGTGGATTATCATCTTCGCACCGGCAAGATCGAGGCATTGGTTCATGGACTCTACAGGAAACCGGGGCCGCCGCTGAAGTGGGAACAGGTCGTGTACTCGCTGATTGAGCTCGGTCATGACGTCCATGTCGGACACATGACCGCCTTGGCGTACCACGGATACGAGCATTACCTGAGACTCGGTGCCGCACAGCCGATCAGATTGTACGGTTCGCTACCTCTTCCGTCGTGGGTGGAGAAGGTGAAAATCGATCCCGGATTCATGCCGATGAAGCGCGATCCGCTCTCGGGCGATCCGACAGGTATCGTCGATGTTCCGTTCGGTACGTGGGATTGGCCCATACCATACTCAACCCCCGAACGGTCGTTCATCGAATTGGCGAGCACCATCAAGACAAGGGAAGAGATCTTGCAGGCGAAGGTAATGATGGAAGGAGCTTCGAATCTGCGGCCTGACCTGCTGCAGGCATTGTTGCGATCCTGTGGCAGTGTACAAGCGAAAAGGCTGTTCCTTTGGCTTGCAAGAACGACGGGACACGGATGGTACCGATACATAGACTTGGCCCTGCTCGATCTGGGAGCAGGGAAACGGCAGATAGTGCCCGGGGGCGTCCTTGACCCGCAGTTCATGATCACCGTGCCCAAGGAGATCCAAAATGGACAACAAGAACCCATATTTTAGACAAGTTAAACTGCTGGTTCGCATTCTTCCTTTGCTGGGAGAGCATTCCTGCTTCGCGCTGAAAGGAGGAACGGCGATCAACTTGTTCTATCGGAGCATGCCGAGACTTTCTGTTGACATTGATCTGGTATACGTGCCGATTCGGGAGCGTCTGCAAGCGCTTGATGAGATGACCAGAAGTCTCAAGGATATGGGGAATACCATAATTTCTCGGATTCCCAATGCCAAGATTCAATTCTTCCCATTGAACCAGACCGAATACGTATATCGATTGGTGGTCGAAGCTGATAGGGTGATGGTAAAAGTCGAATTGTCACCCGTATTACGTGGAACGGTTTATGAACCCAGAGTCATGCGGATAACAAGAACAGCTGAAGATGCCTTCGGATTCGCAGAGGTTCCGGTGGTATCGTTCGAGGATTTGTTCGCAGGAAAGATAGTTGCTGCACTGGACAGGCAACATCCACGTGATCTTTTCGACATCAAAGGGTTGCTTGAGCATGAGGGAATCTCCGGTAACTTGAAGGAAGCATTCATCGTGTATCTGATTTCTCACAATCGGAGAATCATAGAGATTCTCAACCCGAACCTGCTTGACATCAGGCAAACATATGAAACCGACTTTATCGGGATGACAACCGATGCAGTTGCACTGGAAAACCTGATTGAGACAAGATACGAATTGATACGAACCGTGAATGCCATGATGGATGAACGAGACAAGAAATTCCTCGTTGACTTCAAGGAAGGTCATCCCGATTGGTCATACTTCAGCGTTCCTCACATCAAGAACCTCCCTGCCGTAAGGTGGAAGATGCACAATCTCGGACAGGTCGATACAATGGAGAGGCAAGGGATGGCTGACCGGCTCAGGAAACATCTAGCTTGTCAAGCTCCCGATGAACGATGAGGTCTCGAAATGGTGTACCCCATTTCTTAGATCCGCCCGTCATGGGTTTTGATTTCCAGTGGATTGGTATGGTATCATGAAGGGGAGAT
>SHOI01000061.1 GCA_004294855.1 Sphaerochaeta sp. | reverse complement strand
GCGGGGAGTGTAGATCGGCTCGTCCGGTTCATAGAACTCATCCCTGAGGGCTTCTCCGATCGTAAGCGTCTTTGCAAAGCGTTCGCCGTGCGTTCCGTTGGCGATGACGATCGCCCCTTCCGTCTGAAAGGAAGCGCGGTAGTACAGCAGGGAGGGATCGCCGCCTTGGGCGTTTTGGGTCGGTTCGACCCACAGCCCGTCCGCTTTGACGGTGAGGATCCGCTCCCTGCTCGAGGGGGAGCGGGCGGTCAGGATGTAGAGGGCGATCGGATCTCCTTCATGATCGAGGCCGCAGATGATGATCCGCCCGGGATAGCCCTTCATTTCTTCTTCAACTCGGTAAGGAACTCGGAAACGAGGATGACCGCATCATCGATGCACGCATCACAGTCAAGAAGAACCGTTCCGTCATCCTCCCCCAGAATCTCCCGGCAGACGAGGCTTTGGGCTTTCTCTTTGAACCCTTTGACCAGAGTGGAAACCCGCTCATAGGTGAGCGCTTTCGTATTCGCTTCGATTCGGCCTCCGCTGGAAAGCATGCTGATGACCGCAACAGCGCCGCTTAAGGCTCCGCACGTCGCTTCGTGGCCGCCCATTCCCCCGCCGAAGCCCTCCATGATCTGAAAGAGCAGGTCTTCTTCAAGGCCGACTTCTTCACTGAATGTGCACGCCACCGCCTGGGCGCAGTTGTACTTTTTCGCCCGCAGGGCATGAACCCGTTGAATATAGACATCCTTCATGATGATTCTCCTTCCCTCACTATATCAAACCTCGGCTCTCCATGTCTCCATAGAGCTGATGGGAACAGGTGCATCTTCCCTCTTTCAAAAACACTTTTGTTTGATGGGGAAAGCGCTTGATCAGCAGGGCGCCGCACTCGGGACAGTAGGTATCCTGATCCTGACGGCTGTTGCCCCCGTAGATATGCGGAATCTTCAGCTCCTTCGCAGCGGCAAGGGCTTCCTGCAGGAACGACTCGTCGGTCGGGGGAAGATTGAGCTTGTAGGCGGGATGGTATCGGCTAAGATGCCACACCCGGATGCCGAGATCCGAGAGGATCGTCCCGAGCTCTTTCACATCGGAAAGGGTATGCTCGCCTTCGATCAAAAGGGTGGTCACCTCCACCGTGGCGGAGGTCTTTGCCAAGGTCTCCAAGCCCGCGATGACCGGTTTTGCCGAGCCGTTGCAGTAACGCCTGTAAAAGCTCTCGTCGCCTTTCAGATCAATCGAGTACGCATCGATGAACGGAAGGATTCGAGTCAAAGAGGCCTTGCTGAACGTTCCGTTGGAGACAAGAATCGTCGGGATCGCCTCATCTTTCGCCATCCGGGCGCAATCCAGCAGGTAGTCCTGCCACACGATCGGTTCGCTGTAGGTGAAGGAGACGGAAACGTTCCGTTCGACCGCCTGTTGGATGAACACCTCCGGGGAGATGTACCGATTCGGCCGCTGTTGATGGAATTCCTTCTGGCTGATCGAGTAGTTCTGGCAAAACGAGCAGGAAAGGTTGCACCCGAAGAGGGCTACGCTGAGGGTGTATGAACCGGGTCGGAAGTGATAGAGGGGTTTTTTTTCGATCGGATCGAGTGCCAGGGCGACGACCTCGCCGTAGTTCTCGGTGACGATCGTCCCGCCGCGGTTGACCCGGATGTGGCAGACCCCCCGCTGCCCTTCACCGAGGGAGCATTCCCGGTAGCAGAAATCACACCTTGTTTTCATTGTTTCTCTCACTGAATACGGTCGCCTGGAAGACCTCGAAGGCGGCCTGCGGATCAAGGTACCCTTCCTCCCTCAACCCTGCTTTGCGGGAGAGGTGCTTCAACGTCGTCTCAAGATCCCAACCCTGCTCGGTCGCGACATGGGGGAGAAACACCGCTCTTCGTCCCCCATGTTCGAGAATGATCCCATCGACGCCTACTCGGATCTCTCTCCAGCTTGAAACGGGTTCGGGCTCCGTCAGAAGGGAGATCTCGATGACAAGACCGCCCAGCTCTTCCGCTGCAACCGGCTTGAAGCGGGGATCGTTGAACGCCGCTTCATGGGCAAGCCGGGCGACCTGGTCGACCAGCGGCTGATAGCCGAACAGGCTGCCGATGCACCCCCGGAGCGCTCCATCTTTTGTTCTGAGGGTCACGAAGACTCCTCTCTTCCGGGTAAAAAAGGGATCATCCCGCTTTTTAAGCAGTTCATACATGGGAACGTCTCCGATTCCCAGCGAGGCGGAAAGGACCTCCCGGGCAAGGATCAGCAATCGGTCATGATACTCTTCCATCCTGCCTCCAGAGAATCGTTGCATAGGCGACGAAATCCCCGTCATCCCGTCCGGCTATGTCATTCGATGTGTAGTAGCCTGCCACCTCGCCCTTCATCCCCTTTCGCTTGGCGATATTGGCGACCAGAGCCGCGCTCGCCCACCCGCAGATCGTGTGACGGCTTGTGGTGAAGAAGGAAAAGGTCTCTTCAATCTTTCCATCGGCGAGCAAGCGCGCAATCTGTATGTCGCGCTCCTTGACTTCTTGTTCAGCGAGAGTGCTGAAACCGAAGCGGGGGCCGTAGTGGGTGAAATCGCTGCTGGCGATGATTGAAAGATCCTCATCCTCTTCAAGCAGGAAGTCGCTCATTTCATCCAGGGCCTTCAGGGAGGAGAAGTGATTGACAAGAGCGGCACTGACCTTGGGTGGATGCTCCAGATCCGCAATGAACGGAAGGACCATCTCTATCGAATGCTCTCTTTGAAGAATTGGAGCGTGTGCCGGGTTTGCTCCACTCAGGGAAAAGCCCTCCAATGATCCAAGGGGAGTCTCGTAGGAATCAAAGGGAGCCGTGATGATGCGATCGGCCGGCACGTGGGCGTAGTGGCTGGGGCCGATGACCAGAAGGCGGGTAACAGATCGGTCGAAGCTCCCGAAGAACGGGGCGATTCCCGGCGCTGAATAGGAAAGACCGGCGTGGGGCAAGACGGCGAACAGGGTGAAAGCGCCTTCCTTCGGTTCCTTTGCCCGTTCGATGAGACGTCCAAGGAGAACAGGATCATTCGGGTACCAAGAACCGGCGAATACTGATTGACGGATCATGAAAAGCCTCCGCTATCAGTATAGAACAGCGCAGGCGTACCGGAAAGAGTGAATGTTATTGAGCGTCGACGTAGGCTCGAGCCACTTTCGGGAAGTCGGTGAAGATCCCGTCGACCCCCCACTCATAGCACTCCTCGAGCGCCTTCATTGAGTTCACCGTCCACACGTTCACCTTGATGCCATGAGCGTGGCACTCCTCCACCTGCGCTTTGCCGAGCGACTGGAAGGCGGGGTGATAGTAGTCAAAACCATACGCTTTCACCGCTTTTCCGGCGCCTTCCAACCCCCACTCCATCACCAGCGCGCCGACTTTGATCTTCGGCTCAAGCTTCTGAGCGGTAACGAGAGAGAGGTGGTTGAAGGAGGAGAAGAACACCTTCTCTTCAAGGTTATATTTCCTGATGATTTCGATGCATTTCGCTTCCAGATCGGGGTAATAGACAAGGCCGGTCTTCAACTCGACGTTGGTTATGAGGTCAGTCGTGGAAACCCAGGCGCAATACTCATCGAAGGTGGGAATCGCCTGGAACTCGGATCCGCCTTTGTACAGCTTGGCGGCATTGAGCTTCCGCAATTCCGCAAGCGTGTGATCGGCTACCTTTCCCTTACCATCGGTGGTTCGATCCAGCGTCTCGTCATGGATGATGACGACATGACCGTCCTTGGAGAGCTGCACATCCAATTCGATCCCATCGGCGTCCGCTTCCAACGCCTTGGCAAACGCGAGCATCGTATTCTCCGGATATGCACCGCTGTATCCCCGGTGCGCATAAATCTTCATATCGTTTTTCCTCCAGCACTGCAAATGTACAATACGGGTATGAACGATGTAAAGACGAAGAATGAAAGAAGAATGGGGATTGAACTTTCGTAGTTCCTAAACTTGATCGCCGGGATACCGTTTTACAGCGATTTAACATGACTTCCCTTTTTCATTTAACATTGCATCCGTACAATGGGGCCGTGAAAAACAGAAAAACGGTAACATATGAAACACCGGATGATGCCAGCGGTTGCATGAATGGAACATAAACATCCATTAGGTACCAGCCCTTCAACAGGAAAATCATATGCCCATAAAGGCGGGTGGAAGACTTGCGTGATTCTGAAAGAGCGCTTTATTCTATTGAAGAAGCATTGATGATTGCAGCTTCGCTGATGGTGGAACACCCGAGTTTGGAGGATTGGATATAGCTCAGCGACATATTCCCAGGAGCATTACTTTAACCAACCATTGGATGAGTACATTGAGCGACAGCTCACCCAAGGAGGAACACCAGTGGCAGGTACAGCTACACCGTTACATAAGCAGATGACCAAGCGGGCAAGGCGCGATATGTGGACATTCTTCGCGTTCACCGGTCCCACGTTCATCCTGTTGGCCATTTTCATCTTTTGGCCAATCTTCTACTCATTTTACTTAAGCTTGTTTAAGTGGAACATGGTCAGCCCGAGAAAAACATTCCTTGGCCTGCAGAACTACAAGGACATGTTCAGTGATGACGTGTTTAAACTCGTCGTGAAGAACACGCTCATCATGGCGTTCTTCACCGTCGTGGTGAAGATGGCGATCAGCTTGTATCTGGCAACCCAGCTGAACAAGAAGATCCGCTTGAGCAACTTCTACCGGGCGATCATCTTCAGCCCCACCTTCACCGCGAACGTGGCGATCGCGATGGTCTGGGCGTGGATCTTTGAACCCACCTACGGGCTGATGCGTTCCTTCCTCAGACCGTTGGGCCTGCCGATGATCGACTGGCTCAAATCGACGAGCCATTCGCTTCCCGCGGTGATCATCGTCCTGATTTGGAGCGGAATCGGCTATGACATGGTTCTCTTCCTTGCCGCGCTGAAGAACGTTCCGCTTGAGATCTACGAGGCGGCCATCGTCGATGGTGCGAACCCCTTCCAGACCTTCTGGAAAATCACCTTTCCGCTGATCAGTCCGACGACGTTCTTCCTGACGATCACCGGATTCATCAACGTGCTCAAGGCGTTCGACATCGCCAGAATCATGACCGAGGGAGGACCGTTGAACTCTTCGAACGTCTACGTCCACTACCTCTATCAGAATGCATTCCAGTGGTTCAGAGCGGGGTATGCCTCCGCCCTCGCCCTGGTGCTTTTCCTCTTCATTATGTTCATCACCTTGATTCAGAATCGGCTCTCCAAGAGCTGGGTTCACTATTGATCGGAGGAGCAGGATGGAACAACACGTCAATATTCGAGCCCTTGCTTCGAAGCTCTTCACCCATTTCATACTCATCATCGCGACAATGGTCATCGGCCTGCCCTTCCTGTGGATGCTCTCCACCTCGATCAAGGGCCCGACGGAGGTTGCGATGTTCCCGCCGGTCTGGTGGCCGAAAGAGGTTCGGCTGGATAACTTCACAACCGCCTGGAACACCGCACCGTTCGGCCGGTTCTACATCAACAGCATCGTAACCGCGGCCGCAGGGGTCATTCTGGGCGTTGTCACCGCGGCATTCGCCGCGTATGCGTTTGCCCGCATTCGCTTCAAGTATCGGGACTTCTTCTTTCTCGTGATGCTGGCCGCGATGATGATTCCCGGCCAAGTCGCCTTGATTCCGAACTACGTCATTCTCGCCAAGCTGAATTGGATCAACACCTATCAGGGAATCGTGGTTCCGCATATCGCAAACGTGTTCGGAGCGTTCCTCCTGCGCCAGTACTTCATGACGATACCCAACGACTTGTACGATGCAGCCCAGATCGACGGACTGGGGCATACGCGAACGCTTCTTCATGTCGCCCTTCCCCTCTCCCGTCCGGTCTTGGGAACGCTTCTCCTCTACCTGTTCATCCAGAAGTGGAACGCCTACCTCTGGCCGCTGATCGTTACAAACAAACAAAACATGCGAACCCTGCCCGTGGGATTGGCGATGATTCGAAGTGCTGAGTACTCGATCGGACCGGAACACTTGATGGCTGCTTCGATTTTCGTGTTGATGCCGGTATTGATCGCGTATTTTCTGGCTCAGAAACAATTGATTGAGGGTATAGCAGCTGGCGCCGTCAAGGGCTAGCTAATACAAATCGGCAACCCCTACCGGATGGGGACATTTCCAAGGAGGAAATAATGAAAAAAGGTATTTTACTTCTTGTTGTAATGCTTATTGCAACAACCTTTCTCTTCGCAGCCGCAAAGGCCGAGGAGCAGAAACCGGATCGAATCGAGATTCTCTACTGGCGCGGTCTCACCGGAGTAGCCGGAGAAGCTCAGGAAGAGATCGCCCGGCGCTTTAACGAATCCCGTGATGATATTCACGTGACCGTTGAGTTCCAAGGCGCGTATGCTGAGATCTTGCAGAAGATGCAGGCGGCTCTCGCTGCCGGCGATGTGCCGGATCTCGTCCTGCTCGATTCGCCGCACCTTCAGATTTTTGCCAAGGATGAGGCGGTCCAAAACCTCGATCGCTTCGTCAAGGCCGAACCCAAGGGATTCCTTGATGACTATGTCCCGGGTCTCTTGGCGGACAGCTACTACAACGGAAGCCTCTATGCCCTTCCGGCTCTTCGCTCGACTCCCTTGCTGTACGTCAACGCCGACGCCTTCGTCGAGGCGGGTCTTCCGAAGCGGGCTCCGAAAACCTGGGAGGAGTTCCGCGAATTCGCCAAAAAGCTGACGAAGGTCAACGAACGCGGTGAAACCACCCAGTACGGCGTCGGATTCACCCTCGGAGCGACCACCGCGCACTGGTATTTCCAGGGTGCCGTATACGCATACGACGGAAAGGTCAGTGACGAGAAGTTCAACATGTACCTCCACGAGGAGCCGGCCGTGAAAGCCGCGACGCTCTGGCAGGAGATGGTCTTCAAGGACAAGACCGGTGTTCCTTCCACCACGCACGACGACCTCTTTACCGGGAAAGTCGCCATGGTTTTCGGTTCCACCGGTTCGATGGGCAACGTCATGAGGCGGGCAAGCTTTGAAGTGATTCCCGCATTCATTCCGGGTCAAGTCCGCAATGGAGTGCCGGTTGGCGGTTCCGTCATCGCAATGCCTTCCACCGACAAGTGGCGGCAGTGGGCCTCTTGGGAGTTCCTGAAGTTCTTTACGAGCCCCGAAAGCCAGGCCTATCTCGCCGAGATGACCGGCTACATGCCCTCGCGCATTTCTTCGGCGAAGGTTCCCAGCCTGGTCGAGTACTACAACAAGAACCCGCACTGGCAGGTGGCGATCGATCAGCTGAAATACGTCCAGCCCCAGGCGAGCGTCATCTCCCTGCCCAAGGGCACCGAGATCCTCCGCCAGATGGTCGAAAAGCTCCTGATCGGCAATCAGGATGTCCGCAAGGTCATGGCCGAGACCGAAGCCGACCTGATCAAGGAATACAATGAGAACTTCAAGTAAGCATTGGATTTCGATCATCACGATGGCCGCATCCGCGGCCATCGTCCTCTTGATTCTCAACAGCTGCACCACGGTCGCCATTAAGGAGGAGGTCGATATGAGCAAGACCAAGGCGGTGGCCCATCGCGGCGGAGCTCTTCTGGCTCCGGAAAACACGCTTGAAGCATTTCAGGCGGGAATCGATTCGGGGGCGGATCAGCTTGAGCTGGATATCCATCTGTCAAAGGATGACGTGATCATCGTGATGCACGATCCGACCCTCCAGCGAACCGCAAACCAAAGCGGAGCGATCCGCGACTACACCGCAGCGGAATTGAAGCAATTCAACGCGGCAAGCGCTCATCCGGGCCATTCTCCGCTTGAGATTCCGACCCTGAAGGAGGTCATGGATCTCGTGAAGGATACCGACCTTGAGCTTCAGATCGAGATCAAGGTGGACAAGGACGGAAACAGGTATGAAGGAATCGAAGAACGGCTCATTGCTCTCCTCAAGGAGTATGAGCTCATCGACCGCTCGATCGTCATCTCCTTCGATTTTCCGACGCTCGCCCGGATCCAAGAGCTCCAACCGAGCCTCAGAACCGGTGCGCTCGTCAGCAGGGCGTATATGAGCAAGATCGGTTCAAAAGGCCCCAAAGCCGTTGCTGAAGGGATCAAAGCGCTTCAGGTGGACTACATCGGCATCAACCACACCTATCTTTCCCCTGCTCTGCATCAGGAGCTGAGGAATCAGAAGCTGGGTATCGGTGCCTGGACGGTGAACGATGAGGAAGCGATGAAGAAGATCGCCGCCCTCGGAGTCGCCTTCATCACCAGCGACCGGCCCGACCTTTTGGTAGCGACACTCAGGCCCTAGCATCCCTGCTATAAATCCGGAGGGGGTTCTCTCCGGTTTTTTGTGCCCAAACACTTTCCGAAAAAACAAATCATGCCGATATTGGAGATATGGACTTTCTTGTCTCCACATCGGCGGACGGAACACGCGTCCTTCTCTGGCCGAACCTCGCCCAGCTCTGGATCTGGTTTGTGATGTACTCCGTCATCGGCTGGCTCTGGGAGGTCGTCCTTTCCTTCCTTCAGGGAAGAGGGTTCGTGAACCGGGGCTTTCTCAACGGCCCCTACTGTCCGGTCTACGGAACCGGAGCGCTCCTCGTCGTGCATCTGTTGGGAAGTCTCACCAACCCGCTTCTGATCTTCCTCGCCGCGGCGATCATTACCACGACGGTCGAGTACCTGACTTCGTTTGTGATGGAGAAGCTCTTCGACGGACGGTGGTGGGACTATTCCGACAAGCCGCTGAACATCAACGGGCGAGTCTACGCCACGGGATCGATCGCCTTCGGATTGTTGAGCCTCTTGGTCATCCGATTCGTCCAACCATGGTTCTCCCGCCTCACCGCCCTGCTGAGCCCGACCCTTCTCTATGTGATCGCCGGAACGTTGGCGCTGATTGTCAGTCTTGACCTGACCTATACCGTAATCAACCTCGTTGACTTCAAGCACATCCTCGCCGAGCTGCACAAGCGGTTCAGCATCCATCCCCTCGACCGGATCGAAACCCCCCGATTGGTCCGCTTCCTGGAAAAACGAAGATCGCAAAGCCGCCGGTGGATTCGCGCATTTCCCCGAATTCGCTTCGACAAGCTGGAAGAAGGGCTGAAGCGCTTGAAGGAATTCCTTGAAGATGAGTCCTAAAAAGAACCAGTTTGGTCAAAGCGCAGGACTCCGGATTGACAAATCAAGAGTCTTTGCTAGAGTTTAATTGTAAAACCAATCGTGTTTTGCATGAGCAGAGCAATAAAGATGAGGTATCACTAAACAGACGAACAAGTTGCTGCGAGCCAGCCGAGGTACATATGAAGTGCCTGACGATCGTACTCATCGTTTTCGCCCTCTTCGGTTTCATGCTCGGTTGTTCCTCCGAGCCCAAGATTCATAAGGTCACCTTCGATACCAACGGGGGCAGTGCGGTGCAGTCGGTCAATGTCACCGATGGCGCCAGAATTGAAAAACCGAACGATCCCACAAAACCGGGATACTCATTCAAGGGATGGTATCGAGAAAACACTTACCACCAAGAGTGGAACTTCTCAACCGATGTCGTCACCGCCGACCTGACCCTCTATGCCAAGTGGGATGCATTAACATTCACGGTCGAATTCGACTCCCAAGGAGGTACTCCAGCTACCCCACCCCCTCAAGAGGTCACCTTTGATGAGCCCTATGGAACACTCCCCGTGGTAACCAAAGCCGGCAATCAATCCATGGGGTGGACGACTGAACCGAATGGACAGGGAACTATCATCGATGCCTCGACGATCTGCGCGCAGGAGGGGAACCATATCCTCTATGCCAAGTGGGAGGCGTTGCCGAAATATACAGTCACTTTCGACCCCCAAGAGGGAACTACTCCTAACCCGTCAAGCAAAGATGTCTACTATACTCAAGCCTATGGACAGCTTGCTGAGACCACCCGAGCCGGCTATAGCTTCATGGGATGGACGACTGAACCGAATGGACAGGGAAGCATCATTGAAGCCTCGACAATCTGTATGCGTGAGGAGGATCATACCCTCTATGCCAAGTGGGAGGCGGAGACCTATAAAGTCACATTCAATGCTCAAGGAGGTAGTCCACCCGACCCGCTCACCAAAGATGTCGTCTTCAATCAAGAATATGGAACACTCCCCGAGGTAACCCGAGCCGGCTATCAATTCATCGGGGGGACGACTAAACCGAATGGACAGGGAAGCATCATTGATGCCTCGACGATCTGCACGCAGGAGGGGAACCATACCCTCTATGCCAAGTGGGAGGCGTTGCCGAAATATACAGTCACTTTCGACCCCCAAGAGGGAACTACTCCTAACCCGTCAAGCAAAGATGTCTACTATACTCAAGCCTATGGACAGCTTGCTGAGACCACCCGAGCCGGCTATAGCTTCATGGGATGGACGACTGAACCGAATGGACAGGGAAGCATCATTGAAACCTCGACAATCTGTATGCGTGAGGAGGATCATACCCTCTATGCCAAGTGGGAAGCGATGAGATACTCGGTCACATTGAATCCCCAAGGGGGTACTGCACCCAGCCCATACTCTACAATATCTGTCTACTATGGCAAACCTTATGGAGCGTTCTCCAAGACCACCCGAGAAGGCTATCGCTTCTTCCGATGGAAGGACGAAGATGGAAACGTGGTCGATGAACTGACAATCTGTGCTCGTGCGGAGGATCATACCCTCTATGCCGAGTGGGGGACTCCTTTTCCCTTTGAAGGCAAGGCCGGTGGCAAGGTGTTCTATGAAAATCCATACTATGAGAGGGATGGGTGGCGATACTTGGAAGCCGCCCCTAAAGGCTGGAGTGGTGAAGACACCGATCCGAAGGTGAGATTCGGGTATTACCGCCCTCAGGGAGGCGACGCAGAAAAAACAGGAGCAAATGGCAGGGAAATCGGTG
>SHOI01000184.1 GCA_004294855.1 Sphaerochaeta sp. | reverse complement strand
GAACTCGATTCTTTTGGAGATCGGGAAATCCTCGACGGAAAGAACGAGCAGTATACGCGAGAGGTCATCAACGCTTTCCTCGAATGCCTGGATGGCGTTGACGGCCGAGAAGGCGTGGTTGTCGTCGGTGCCACCAACCTTCCAGACAAGATCGACAAGGCTATCCTCCGGCCGGGGCGACTTGGGAAGCACTTCAAAATCCCCCTTCCCGACCTCGACGCCCGAATTGGAATTCTGCGTCACCACCTCAGGGACGACGCCGCCTCTGCCGATCTGGCCGACATCGCATCCAGGCTTGAAGGCGCTTCCGGAGCTGTGATCGAGCAGGTGGTCCGGGACGCAAGACGAAAGGCCCGTTCCGAACGGCGTCCCCTGACCTTCGCGGACCTCCTGCACGGCCTGCCGATGCGGATTGTGCAATCCGAGGAAGCCTTCCACGAGGCCTGCGTCCACGAGGCAGGCCACGCCATCGTTAGCCATTTCCTCGGCAGCGAGGCTGGCAGTCAATTGCTCGAATGTCAGGTGCTCCGGGAGGTCGGGATGGACGGCTCTGGCGGCCGCACCATCATGCGGCAGATTCCCGGCCGGAACCTTGGGAAGGCTGCTTACGTCGCCCAGATCGCGATCTTGCTCGCTGGGATCGCGGCCGAGGAATTCGTGTTCGGCGACCATGCTGACGGAGCTGGCGGATCGGACGATTCCGATCTCAGACAGGCTACGTTGATTGCAGCGACAATGGAAGTTTCGCTCGGTCTGGGGGAAAGCCTCGTTTACCTAACCTCGAGACAACCGGACGACGTTTTGGCACGACTGCGATTGGATCCTTTGCTCCGGCAGACCGTCGCAAGGACGATGGATCGATGCTTCCAGAGAGCGAGAGGCATCATCACAGAACGTAGAGATGCCTTCGATAGAATCGTTCAGCTTTTGATGGAGCGCGGACGCGCATCAGCAGAGGACCTCAAGCACGCAATTGTTACAGTTTAGAGCTACATACTACTGCTTGGCCTAGGCTCGAAAACTACACTTCTCGTATCGTTGTCTGTGTAGTGGCATTTGGCACCTAAGCCGGATCGCAGCATAGACAATGTCCGTGGGGACACCCAACCGATGCGGCCGGAGCTTCCATCGAAGAAGCGCGTCTACTCCAAATACATCACCGGTCGGGAGCGCTACTTTTAGCCCGAACTCTGGGTGAAGTTATCTTCTGCCACTATTCAGCGCAGCATCAACATTGATCTCCCGGATTCCATGGGAACGAAAACGCTTATACAGGCGCGACTCTCTTGCTTAGCTCGATAAAGCGCGACGTAAGCCCATGCGAAGAGATCGCCCGCGTCGGTCACTCCCGTGAAGGCGAACGATCGGATGCCTACTTCCGATGGAAGTAAATATTCTTGGCAAAGTTGCGCACCGTGAGTTAATGGTTGTTAACCATTTAAAATGACCGTTATCCGGAGGATCTTTTCAAGTCGGGCTCCCTCATGTACCTAACGGCACACCAAACAAAGCAATGTTTGGCCGCGTTCGCTGCTGCGAACATTGAGTGCACCGGGATCAGTCGATTGATCCGAAACAGAGGAGGCAAGCATGATGATTACCGCTCACGCCTCCTCCGCCAGCGCTCTTACCTCTACCGCATTCTCCAACATAGCCGACTGATTGCTCGGCGCTACAGCGTCGTGTTTTCCATAGGCCTATCCGGGACGTCATCTCCTGGGACTATTCGTCGGACGCCTTGAGCGTTCGGACGAGGAGAACTGCTGTGCACAATGACCCTATTCGTCGCAAAGGCCTTATAGTCCGCTGACGTCGCTCTCGGTTCGCGACGTCACGGCCTTTCGATCAAACGATCGAAGCTAGAAAACAGCACTTGAGCTCGACGGGCATCGTTTCCCAGACAGCTCAAGCTATGTCTTGAGGTCGTCATGCACTGTTCCGTTTCCCCCACCAAGCCTTCATCTTCGTAGCCGCCTAACGCTCATCGCGTTTCTCGGCCCGCCTCACATTACCGGATCTCAAAAGACGCCTCGGCAACATGGCGCGCGTCTGCGCGCCTC
>SHOI01000060.1 GCA_004294855.1 Sphaerochaeta sp. | reverse complement strand
CTGTTATGTAAGAAAAATAATGGAGTTTCCGTCCTTATTGCAGGCTCAGGAAAGGGAAGTTTAACAAGTAAGGATATCTCCAAATTCAACGCTCAGTATCAGGGTTTACTAGTAAAAACGAGAAATGATTTTCATGACCGCTTTATGATTATAGATGACACGGAAGTTTATCATATAGGGGCTTCAATCAAAGATGCCGGCAAAAAGAGCTTTGGAATCACGAAAATCGAAGATCAGACTCTACTTGACAGCATAATAAATAAGGTGAAGTAGAGGAGAGCTTATGGGAATCAACTTGGCACGGCAAGGAAGATAGGATTTCTGTAATGATGTGAAGCTCACTAATAAAGAACTCACCTTTTATATATCTTAAAAGTTCGGTGACCGAACTATTTAGCATTTCTCATCTGCCATAAACTTCTTTTCTATGACCGACTTCAACAACAAAAATACAAAGTTCCTTATCGTTTATGTGACATAAAATTCTGTAGTCACCAACACGGTAACGCCAAATTCCCCTCCGGTTCCCGACAAGTTCTTTTCCACGAGTTCGAGGATTTTGTAAATTTTTAAGACTATCAAGAAATTTCCGCATTTGATTTTGAACAGGCTTATCAAGTTTTACAAATTGTTTTTTCGCCTTGTCAGAAAAAGTAATGTTCACAGGAGATCAGCCTCTGCATAGACTTCTTCAAGCGTATAGGTTTTTCTGTCACCTTTCTCAAATTCTTCCAAAGCAGCGACAGCAGTTTCATAGTCGTCTCTGTCTTCCAAGTATTCAAGCATATATTCTTCAACTGACTTATTTACGAACCAACTTCGAGTACAACCACGTTCCTTGCAAATAGAATCAATTTGTTCAACAAGAGTTGAATCAAAACTAATACTTATAGGCACTTTTACAGTTCTTGTTTTTTCTACAGGTTGCATCGGGTATCCCCCTTTACCATGTTTTAATAATTTTATTAATTTTAATAATTTTATTATTGTTCGTCAAGATTTTCATTCACTGTTCGGTGACTGAACTTTTTATTAAATAACCTGCGTGGTTTAATAATCACGATCAGAACAACATGTGTCATAAAATCATCGCATTTTACATCAGGATCATAACACAATGACTATGAGTGTACTTATGCTGGAGGAGAAAGATGTTGTTTAACAACAATGAATATTTTGAGCTGGTGTGAAGCTTACTGTCGAGCAAGTGAAACAGGTAATCTTGACGGCTCAGCATAAGGCGAGCTTGAGCCTGAATCAGGGGCTCGTACTCATGTATTACCGCATTGGCCAGCGTATTAATGAGCATAAAGAGTGGGGTAATAAGTTCATTGATAATTTGGCGAAAGATATTCGCATCTCCTTTCCGAGAGCCAAGGGTTATTCTGTGCGAAACCTGAAATATATGGCTAAATTTGCTTAGGAATATCCTGATGAACAATTTGTGCAGACGGTATCTGCACAAATCCCATGGTCACACAACATCGCTATTTTGAATAAAGTAAATGATCTAGACGAACGGATTTGGTATATCAAGAAAACAGTCGAAAATGGTTGGTCTCACGCAGTTCTCGTTCACCAAATCGAAAGTAAATTGTACGAGCGTCAAGCGTTAGCGGAAAAAGTCAGTAATTTTGAAGCTCGACGTATGGCACCACACAGCGAATTAGCCGTTCAGACGATGAAAGATCCATACATATTTGACTTTATTCCTTTTAAGGAGCAAATGGTGGAGCGAGCTATTGAAGAGGCTCTGGTCAAAGATATCACAAAACTGCTTTTGGAATTAGGAACGGGCTTTGCCTTCCTTGGACATCAATACCAGCTGAATGTGGGCGGTGATGATTTTTATATCGATTTGCTCTTCTACAATCTGAACCTACGAAGCTATGTGGTAATTGAACTGAAAACAGGTGAATTCAAGCCGGAATATGCTGGTCAGCTCAATTTCTATCTATCTGCTGTTGATGGAACTCTAAAAAAGGACGGAGATAATCCATCAATTGGACTTCTGTTATGTAAAAGTAAGAATAACTTGGTTGCAGAATACGCACTGAAAGATATCTCGAAGCCGATGGGAGTAAGTGAGTATCGGATCACAAGCCATTTGCCAGAGGAATTAAAAGAACAGTTGCCTTCGATTGAAGATCTTCAAAAGCGAATTCGGTGAATTGGAGAAACACAGATGGATGAGAGTATGTACGGAGCATCAGACCATGCCATCCAAGACTCCCCTTGCGCAAGGTACTAAAACCTGTTATCTTCAACTCGTGTTCGGTGCCATACCCAAGTGGTAAGGGAGAGGTCTGCAAAACCTTTATGCATCGGTTCGAATCCGATTGGCACCTGAGGGAGCCATCCGAAAGGGTGGCTCGTTCATTTCCCCCACCCTGTGCAAAACCCGGTTTCTTCAGACCATCGATGCCAGCTCGATGGTTCCCGGTCTTAAAACGGCGGAAAAATCAATTGTTCAGAACAAACGTTGAGAAGTATTGAAAACTCCTCCTCCACCGGTATTCTGCCATTGAAGGTTCTGTTCACTGGCACGATCATTTTTCATCCAAAGCGAAACCATCAATATCGAAAAGCTGAACCAGGGCACGGAACGTGTCCTGACCATCGTAGCAGGTATCAACCAGGAAACCCGGCTCATTGGTGTATTCTGCAAGACCGCGGTAATAATACTGTTTTTTCCGGTCTTCAATGATGAAAGGCATCAAATTGTTTTTCAAGCACTCTTTAAATGCAATAAGCCTGCCGACACGACCGTTCCCATCCTGAAAAGGATGGATTCGTTCGAACCGGTAATGAAAGTCGATGATGTCTTTGAGAGTCACCGTTTGTTTTTTCAGATAAGCGGACAGGAGTGCTTGGATATCGGTCGCTACATCTTTTGGGGCGGTCGTTTCAATTCCGCCGACAACGTTGGGCCGCAATTTGTAATCACCGACTCTAAACCAGAAAAGAGTTTCGTTCTTTGTCCTGCTTTTAAGGAGATAGTGCAGATGCTTGATGATCTCTTCACTGAGCGGTTCTTCCGCCATGTCAATGCGGTAGTCAATGGCACGGAAGTGATTGACTGTTTCGATGATGTCATCAACAGGAAGACCATCTTCAGCATCAAGCGTATTTGTTTCAAAAATACGCCGTGTCTGCTCTTCACTTAGCGTACCGCCTTCGATGTGATTGGAGTTGTAGGTCATACGGATCTGAAGCTCGTGGTAGAGACCGCCCGGAATCTTGTGCTCTTTTTCCTCTCGCAGTGTTTGAAGGATGGGATTGTCTGATACGATGCGGCACAGATCATCTTTGCTGCATGAAAAATAGGTACAAAGCTTTGACATCACGCTGTCTGCCAGTTTTTCTCCCTTTGAGATTTTGGCAAGGGTACGTGAAGAAATGCTCAGCACCGAGGTCAAATCGGATTTTTTCAGATTTCTCTCTTTCAGTTTTTTGTTTAGACCATCGTAGTTATACATGGGAACATCCCCTAAATCTTTACTTATTATACAACGAAGCAGAAAAAAGTAAAGATTTTTGAAAAATGGAAACTTTTAACCCGTTGCTAGATGGAAAAAGATAACCCGACGCTGGCAAGGTACTGAAGCTTCTGTTCGTGGGTATATGTTCTGCGCATTTAATCCCCCCAATGATACAGATCCATGATATCTGGAAGGGGGATGGTCAGAAATGGGGATTTATTGGTCGCTTACTACCCAAGTGGTAAGGGAGAGGTCTGCAAAACCTTTATGCATCGGTTCGAATCCGATTGGCACCTGAGGGAGCCATCCGAAAGGGTGGCCCTTTCATTTCCCCCACCCTGTGCAAAACCCGGTTTTTTCCAGACCATCAATACCAGAATGGTGATCCTTAAATCAGCACCGAATTCGTACCCGGCATATGCCATGATTCCGCCTCGATGATTTCCATTCCTTTCCTTTTACTCTAATCACCTTTGAATTCTCTGTATTGTAGCTTACTTTTACTCATTAAGTTCCCAATGACCATTACTTCCGGTACCTACATATTGTAGATTCTCAATTTCTTTTATAGCCCTTTCAATAGTCTTTACGCTAACTCCAGCTTCATCTGCAATAACCTTTCTTGTAATCCTGTCATTACTTCTTACTTTTTCTTTTATAAACTCTGCAAGGGCCACCTTATCCTGAGCGACATTGCGAGCGACATTGCGAGCGACATCCTGAGCGACATTGCCGCCTCCAACCTTCTGCGTTGCTATCTTCTTCAGAGGAATAATTGTTCTGAATATATTTCCCTCCTCAAATAACGGATTTTGCCCCGAATAAAGCTGTGTGTACTTGTAAGTATTTCTCATTCCTGATCCTAATTCATCTGCAAGACCTATTTCTCTAAAAACCTTAGATATAGCAGGATTTTTGGGGAAAGGCTCAAACTTCTGTAAATCTAAAACTCCCATACCATGAGCCAAATTGCTGTTTTCAATAGTAATATTCTCATCGTCAATAATCATCTTTGCAGGATACCCACTTGAAAAATCTCTATGAGCTAATGTATTCGATACAATTTCTCTAAGTATCCTATCTCTTGCATTGACATTGACAATTCCGTCCAAGACAAATAAATCATTCAAGTGCTTTTGCCCAAATTCTATAAGCCTATCATAACTATCAATCAGATTTGTTATAACAACATCTCTATCATCATACCTATCCTTGCTTTCAACCCTAAATATTGCATCTGTTTTGTGTTGAGGAAGAACGGACATAATAGAGTTGTCTTTTCCAAATAAAAGGATGGCAGCTAATGTAATTCCTTCACGCTTTGTCTCCGGATCTGTCAAAATCAAATTAGCACTTCTAAGAAGTTCTTCATCACTCATATCTTTCCATGCATGATTTTGATTTCTGGAAGCAGCCATACTCTTGGCTTTAGCAATAACAGAAGCATCAAGAAAATCAATATCAAGGTTCGGATATATTTTATTTACAAAATAGCTTCCCTGTTTTCTTGCATATAGCTTATATACAAGTTCTGAATGGTCTGTGATATTGATATCTCCTTCATAAGACCTATCCCAAATTCTTCCATTATGTCTGCATACCTGATAACCTTCCGGTATTCTGATATAAATTACTTTTTTCTCGTCAATATCAAAGACTTCAGGTAGTAAATAAAGTGGTGAATACATTTTTTGTGGATTATTGATTGCAGTAGTAAATTCCTTAATCACTTTATCTACTTTATCTTTACTAACACCAACAATCTGCCTTTTATCATTTACACCAAGTAAAATATGTCCCCCATTTCTATTATTGAAAGAGCATACTGTATCAAAGACATCTTTGGTTAAAGCATTTTTAGATTCTTTAAACTCGACATCTATCTTCTCACCATTTTGAAATTGCCTCTGAAGATAATCGTTCTCATGAAAGCTGATCTTCATGTGCGGGATTGCGGTCTTATGTAAACGAGGGATCAGTCTGTTGAAACCAACTCTTCAAATGAATCATTTTCCAATCGATCTCCTAAAATGGTTTTATACTCCTCTTCAGGATACATCGTTCATGTGCTTGAATCTTGAGTCATACATGCGTCCTGATCGACGGAGACAACCCTTCCGGCCTCCGTGGAAGAAAAAGGCATATATCACTGCCACCTCTACGGATCAGCCTCAAAAGCGTATCCGACCCGATTACATGGTCTTTTCAGGATCCGGAGATATCGTTCATTGATCGGGACTCTTTGGTCATATCTTGTATGAAATACAATTATTTATTATATATATAATTATAAATATTTTTCTTTATTTGTTAAAAACTTTTACATTTTATTCTCTAAAACTATTGACACAAGATTCGATAATCAGTATCCTACAAACGAGCCTAGGAAAAGGCTACAACTTGCACAGAAGCCGAAAGCTTCTCAAAGGACGGATACAATGAAAAAGTTTTTAGCTACCCTTCTGACCATCGCACTCGCACTGACCGGGGTGTTTGCTGCAACCACTGAAACGGCAACCCTGAAGCTGGAGACTGACATTGCCCCGGTCAACCAGATTATGCTCATCGCCGTCGAACATGTTTCTGAAGCGGTAGTATCAGGAGTCGCGTATACGCTCCCTGCCGAGTTCAGTTCAATCAGTCTCTTACATATCGCCGACCTGCAGTTCACCACGAACAATGCGAAGCAGGTTACCGTTTCGATGTCCGGAACCGAGTTCAAGAGTGGCGAAAACAACGTCATCCCCTACACCCTGACGTATGATAAAGATGGTGCCGATGCATCGATCACACCGGTTGATGCTGGAGGCTTCTTGTCCGGCCATGAAGCCAACCTGTATCAAGCAGACTCCGCAGAGAGCCTCATGACCATAAGAAAAGATCTGTCCCTCACGATCGGAGATGGCAGCCAGAGCTACGCAGACTATCCGGCCGGCTCCTATGAAGCTACGATCACCTTCACCCTCACTGCTTCCTAATCCACATCTTGATCATCAGGGACCTCTTCGGAGGTCCTTTTTTTATACTCAAGACCTTTTCATGTCTAAATCTTGTCATATGTTTTTGTTTTAATAAAAATAATTATTGCTTACAATATAACAATTAATTAACAACATGTCTCTTTCGGCTTTAAATAGATGATATTATCATCATCTTCCAGTTGACATAGGTGATAATCTTTATTATGCTTAAAGCGGATTCAGGGAAAGAATCCGACTACTTGCACCGGGGAGAAGATCCCCACATGGAGAGACCGGATATGAGAAAGGGCATGATTCTCACCGCCATCATCATTCTTCTAGGGCCCCTTGCCCTGTTTGCGCTTCCTTCGACCGTCACGTTCAATATCGCCTCAACTGTCGCCTTGATCAACCAGATCCAGATCAAGGGGGCGAATGAAGATAATTCGGCATACGGATCATCCTTCACGTTCAACTTCGATGAGTTGCCCCAAGTGGACAACCATCATATCGCCGACCTCAAATATACCACCAACTCCAGAACCGGGGTGACTCTGGGAATCGTCGGAAGCGAGCTCAAAAGCACCGAAAACAACGTCATCCCCTACACGCTTACCTTGGGAGCGAGCACGACGATAAAGGTGGGGTATGCTGAGGACAACAATCCGGAAGGTACGATTCCGACCCCCTCCCAATTCACTCAGCTGACTACGACGACCGCAGAGGTCCATCTCACCATTCCGGGCAGCGTCAGCGACTACCCGGCCGGCGCCTATACGGGAACGATCACCTTCACCCTCGGAGCGAAATAGACGAATTCTTTTCCACGTACTGTTCAAAGCCCTCGATCGGAAGGGCTTTTTCTTTCGCTTTAGCCTTAGAACAATCTCTTTGCCAGAGTCCTTGCCGCATGGAACGACGGATCGGCCGGAATGAGGGCGGTGGTCTTCGTCCGTTTGAGCAGGATGCCCTCCAGGGTCTGTTCCAGGGAATGGAAGTTTCCACCCAGGCGGGCGTTCTCATACGGGGCGAACGCCCGGGCATGGAAGAAGATCCTCGTCTGAAGAGGCTCCAGAGTCGTTGAAAGCTCTTCACCGAGCTCGACCGTGTACTGCTGGTCGAGCCCTCCGGCATAGAGCGCATAGGGCGGCTGGCTCATTCCCCCCAGCTGATAGAGAAACGAGGTATGGGTGAAGACAAGCTCATCCTCATCCTCCGGCTTGGAGGGAAAGAACGTGACGTACGCCATCTGCATCCTCGGGTTGATCATCGAGGTGAAGCCCAGAGGGGCATCCTGATTCAATGCCGCCTTGATGAAATCGACGGTGTTGGTGACCTTGGGAATCTCGGTGAGATCCAGAAGGCCGTTCTCCCTGGTCTGGATCTTCTTCCAGTCATTGAACTGTCCAGCGGGGATTCGGCTCTGGGTGTTGGGAATCGGAAACGATTCGAAGCTCGCTGCGTTGGTGTTCACCACGCACCCCTGCTCCAGAAAGGGAGGGCCGAGCAGCGTCCGATGCTGCGCCGTCGCCCTGAGCGGCTCGGGAGCCTTGTTGGTGACCTGATAGGCGGTGTAGTGGACCGGCTGATTGGGCAGAAGCAGATCGAGCTTCCGGATCTGCCACCCTTCCAGGCGATTGCGCATCCGGCTGGTCAGCCACACCCCCCCGAACTCCGGATCGGTTCCATACTGCTCGACCAGCCAATAGGATGCAGCGGTCGAATGCTCGTCCTCCCTGGGGAACACCAGATATGAACCCGCCTGCTGATAGAGGGTCGGATTGTTCTGCCAGAACTCGCCGTTCTCGTCGGAGTACACCGAAGAACCCGTTCCCCGGTGGGAAGGGATCGCATGCGGGTTGACCCGCCCGCCGTTTGCGATCTTCGCGCTGAACTCCAGCACCATCCCGCCCTGGTCCTCGACGACCAGCTGAACCAGGTCATTCGTCAAGAGCGCCGCATTGCGGCTGTTGAACAGTTTCAAACGACGTATATCCATTCCTAACTCTCCAAAAAGACGGTATACTCTAGGACAAGGAGCGACAGATGATTACCAACAAAGACCGACTCTTCAACCTTTCAACCAAGCGGACCACCTACCTCTTCGCAGTAACCGAAACCGGACACCTCGAGCACCTCTATTGGGGTCGTCGGCTCACCAAAGACGTAAGCATCGATGCATTCGCCGAAAAGAGAAGCATCGGCATCATCGGTGAAACCGCCTATGACAGTGACCATCCCACGCTGTTTCTCTCCAATCTCGCCATGGAGTATTCTACCACAGGCAAAGGAGACTATCGAGAGAGTTCGATCGACATCGAATACCAAAAAGGGCTGAGAACCCTCGACTTCACCCTTCAGAGCTTCAGAATCCTGAAAGGCAAGCCCCGGCTCTTCGGCGGCCTGGTCGAATCCTACGGTGACCATGAACAATGCACCACGCTGGAGATCACCCTCAGGGAGAAGCTGCTTCCGCTTCGAATCCTGCTGACCTACACCACCTTTGAAGACACCGACGTGATCACCCGCCGCACGACGCTCCACAACGACGGCCGGGAGAGCGTCGTGATCCGCAACCTCGCATCGGCCCAGGTCGACCTCGAGGGCTCCTGGGAGCTCGTCACCTTCGACGGCGCCTGGGGCCGGGAGCGATACGTGAACCGACGGGAACTGAAACCCGGGATCTACATCAACGACTCGAAGAAAGGCGTCAGCTCTTCCGACCACAACCCCGCGATCTTCCTGACCAACGAAGAGAATGAATGCGTCGGGTTCAACCTCGTCTACAGCGGCAACCACCGGGAGCTCGTCGAAGTCTCCCCGTTCGGGAAAACCCGGGTCATGACCGGCATCAACCCCACGGGCTTCAGCTGGACGCTCACAAGCGGCGAGCGCTTCCAGACCCCCGAAGCGGTCATGACCTATTCCCCCCACGGACTCGAGGGGGCTTCGCACAACTTCCACCAATTCATCAATCACCACATCATCCGCGGACCGTGGAAGTTCCGCGAGCGGCCGATTCTCATCAACAACTGGGAAGCCACCTACTTCAACTTCACCGAAGACAAGATTCTGAAGCTCGCCCGGGAAAGCGCCGAGCTGGGCATTGAGCTCTTCGTCCTCGATGACGGCTGGTTCGGGGTCCGCAACGACGACACCACGAGCCTGGGCGACTGGACCGTAAACTCCAAGAAGCTGCCCTCGGGCCTCGGGTATATTTCATCACAAATCAAAAAGATGGGGATGCTCTTCGGCCTCTGGGTCGAGCCGGAGATGGTCTCGATCCAGAGCGAACTCTACAAGAACCACCCCGACTGGATGATCGCGATTCCGGGGCGGACGCCCGGCGTCGGCCGGAACCAGTACATCCTCGATCTTACCCGGGAGGATGTCCGCAGGTATCTCTTCGAGACCCTTTCAAAGACGTGGAAGCTCGCCGATGTGAACTACATCAAATGGGACATGAACCGCGTCTTCAGCGACCTGTACAGCCTCAATCCTGAGATGGCCAACCACGGGGAGTTCCTCCACCGCTACGTCCTCGGACTCTATGAGCTGCTCACGAAGCTCGCCACCGAGTTCCCGGCGGTCCTCTTCGAATCGTGCGCCAGCGGCGGAAACCGCTTCGACCTGGGGATGCTCTGCTTCATGCCGCAGACCTGGACCAGCGACAACAGCGACGCCCTCTCCCGCCTCTACATCCAGGAGGGGACCAGCTACGCCTATCCTCTCTCGACGATGGGAGCGCACGTTTCCAGTTCTCCGAACCACCAGACGCTCCGAAGAACCGATCTGGAAAGCCGCTTCAACGTCGCGGCGTTCGGAGTGCTCGGCTATGAACTGGACGTCACCTCGCTGAACCGCCAGCAGAAGGAGGCCATCAAGGCCCAGATCGCCTTCTACAAGGCCCACCGCTCGATCCTGCAGTACGGAACCTTCACCCGCATCAAGCTTGCGAACAGCGCCTCCAACCAGGTGGTCTGGGCGGTCGCTTCCAAGGACAGGAGCGAACTGCTGGTCCTGTTCGCCCAGAAGCTGAACCGGGCCAACCCCGGAGGCGACATCCTTCGAGTCCATGCGGTCGATCTCAACGCGACGTACGAGGTGTTCCCCCGACAGCAGAAGATCGACATCAAGGTGTTCGGCGACCTGCTCAACATGGTCTCCCCGGTCCACATCACCGAAGGCGGCATCGCCCAGGAGACGATCAGCAAGGCGCTCTCCCTTGACAGCGAGGTCGAGCACTACCGTCTCAGCGGCGAGCAGATCGCTTTCGGAGGGATCAAGCTGAACCAGCAGTTCGGCGGCACCGGCTATGATTCGATGACAAGGGTTCTGGGGGACTTCGGTTCGCGGATCTACCTCTTCAAGCGAATTGACTGAACCCGCCCCACCTTTGTACACTCCCACTCATGAGCGTCACGATCTACTACCTCCAAAAGGGTGACGACCACCCTTCCTACCTCCTCCACTGCCAGGCGATCAGAAGAGTCGTGTTCGTCGAAGGCCAGGGCGTTCCCGAAGCGATCGACTTCGACGGGCAGGACGGCTCCTGTAGCCACCTCCTGCTGTTTGATAAAAACATACCCGTCGGAACGACCAGGATCCGGAAGACCGACAAAGGCATGAAGCTGGAACGGATCGCAGTCCTGCCCGCCTACCGCAAAAAAGGCTACGGCGAGCTCCTGGTGAAAGCGGCCTTGAGCAAAGTCACCGGAACGATCTACATCAACGCCCAGGTGGCAAGCCTCGGCTTCTACGAACACCTCGGCTTCATCCGGGAAGACAAAACGACCTT